>NZ_JBEPLZ010000002.1:0-442858 GCF_040545455.1 Enterocloster citroniae | reverse complement strand
CCGACGTAAAGAGTTATGCTATCTAACATACATCAAAAAGAGGTAAGATAACACCCTCTGCAAAAAAGGTATCGTTATCTTACCTCAACAAAGTTGGTTCCGCTGTATCCATCGTCAACAAATTCCAGTCTGGCATATGTCTGAAGCTGTATATGGTTCTTTATGTACTCATCCTGAATCCTTCTTTGATTGGTTATGCTATTGCTCTCATCCCGCCTTTCCACATCTCCTTTTGACAAGCGCAGATAATTGATCAGATACCGTTTATCCATGGACCGCCTCCCTGCTCCGCTCAGACTGGGAAAACGACCTGCAAAAAATGTCCTGGAATGCAAATCTGATTTCTATGTGCGAGGAGTTAATAACAGTTATGTTTGATATAAAACCATCTATAAGCTCTTTTGATAACACATTTTCACAAACAGCTTTTTCAAAATATGTCTGCCACCGGTTGATCAACGTCTGCTTTTTTTCTATGTTTTTCATTTCTTGCCTCATGCTGTCTATCTGTTCATCTGCCCGCCTTTCCTCATTTTCATACTCCTTCTTTGCATAAAGATACTCCTCTTTATCAATAACACCTTGTTTTAAATCAGAATATAGTTTCCTTCGCTTTTCCATCATCTGACTTTTGATATTTTCTAAGTTTAAAATCCTTTGGCCGATCCTGTCTGTATCTTTCTTCAGCCCTATGTCCAGGGCCAAGGCATTTTTTATACGTGCCTTTTCCGTAAAAAGCTCCGTATAATCAGTTAATAATCGTGATATCATCTCCCCCAATGGATCTTCATTCATATAACACTGTTTGCATATTCCAGCAGTACTCTTATACTTGTACCCTTCACAGCACTGGTAATAATTCCTTTCCCCCTTTCGGTTTAAATAATAACTTCTCATCAGGGGCTTTCCACAGCAGCCGCACCTCATCTTCCCCGCATATATATTTTTTTTTCTAGCAGATGCCGATGCTGCTTCCCTTTTTTCACTTTCTATTTTCCTGGTTTCTAACAATTTCCGGGCCGCATTATATTCGGCCACGGAAATGACTGCCTCATGCCTGTCATAAATTAAGCCCCATTCCTCCTTTGGAATTTTATGATGGGGAATTCCTTTGTACAGTGAACCATTATGTTTTCGTTTGACCAAACATCCGCAATATGCCGGATTCTCCAAAATCAACCTTACAGTGGATTTATACCATTTAGACTCTTTTACATGCCGGTTTGACCTGAATAACCCCAAATCACTGAAATGCCGCATGGGAGGCAGGATATGATCTTCATTTAAGTATTTCGTAATAGCGTAAAGACTGTCACCTTTTAAGTAACGTGTGAATATTTCTCTTACCACATCTGCTGCCGCCTTATCAATAACCAGGAAGCGCTTCTTTGGATCGTCATTGTTGATCAGATAACCATAGGGAGGCACAGGCCCGTGAAACATCCCTTTTTTACCCAACTTGTCAAATGTCTGACCTACATTTTGAGAAACCTGTTTCGCATACAAGTCATTTATCAGGTTTTTAAGACGCATCTGAAGCATTTTCTCCTCAAATTCAGGTGCAGCGGTATCTATATCATCATTGATGGCGATCAACCGGGTATTCAGAAACGGGAATATCTTGGTAATGTAATCTTCTGTGTCAATATAGTTTCTGCCCAGGCGGGAAAGGTCTTTCACAACAATGCAGTCTATATGGCCTTCCATGATCTCTTTCATCATGTTTTCAAAACCTTCCCGTGAAAAATCCGTTCCGCTTTTGCCGTCATCAATAAACTCCGCAACATATATCATATCCGGACACTTGCTGATATACTCCCGGTTAAGAATGCTTTGGTTTTCAATGGAATTACTTATGTTGCCTGACCGGTCATCATCTGACAGCCGGCAGTAGGAGCCTGTTCGCCATAGCTTCGGCATTTCCTCATCTTGGGGCATTTTATTTTTTTTACTCTTTCTTGCCATGCTCTCCCACCTCCCTTTTTATCCGCTTTATTGAATCCTCAAACTCATCCCGGCAGTTGAATGTTATTGTAAGAGAATGGCCATCCGATATTTTTATATCTCGGATCAGCAGTGCAAGGATCGCACGGTCCAATTCTGCTATTCCTCCATGCTGTTTAAACCAGTTGATCCGGCTGATCTGCGTTTTTGCGTTTAAAGCAAAACTGTCCAGCTTTTTTTGCAGGCTCTTGGCTTTTGTTTTTAAATTCCTCTCTTCCGTGCGATATAGCGTTTGAAATTCCCTGTATTCTTCCTCATTTAAAATTCCGCCTTTAAAGTCTTCATAGAGACCGCGTGCGGATTGTTTTACCCTCTTTTCCGACTCATGTACAAGTTCTGATTCCTGCTGTATTTGTTCCATTTTATATTTGCTGATTTGATCGCAATTTAATTTTGATAAAGCCTGTTCCAAATCCAGGACCACGTTCATATACATCTGCAATGTGGCTAAAACCGCTTCACTGAGCACCTTTTCATTGATCCGATGGCTGCTGCACCCGCCGTTGTTTTTCCAGCTGCTGCAAATATAATAAATATACTCTTTGGCGCCCTGTTTATCTCGTTTCCTGATCATGGGCATTTTGCAGTCGGCACAATACAGCAACCCTGAAAAGGGATACAGCACCTCCCGTCCGGGCGCTACCCTGGTATCTGTTTCCAGTAAATGCTGGACAATATCAAAAACAAATTTGTCAACAACAGGCTGGTGTTTATCATTGCAAACAATCCACTCCTTTCTTGGAACAGATTTTCTCCTGTTTGTCTTATAGTTTACCTTTTTCACCTTTCCCTGCTCTACGACTCCTGTGTATACGCGGTTGGACAAAATACGGGCGATCATATTTTCACTCCACTCCGGCTTGTCTTTGCGCTTGAACGAGGTCCTAAACCGGCTTCCCGTATATGCCTTATATTCTAACGGGGGCAGGATCCCCTGATCGTTTAAGTGGTCCGCGATGCCCTTCTGGCTCATCCCTTTTATCTTCATGCAGAATATCTCCGCCACCACCTTTGAAGCATAGGGATCGGGGATCAGCAAATTGGTATTTTCCCTATCCTTTTTATAACCATAGACAGCAAAGGGGGCGATAAAATCACCTTCCTCACGCTTTACCAGCATATGGCTGCGTATTTTCACAGAAGTGTCCCTGGAATAAGTTTCATTCATCAGATTTTTAAACGGGACAATAATATGATCGGACGGCATACGCTCTGCGGCACTGTCATAACCATCGTTAATTGAGATGAAGCGGATTCCCATTTGGGGAAATATCCGTTCAATATAGCGACAGTTTTCCAGATAATCTCTCCCCAGTCTGGAAAAATCCTTTACAATCAAACAATTTATCTTCTCTTTTTTAATCTGGGCCATCATTTTCTGAAAACCCGGGCGCTCATAATCCAGCCCGGTATAACCATCATCTGAAAATTCATCTACCAGCAAAATATCCCTGTGATTCTGCAGGAAATTGTGTGCCAGGCCTCTTTGGTTGGTTATACTGTTGCTCTCATCTTTGATTTTTTGCGCGGAGTTTTTGCGGCTAACCTCTAAATCATCCTCTTTAGACAGGCGATAATAAAGAAACGCCCGATAGATCGTCTGAAACATAAAAAACACCCCTAAATCTACAGCATTTTGTTTTTTAGGTATTGGATCACACCATCCTCAAACGTATATTCCGTATCGGAAAACCGGACCGTAACGACCGTGTCTCTGCATTTAAAACAATACGGATTCCCGATTTTTTGTATAAAATCCTGTATTTTTGCATCCTGGGGCATTGATCGGTCAATGTCCACAGATAATATATCTGCCAGGCTATTGTTATCCGCTGCAGTCTCATTGCTTTTGTCAACATTCATCTGCATTTCCTTCTCAAAATACCATTTATCCATTATATGATTTTTAATCATTGTCCTATAACAGCATTTCATGCCAGTTAACATTTTATGGAGGCATCCTTCCGTCATTAAGGCGGACGGTAGCCTCCATAAATCTCCAGCTGGTTGAGAGCCGTTAAGAAACTGTTAAATTCTTGAAATCACCCTATTTTTCTGTTAATATTATTTACATAACTATAATTTAGTGTTTTATTTGTTATATTCTAGCAAAATCTAACAATTACTGCATATCACTTGAAGGAAATCTTGATGGAGGATTATTACGACAGATCACAAGGAGGTTATGATGTTTTGCCTTTATAAACATCATGTAAATAAGTATGAATGTTGAGTATTATAAAAATTTTATAATGATTGCAGATTATGGAACACTGACCCAAACCTCAAAAGAATTACATATCGTACGTTCTGCGCTGTCTAATCAGGTAAAGCTATTGGAAGAAGAATATAATGCACCACTTTTTATCAGGAAATCAAAAAGATTGGAATTAACGGAATCGGGTAAAATTCTATATTCAATTGCAAAACAGATCATACGCCATGAAGAAACTGCCCACAGAGATATTGATTGCCTATTAAACGGTGTGGCCGGAACGGTAAGGATCGGACTTACCATGGCGCATCCTGATTTTGTGCTTAATAATATACTGACAAATTTTAAAGTCGCCCATCCACGGATCGGATACAGTATCTTTGAACGGCCGTCTGAGGAGATCACAGAGCTTTTAGTACAGAATAAGATCGATGTGGGCTTTGTCAGACAACAGAAGGCCCTGCCCCCGTTAGTCAGGAAAGAATTGGTGATCAAACAGAAATTTCATGTCTGCTGCGCAAAAGGCAACCCATGGATATCAGAAGATGTTGATACGGTATCTATACGGGATTTAGATAACATCCCTCTTGCTATCCCCAGAACCTTTGAAAATGTTTTACAGCTATCCTTTCAAAAGCTTGGGGTTCATCCGAACATTGCCTGTGTATCAGGCTCAAGGCTCTATACTGTCATGCTGGCCCAGGCCATGGCAGGGATTGGGATCGTCTGCATATCTGATGTAAAAGACCTGGCGGCACAAGATGTCTTTGTGCGCCCTCTTGTAGACATTGAAGGAGAAGAAAGCGGAAATGTCAGCGCAGACCGGTATGTGATCGTATCAACCGAGTATCCGTTATCATCTGCTACCGCGCATTTTATTAGTTTTTGCAGGGAAAATATACCATATTTTTTTCAATAAATACAGCTCAACTAAAGGCAATGTTTAATTGCCTTTTTTTTGACGTCACTTTTTTAGATACAATGTGTCTAAATTTTCTGCTTTTTTTTCAATTTTATTAGTGTTATTATCTAGTAGTAAATAAATTTTCAAGAGTTGTTTAATGGAAGTGTCAAATTTTATTGAAAGGAGGAGTTTGTTTCTGGAAAATATCATACCAAGCTTAAGGAGGATCCGAAAGGGGAGATTCCGGATCATCCGTAGGTTGCCGATCAGGAAATGTACCGCTGCTTTATGGCAAATATGGGAAAAAAGACGGTTAACCTGCAAAGAAAAATGAGAGTGTTATTTCCAGAAATACAATCTTATGTTGATTGATGCTTCATAAGTACCATGGTACATAATGCAATTAAAAGATCAGCCATTTATCCTGAGGATCTGACTGATCCATCTTGACAAATGTACAAGAGGATAAATCCAGGTCGATCCCTGTTTTACGTCAAGGCCTGATCAAATAGTTAAGACAATAAGAGGAGGGTTATGCTATGTCTGTACAAGCAACTATCGCCTGCGTAGTATTTGTTATCACTATCTTACTTTTAGTTTTCAAACCAATACCCATTATTATCACCGGAGCATTGGTTCCCACCGTTCTTGCGCTTTTTGGAATCATTAAGGCGGACACTGCCTTTGCTGATTTCACCAACTCCACATCCATTTTTATGATCTGTTTCTGTATCATTGGTTCTGCATTTTTTAAGACAGGGCTTGCTGATTTTCTTGGCACAAAGATTATCGGGGTTTTGGGTAAAAATGAAAAAGGCCTGCTTGCAGGAACCGGTATTGTGGCTGGCGGTATTTCTGCATTCCTGAATGATACTGGTTCCACAGCCTGTATGATGCCAATTGTTAGCTCCATGGCTGAGAAGGCCGGCATTAAAAGGTCAAGACTTTTACTTGCGCTTTCCTATTTTGCCTCACTGGGCGGATGTATCACGCTTGCAGGTACTACGCCCCACATTGTTGCAAACGGTATTTTAAAGGATAACGGACTTCGCGAGTTTGGCTTTTTCGAGTACTCACTGATTGGTGTTCCCTTACTGATCGTTGGTATCTTATACATGATGTTTATCGGCGTTAAGCTGCTTCCAAACAGGGATATCAATGTCACCGTGGATGGGACAAAAGATTACAATCTGAAAAAGATGCCTTACTGTGCAGCTATTTTCGTATTTACAATTCTTGCAATGGCAACCGAAGTTATTCCGATCATGCTGGCTGGTGTTATCGGCTCTG
The DNA here is from genome assembly GCF_040545455.1 of Enterocloster citroniae. Classification (NCBI taxonomy): domain Bacteria; kingdom Bacillati; phylum Bacillota; class Clostridia; order Lachnospirales; family Lachnospiraceae; genus Enterocloster; species Enterocloster citroniae. The sequence continues at coordinate 436,445 of NZ_JBEPLZ010000002.1, read as the reverse complement.
TGCTTGTTGTTTTAACAGGATGTATTACCATGGATGAGGCTATTAAGGCAATCCCGGTTTCTTCCGTATTCCTTGTGGGAGGCGTTTTCCCAATTAGTAAGGCACTTGTCAGCACAGGAGCAGCTGAATTTTTTGTAACCCAGTTATCACCTGTTCTTGCAGGCTTCTCTCCCCTCGCACTGCTTGGCGGTATTGCTGCCCTTCAGCTGCTGATCACTCAGTTCCTGATGAACTCCTCTGCAACTGTACTGGTTCTTCCAATTGCCCTTATGCTTTGCCAGGCAGCTGGAATCAATCCTCTTGCAGGCGCAATGGTTGTCAGCATCTGTGCATCCGGTGTGTTCGCATCCCCATTCGGCGCTGGAAACAACCTGATCGTTATGGAAGCCGGCGGATATACCATCCAGGACTTTGTAAAGTGTGGTCTTCCGTTAGTAGTTCTTTTTGGAATCGTAACAACCGTTCTTTGTGCGGTCATTTATCTGTAATTCCCTTTTGTGGTTTACCTGGTCAGCCGCATAATGAACAATAAGATAGATAAGATATGAGAGACACTATAGACAACAGGCTCTTCGGAGCCTGTTTCTTTGCTTTGGGGCACTTGCCGGATTATATAGCAAGTACTTTCTGAAAGGGAATCAGAGACTATACTTGTCCAGTCGCTTCAGCCCTATTATAACACCATCAGGTGAATTCCTATCCGCCAAAGCAGGCCTGGGATATCTCATCACCTATGGATCACAGACCTTTGCCATGACAATGGTGGTTACCTCCATTGTGATCCTGTGCATTGTGTCAGGAGTATTGTACCAGATCATTGCATTAGCAGAAAAAAAGATCAACACCAGTAAGTAGGCAAGATTTCCACGCATTGGAACAAGTCCTCTGCTGTGGCGAAGATCCTAACGCCCTGGATTATTGATGCTATGGGCTGTCATTCCAGCTGATCCATTCCGCTGAAGTGGCAGCCTGTTTTTAATGGACACGTGTGTTCTGTTAGGAACCCCTTTTACAGGATGATCTTCTCCAGAAGGGGTTCACGGGAGGAATCCTTCCGCCACAGTAATTCCTCCATGGAAAAATGGGAAAACCCATAATTTGGATTTTCCCACATGATCAGACTACCTATTTAAAATGTTCATTGCACAGGTCTATGAAATAGCCAAACCTGCACTTGCATACCCGGCCACTGTATTCACCAGTGCCAGACCGGATGCCGTGGCTGTGAAGACCAGAAGCAAACGGGTCTGATTTGTTACAGTTACTGAAAGGCCGGTTACTGTACCGGAAGATAATGTTCCAATTGCCAGAATGCCTGTAAGAGCCGGCGCCAAGGTCACTACCGCTCCCGGAACAGCTACAAAGCTGTTATTTGGTGTGGCGGATCTGTACAACTGGGCGGTAATCGTAATTGAACTTCCAACAAGGCTTAAAGCCGCTGTTGTACTGAAGAATGCGGACATACTGGTTATCACACCATCCCTTGGCATTGAAAATGCAAAGTTAGTCAATGTGCCCGCTGCATTTGTAAGGTCGATCACTCCTCCCACAATACTGATTCCCGGTGCGGAAGATCCAAAGCCCACAAAGCCCGGCGTTCCAACCAAACCACCCGCAATTGTTGTGAGTGACAGCGGAATGCCTGAACTGAATGGGATGATTGCAGAACTGCCTGCAATACCTGTGGGGCCGGTGGGGCCGGTCGCTCCCGCTGCTCCAGTAGGTCCAGTAGGGCCGGTGGCTCCGGTGGGGCCGGTCGCTCCAGTGACTCCGGTGGCCCCGGTAGGGCCGGTGGCTCCGGTAGGTCCAGTAGGGCCGGTGACTCCTGCCACTCCAGTGACTCCGGTGGCTCCGGTAGGGCCGGTCGCTCCTGCTGCTCCAGTGACTCCGGTGGCTCCAGTAGGTCCAGTAGGGCCGGTCGCTCCTGCCACTCCAGTGACTCCGGTGGCTCCGGTAGGGCCGGTCGCTCCCGCTGCTCCGGTAGGCCCTGTAGGGCCGGTGACTCCGGTGGGGCCAGTAGGGCCGGTCGCTCCTGCCACTCCAGTGACTCCGGTGGCTCCGGTAGGGCCGGTCGCTCCCGCTGCTCCAGTGGCTCCGGTAGGCCCAGCAGGGCCGGTGACTCCGGTGGGGCCGGTCGCTCCTGCCACTCCGGTGGCTCCGGTAGGACCGGTCGCTCCCGCTGCTCCGGTAAGGCCTGTGGGGCCGGTTGCTCCCGTGGGGCCGGTTGCTCCCGCTGCTCCGGTAGGCCCTATAGCGCCCGTTGCTCCGGTGGCTCCGTCCGCTCCATTTGCTCCCGTGGGACCTGTGGCGCCTGTAGAACCGGTGGCTCCATCAGCGCCCGTGGGGCCGGTGGGGCCTATGGCCCCGGTTGCTCCCGTGGGGCCTATAACTCCGGTTGCTCCCGTAGAACCGGTGGCTCCGTCCGCTCCTGTTGCTCCGGTTGCCCCCGTGGGACCTGTAGCCCCACTTACTCCCGTGGGGCCGGTGGGACCTATGCTTCCGGTTGATCCAGTGGAACCCGTAGCGCCAGTTGGACCGGTGGGGCCCGTAGCGCCTGATGCTCCCGTAGCTCCAATCGCTCCGGTGGGGCCGGTTACTCCATCCGCTCCCGTGGGACCGGTAGCGCCTATCGCTCCTGTGGCTCCCGTAACCCCTGTTGCTCCAGTTGATCCCGTTGGACCGGTTGCTCCATTCGCTCCCGTAGCCCCAGCTGCTCCCGTAGGGCCGGTTGCTCCATCCGCTCCCGTGGGACCGGTAGGGCCTATGATTCCCGGTACCCCGGTAGCTCCGGTGGCTCCCGTAGGTCCTGTTGGACCAGTAGCTCCATTTATGCCCGTGGCTCCGGTTGCCCCTGTAGGACCCGTTACTCCATCCGCTCCTGTAGGACCGGTGGGGCCTATTCCTCCATCTGCTCCCGTGGGACCAGTTGCTCCCGTGGCTCCCGTGGGGCCGGTTGCTCCATCCGCTCCTGTTGTTCCGGCAGCCCCTGTAGGACCCGTTACTCCATCCGCTCCTGTGGGACCGGTGGGGCCTATTCCTCCATCTGCTCCCGTGGGACCAGTTGCTCCCGTGGCTCCGGTTGCCCCAGTCACTCCATTCGCTCCCGTGGGGCCAGTTGCTCCCGTGGGGCCTGTCATTCCAGTAGGTCCAATAGGACCGGCTGCTCCAGTGGTTCCCGTAGCTCCTGTGGGGCCGGTTGCTCCTGTTGGCCCGGTTATTCCAGTAGGCCCTGTGGGACCAGCAGGGCCGGTTGCTCCTGTTGCTCCTGTTAGCCCGGTTGGCCCAGTTGCCCCAGTCCGCCCGGTTGCTCCAGTCGCCCCGGTTGCTCCAGTCGCCCCTGTTGCCCCAGTCCGCCCGGTTGCTCCTGTTGCCCCGGTCGGCCCGGTTGCCCCGGTCGGCCCGGTTGCTCCACGGCCGCAGCAGCAGTTACAGCCGCCGCAGCCGCATGAGCTGCACATATCTGCCGCAGATTTGCTGCATCGGTTTCTGCTGAATGGAACATTACCTTCGTATCCTGGTCTGTTTAATTCATTCATATTGATTGCTCCTTATTCATAGATTTTCGCTTTTAGAAAGCCTATCCTGCATAGCTGACCTCTCTTTATGGCTCATAAGATCCAGCCTTACTATCCGCCGTATTTTGTCTGCATACCTGCAATCCGGGGGATATTTTCAAAATAAGTGGGGATGCTTGTCAGCTCTATATTACTATATGACGGACAGGCCGCTAAGGTGCAATGCCCCTTCTGCCTCCCACAGCAAAGAACCTCCGCCGCCATGGTAAATCCTGATGGCTGCAGAGGCTGTAAATGTATGATAACTAATATCCTAATAAATGGTGGCTCTTATTTCCTGAAGAAGGGAATCCAATCCCAGCTCATTACAGTCATTGATCAAGCCCAGTGTAATGAACTTCTCAAAAACAGACTTTAACCCAACCCTGTCATTTTTCTCCATCAGGCTGGCTGCTTCGTTTATAAGCAACAGCACTTCGCTGTTGGTATCTGTTTTCTTTGTATAGCTGCCGTACAGCCTTTTCAATTCCTGCACGATCTGGCCATTCAGTCCCCCAGATACATTCAATTCCAGGACGCTGGATGCTTTTTCAGGTTCTTCCTGTTTTGTCTGGTTAATGATCTCACCGCCGTTTTCAAAAACAATCTCACAGTGGGCCATACCTGCATCCCCTTCCATATGATGCTTTAACACCTCATAAAACTCCATGGCAAAGGATTCGCTTCCCGACTCAAATGAACAGACCATCCCACTGCAGAGTTCCAGATATACATGATCCTTTCCGCCTGTTTGCGTATCCGTTTTTTTCCCGGATCTAAGATGAATGCCCATGTATATGCCCAGGACCGCCAGCATGACAGCCTTGTTCACGATCCCCGGTCCGGACAGCGCGATCATAAGAAGGATAAGTACCATACTGATTGGAAATGTTCTTCTAGGACTATCACCCACCCATATGCGGACAACTCCCGGAAGCCGTACCGCATGGCCTTCCCAGCTTATAACATTTTTCTCAATCGACATACGGGAAACGTTATATTCTTTTATTTTTTGTGCCTCCATAGGGAGTTCCTCCTATCAGATAGATTAATTATTTTCCATGATGGTAGCAATCAGGACCGGGTTTGCAATCAGCCCTGTTCCGCCGGATCTTATACCTGCCACCTCCACCTGCACACTGTAGCTGCAGCATGGACTTTTCATTGAATCACGGTCACATGCCGACAATGTGAATGAATCGGATCCTGTGTTGGCCACTGCCCTGGTATACAGTACGCCGGAGCTGACGGGAACAGGAAACGGCTGGCATTTCTCCTGCTTAAACATTTGAAACCTTAAATGAAAACCGGATACATTGGCTGTTATATTGCATGAAAAATTTAAAAGCACCAGAAAATCCTTACAGCCGGATGTATCCAGATTCAGGGAAGCCACATGATACGTGGCTTCCCCCGCCATGCCTTCGGGCAAAACCAGTCCCCCAAATGAGGAGCTCTTTAACAGTAACCTTTTGCTGTTCTCATGTCCATTGCCGGAACACACACTGCCATTGACATCACGCCCTGGGCGTGACTCAACACGGTTCTTCATGGGATAATTCGATTGGGGTCTGCACCTGCCTGTTCCAAAGCACCCAAACCCACAGCGTCTGAAATTACTGTTATACATAGCCGCTCCTCATTGTTCATGGAATCAATTTATTTACAGCCGCACCCGTTGTCAACTACAATTGCAGAGAGAGTTGCATTGTTGATGGAAGTAACACCAACAGTTGCCACGCCTGCAACAGTTGCAACCACGCTGTAGTTACAGCATTCTTCCTCACAGATATCACAGTCGCAAACAAAGAACGTAAAGGCATTGCTCTCAGTAACAGCTACCAGACGTGAGAACGTCCATACGGGACCTACCGGAATAGGAACCAGCTGGTTCTTGCACTGTTTGAAGATCTGCAGGTTAAGGGTCAGTACGCCTGCAGTGGTTACGATATTGCTTGCAAACTCAAATTTGATGCATGGTTTGCGGAATCCTCTTGTATCCACGTTCACAGAAGCCACTGTAAAGTTGGTTCCTGCTATGGTAGCCAGAGGAAGGGTAACAGCACCAGGACAGCCGCACTTTAACAGGGTCCTGTTAGGAGGAAGATATTGGGGCCTGTCGCACTCGCAGCAGCATTTGCACTCATAACAGGACTCTCTATTTTCACTCTCACAATTATTATAATTTGTATCGCTCATAATGAACCTCCACTAAATTAGCATTACTATATTTTCTAATACCGATTTGGTATAGTATAATATATTAAATTCGGACAAAAGTGTGACTGGCTTGACTTTTTTCTTTTTCTTTCCCCCATCCGCCTTAAGGCATGTTCAAAAAATTGATCGGCCGCCTGTTTTTCTCCAACAAAAAAGACAGGATCCTGCTTTTTCCTGCCTTTATCCTGTCTTTTCGTTTCATTTATAAAAATTCCGTTGCCTTTTCAGCCAATGACTCCCTGTCCAGGATCCTGTATCCGTTTTCCCGCTTTTCCAGCACCCCTTCTTCACAAAGACGGTTCAAAAGACGGAACATATGGCGGTAACTCATCCCCACGGAACAGGCTGTATCGGTAAGGATATCGCTGAAGATCCCATTGTGGGAAGTTTGAAGGATGTACGCACAGAGACGCTCTTCCCCCGAATACAGGGAAGCGGACACAAAGTTTTGTGAACTGCGTATCAACTTCAGTGCAAGTTCACTCCCAAGCCTGTTTAGGAACCGGACATTGGATTTAAGGTAAAGGGCATTGCGCTGAAAAGGTATGGCAATGCATTCAAAATCCGTCACAGCCACAATGCTGGTGGTGGCAATATAGGTATCTGTCATCAGTTCCAGATCTCCCATCAGACCTTCGCAAATATAATAACAAAGCACAAGGTTTTTGCCGTTCCTGGCAGTGGAGCAGACCTTTGCGCTGCCCGATACCACCACAAACAGGTATGTGATGGGCATTCCCTCCTGCAAAATAGTTTCCCCTGCGTGAAACTTAAGGCATACGCAGGAATCCAGCGGAATGGCCTGTAATCCATATTCGGCCAGTTTCACACAATGTTGGTCCGATAAAGGCTTTCTTTGCATCATTTTCCCCTTTCATTATACATGATACAGGTTTTGACTAGTATGACATATGTCCTATGCAGCTGTCAATATCTCACAGTACAATATAGGCAGGGAGGTGGGAAAATGTATCACGCATTGTCTTTTTTAACCGGGGTGGTCATTGCCGTAATGGTATTTATCAACGGAGGTCTATCAGAATACTACGGGATTTTTGTGGCTGCTGTTATCATCCATATAGTGGGGGTGGTATTTGCATTTGTGCTGTGCGCCGCACAGGGAAAACGGATTCCGCCCAGGCAGCATCAGCCCCTGTGGATCTATCTGGGCGGCGCAATCGGCGTCCTGACCACTGTTTTTAATAATTTTGCCTTCGGAAAGATCAGCATGACCAGCATTGTTGCACTGGGACTGTTAGGCCAGACCGCAGCGTCCCTGGCCACTGACTGCCTGGGTCTGTTTGGCATGGAGCAGCATCCCTTTAAGAGGGAATCCTTTATCGGCCTTGGCTTTTCTCTATTTGGCATCTTTATCATGATGGACCGTACCGTGGGTTCCGCTGCCTGCGCCGCTCTTTTTTCCCTGGCGGCAGGTGTTTCAGTGGTACTTTCACGTACCGTAAATGCATGCCTGGCCCGGCATACAGGCGATCTTCAGGGTTCCCTTGTAAACCACCTGGTGGGCCTTCCCATTACGATCGTGGTCGCCGCCCTGGTCATCATGCGGGATCCTGCAGCATTTGCCGATCTCTCCTGTCCGTCTGTTTTTTCAACTCAGGCATGGATATACTGCGGAGGGATCCTGGGTGTTTCCACGGTGTTGCTCTGCAATATCACGGTTCCCAGGGTATCTGCCTTCCGTCTTACGCTTCTGACCTTTGTAGGACAGCTTTTTACAGGAATCCTTCTGGATCTGTGTTCAAAAAATACCTACCCCGGCACCTCCTTTGTGGGGGGCATTGTGGTTGCGGTCGGCATGGTGTTCAATCTGGTTTACGAACATGTGTCCGCGGTCAGAAAACCAAACGGAAAATCCTATTGACAACCGGCCTATCATATGATACTTTTGATACCGTCAACAAAAAACAACAGATGATGTTCGTAGGAAAAAGCAATGGCTTGCCGAAGGAGTAACACTCTCAGGCTTCCGCACCGGCGGAAAAAGACTATGGACGGATGTAACTCTGGAGAAACCCGCTTCAGTGCGGGGGCCGAAGGTGCAAAGTGCGCAGAGCGCACCAATCTCTCAGGCAAAAGGACAGAGAAAGATTTGAATGATACAGTACGCATTCAGGACCTCCATGGGTCCCTATTCCCTGATTCCGTTACGTGAGATTGATTCCAGAAGACTGGAAGCAGTCTCATTTTTTTGCTGTTTTTAATGTTGAACAATCAATGCAGAAAAGAGGAATTAAAACATGTGGCAGACAATCAATCAGGTACTTGAACAAATCGATGATCTGGTATGGGGCGTTCCCCTTATGGTCCTCATATTGGCCGGGGGCATCCTGCTTACAGCAAGGCTTGGCCTTCTTCAGATCCGCAGGCTCCCACTGGCGCTTCAATGGATGGTTAAAAATGAAGAAAACGGCGAAGGGGAGGTGACCTCCTTCGGAGCCCTCTGTACCGCCCTCTCAGCCACCATTGGAACAGGCAATATTGTGGGCGTGGCCACTGCCATTGCCGCCGGCGGGCCGGGCGCCCTGTTCTGGATGGAGTTGGCGGCATTTCTTGGAATGGCCACCAAATACGCGGAAGGGCTGCTAGCGGTCAAGTACCGGGTGGTGGATGACAGCAGCCATGTGCTGGGCGGGCCGTTTTATTATATTGAACGTGGAATGGGCGCAAACTGGAAGTGGCTGGCCAGGATCTTTGCATTTTTTGGCGTCTGTGTGGGTCTGTTTGGAATCGGGACATTTTCCCAGGTCAATGGAATCTCCTCAGCAGTGAATCATTTTTTTGATCCCAATCAGTCCTGGACCGTGACCATTCCAGGGATCGGAACCTATTCCTGGACCGTGGTCATCGCGTCCCTGATCCTCAGCGTGTGCGTGGCGTTGGTCCTCATTGGGGGAATCAAGCGCATTGCAAATGTATCCCAGGTGATCGTTCCTTTTATGGCCGTGGTCTATATCCTTCTCTCAGTTGCCCTTTTGCTGTGCAACCTGTCCGCTATCCCTCAGGCAGCTGTGACCATTGTAACAGGCGCATTTAACCCATCTGCCGTCACGGGCGGTATTGTGGGCACCATGATCATTTCCATGCAAAAAGGGATTGCCAGAGGCATTTTCTCCAATGAAGCCGGACTTGGCTCTGCTCCCATTGCCGCTGCAGCTGCCCAGACAAAGGAGCCGGTGCGCCAGGGCCTGGTTTCCATGACAGGCACTTTTATTGATACCATTGTGATCTGCACCATGACAGGCCTATCCATCGTGCTCACCGGTGCATGGCAGGTGGAGGGTCTGACCGGAGTGGCCATCACAAACTATGCATTTAACAGCGGCCTTCCTCTTCCGGCCATTGTCTCCTCATTCCTGTTAATGCTCTGCCTGGTGTTCTTTGCCTTTACCACCATCCTCGGCTGGGATTATTATTCCGAGCGGTGCCTGGAATACCTCACCGGCGGCAACATGAAGGTGGTCAAGGCATACCGCTGGCTGTATATCTTTGCTGTTTTCATCGGGCCATACATGACAGTAAAGGCCGTGTGGACCATTGCTGATATATTCAACGGCCTTATGGCCCTGCCCAATATGATCGCGCTGTTTGCACTGAGCGGTGTGGTAACGGATGAGACCAAACGTTTCTTTCAAAAGGACCGTGTATCCCGCCTCACTTCTTTGTCCAGGCATTCTCTGTAAAGTGAACGGTCCGCGCGATCTTAAGCAGATCCGATTCATGATACAGATCCCCGTTCAGTGAGATGGCATACATCTCATCACTGTCCGATTCTGCAAAAAATATATACCACATGCGGGAAGTCCTGTCCTCCTCTGGTATGGGGCCGTGCTCAGCCTCTGCATCTGTGAGGGATGCAGATGTGTACATATCATGGCTTACAAGTATGAGCAGGGCAGGGACCTCGCAGTCAATGACGGATACCGGTTCGCTGATAAACATGGAATGGTTCCACGGATACCCGATCTCCATCAGTTCCCCCTGTTCAAATCTCCGGTAAAGCCAGTCTCCCGTAAACCGCTGTACCGCTCCGGCTGATCTCCATTCCTGAGGGACTGCAGAGGTATCCACATATCTGTTCAAATCCTCCAGCCGTCTTTGGGCGGCCTGATCTGAGGTAAGGAACAGATTTCCTCCGCTGCTGTTTCCCAGGGCTTCCATATAATCTCCATCTGAAAGTTCACCGGGCAGGCGGTAGGTCAGGTAATCAGACATCTTCCTGTGAGTGGCAAAAAAAACCTCTATCTCCCCTCTGTCCGCCAGCTTTATTCCATACTTTTTAACAGCTTCCGGAGTCTGGTACAGATTCAGCCATTCCCCTGTGGTCAGACGCTGCAGGCTGATGTAATCCAGATCGCCTGACCTGTTCTCATAGGATACCTGGATCTCATACGGTTCATCCAAATGGACAAACGGATAATGTTCCACCCGGTTAAGGGAATTTTCATCCTCGTCTCCATCCACCCTGTCCGGTTCCGGAAAGTTCTTCGTCCGTTCTGCAAGTGACGCGGCATCCGTCACACCGGCCAGCCTAAGGACGTCATCCATTGAAATCCGATCCGTCCCATCTTCCGTTCCCTTTAACGTCCCATCCAACGCCCCCTCTGGCGTTCGCTCCGCCCGTTCCGCCTTTTCTTTTGGACTGCTCTCCCCATCCTCTCTTTTATCCAAGGCTGATTCCGGAATCTCCGTAAGCTCCTCCGGTATCCAGATTCCTTCCCCTCCAAAGGGCTGTATCATGGTGACAGCCGCCCTGCTCTTGTCCGGAAATGTATAAACCACCACCTTACTTTTGCTCTCCGCCGCCGTCCCCATGTCCTCCGCCGCCGTCCCCGTGTCCTCCGCCGCCGTGTCCAAGTTCTCCACTACCGTACCCTTTCCGCCGTGGAGATTCAGCAGATACTCCATTGCCAGGTCGGGATATCTCAGATCCCCCAACACCGGGTCCGAGGCGGCATGTTTATTCAGGATTTCTGCCATTCCGTCTTTCCGGTAATCCATAGGGGTTCCTGCGATTCCCCGTCCATACGCCTCATAAAACTCCCGGGCAGATAGAATACTGTCATATTCCTTCAATGTCTCCTGCTCCACATACCAGATCCCATCTTCCTGTTTCCAGGTAAGGTGCTCTTTCCAAACCCACCGGTGGGGATCTGACGTCATGGCATAATAGGTAATCTCCGACCGGCTGCCTTCTGTCTCTGTTTCGTACAACTGATCCATGGGCCATGGACTGGACCAGCCAAAACCGATCGCCGGATCCCCCGGCTGTGACTGGACCTGGTCCATTTTATAAAACCCGTCAGGATCTTGCGGATCAAACATGTCCTTAAGGGTGTTCCCCTCCCTGCCGCAAAAAGCATTGGCCCACGCCTCGGTGCGTGCAGTGATGTCAGACTGGGATTGTTTTCCCGTATAGGTGCAGACCACCAGAACCGTCAGGATCAGGACCAGGATGCAGGCCATCACCCTGGTGGTCACCGGGTGTTTTGCCAGTATGGCGATCCGTTCTTTCACAGCCCTTTTCCCATTCCACATGTCCGGGGAAACATTCAGGACCCCTGCCCTATGCCGCCTCTTTTCCATCAGGCTGATCAGGGTCCTGCCATAGGCGATTCTCTCTCCCTCCCCCAGCCGGCGTACCGCAGCCGCATCGCAAGCCAGTTCACTGTCCCTCTTGGATAAAAAAGCCGCTGCCCAGACCAGCGGATCGATCCAGTAATAGCACAGCAGGATACACCGCAGCATACTCCATATATGGTCATGGTGGCTGGCATGGCAGTCTTCATGGATCAAAATATGGCGCAGCCTCCCCTCATCCTCTGCCATGTCCCAAGGGATATAGATGGCCCGGTCACAGAGAAACGCCATAAAGCATGGGGTACTGAGACCTTGAACGCAGTAAACGGGAAGCTTTGTGATCCCATATGTATCCCCCAGATACCGCTCCCTCCGCATATAGAGGCTCCATGAAAAATGCAGGTTGGTCCACATCATGCGGGCAAACAGCAGGATTCCTCCCAATATCCACAGCGTGAGAATGATCAGATTCCAGTCATGGCCCGCGGCCCTCCCAGCCACGGCTGCCGGGACAGCATAGGGAATCACCTGCCCTGTGCCCAGATTATCTAAAAGAGGTTCCGCTACCGGCCGGACAGCTGCCATCTCACGCAGGTTATCCGCCGCATTCATCACACTGAATGGACTTTCAATGGTCCTAAACCAGGAATACAAAGGAGAAAACCAAGGGATCATAAGGCGCAGTGCCACTGTAGCCCAAATTCCATACTGTATTCCGGGACTGATCCTCCCTTTCAGGAAAAGGCGCAGCAGGCAGATTCCCGCAATAAGAGCCGAGGAGGTAATAAGTGTCTCAATCATGCCTCTCCTCCTCTGCCTTTTCCAGGATTTCCTTCAGCTCCTCTATATCCTGATCGGACAGTTCCCTGGAATCTACCATGGCATTAACCATCAGGCTGAAGCTGCCCTGAAATACCCGGTTCAGAAATCCCCGCGTCTCCTCCAGGACAGTCCCTTCCCTGTCCACCGCCGGGTAGAACAGCTTGGCCCGCTCTCCTTCCCGGTGGCGGATGGCGCCCTTGGCCTCCAAACGTTTCAGCATGGTAATGATCACATTACGTTTCCATCCGGTCAGTTCCTCCAGCTCCTTTGTCAGCTGGGTAATGGTCTTGGGCGGGTTCTGCCACAGCAGGTTCATCAGTTTCCATTCCCCGTCCGATAGATTGATCTTATCCATATGCAGATCTCCTTTATCCGTACCTTTTATTGCTTTACTTACAATTTAGTATACATTTGTATACTAAATTGTAGATCCATACAGGATATATGTCAATAGAAATGATCAATTTTCTTCCATCCGGCCTTTTTTCTGTTATAATAGTAAGACAAACACTACCTTATCAGGAGGATGGCAAATGGCAGACTATCCACAGATCTTAATAAAAGAAAATTTAACAAGAGAAGAACGCAAATGCATCTGCAACCAGATCATGACAACGGAAAGCCACATGGAGCAGCTGATCCTGAAACATTTTACAGATGATGATTTCAGACATGTGTGGGACCGGAAAATAGGCGGAGGCGTCATTGGCGGCAAAGCCTGCGGACTTCTTGTGGCCAGAAAGCTGATCGAACTTATGATGGCGGATTACGCGGCCTACGTGGAACCTCACGATTCTTTTTTTATCGGTACGGATGTATTTTACAGGTATCTGGTCCTGAACCGCTGCTCTGAGTTAAAAGCGCGGCACAGACTGGAAAAAGATGATTTTAAGGAAACGGACGAGCTGACAAACAGGCTGCAAAACGGCCGCCTTCCGGATGATATACTTAAAGAGCTGGGAGAAATGCTGGACCACTATGGGTCCACCCCCATCATTGTGCGCTCCAGCAGCATCATGGAGGATGGATACGGAAATGCCTTTTCAGGAAAATATGAATCCGTTTTCTGCATGAACCAGGGTACAAAGGAAGATCGGCTGGAGGAACTGGAATGCGCGGTGCGCAGGGTATATGCCAGCGTAATGAACGAGCAGGCCATTGAATACCGCAGGAAACGCCATTTACTGGATGTGGATGAACAGATGGCCCTGCTGATCCAGCCCGTGGCCGGACAGGCGTACGGTGATTTCTATCTGCCGGTGGCTGCAGGCATGGGTTGTTCCTACAATCCCTATAAATGGATGGAACAGCTGAACCCGGAGGCCGGTATGCTCCGCATGGTCATGGGGCTTGGGACCAGGGCGGTGGAACGGACTCCGGGGGATTACCCACGGCTTATATGCCTGGACCGCGCCCAGGCCAATCTGCGCACCACCATGGCTGAGAGGCATAAGTTCTCGCAGCGCCAGGTGGATGTGCTGGACTTTACCGCCGGACAGCTCTGTACCAAACCCTTGGAGCAGATCATAGAACTGCTTCCAAAATGGCAGGGAAAAATGGTCCTAAGCCATGATACGGAGGCGGAGGACATGCTGGCCCAGCGGCATATTTACCGAAAGGTATATTTTGCGGACTGTCAGGGACTGGTGGACAACTTAGACTTTATACATATGATGCGCGATCTGATGAAAATGCTGGAAATAGCTTATGAACGGCCGGTGGATGTGGAATTTGCCATTACCAGCCCGGAGGAAGGGATATGGCGCCTGAATCTGCTGCAGTGCCGCCCCCTGCAGGCTGCTCTTTCGGAACAGGTCCATATACCTGAGGGTGTGGACCATCAGCTTTTATTTGATGTGCGCAGGACCTCCATGCGGCGCTCCAAGGAAGAAACCATGGATTATATCGTGTGGGTGGATCCCCAGAAATACTATGAATACCCATATGCAAAAAAGCCGGACGTGGCCCGGCTCATCAGCCGGATCAACCAGCATTTTGAGGATACGGACAAGAAGCTGATGCTTCTTGTTCCGGGACGGATCGGAACCTCCTCCCCTGAACTTGGAGTTCCGGTGGTCTATTCAGAGATCAGCCAGTTCAATGCCATCTGCGAGGTGGCTTATGACAAAGCCGGCTATCATCCCGACCTGTCCTACGGAAGCCACATGTTCCAGGACATGGTGGAGGCAGACGTTTATTACGGCGCTATCAACGACAACAGTAAGACCCGCCTTTACCAGCCCGGCCTGCTGGCCAGATGTCCTGAGATTCTGAAGGAGCTGTGGCCCCAGGAGGAGGAACTGGCAGACATTGTAAAGCTGTATGATGTCAGCGGATCCCGCGCCACCCTGACCCTGGATTCCAAGGAAGGGCGCGCAGTTTGCCGGATCAGGGGCGCCGCAGGCTGCAATGACTAAGTCTCTTCCAGCCCGCGGACGGATTTCCGCTCCACCAGTTCACCTTTCATGGTTTCCCGCAGAGGAGGGCGGCCCTTTTCAATCTGTTCAACCAGACACTCCAGGTTCTTAATACTATAAAACAGAACTTGGAAGAAAATCAAGAACCAGAATCAGGTTCCCTTAGTTTCCGGTATTGTGCGGGCTTTTTAGAGGAGAATCACAATCACTGGCAGATCCGCTCCTGGTGCCGCTTCAGCTGCTCCAGGCTCCTAATACAATAAAATCCATTGATCTGTTCGATCAGCGCCATCTCTTTCAGCTCCTTGATGGCCCTCACCGCCGTAACGCGGTTTATTCCCAGCAGGTTGGAGAGCAGCTGCTGGCTTATCTTTTCCTTGATCAGGATCTTCCCGTCATAGGGCACGCCGTAGTGCTCCGCAAAAATAAGAAGGAGATCGCAGATTTTCCACCCGGCATTGTGAAAATTCGTATGCCGTACCTGCTCCATTGCGGACAGGAACTTGGTGGAAAGGGATTCCATGATATCCATGGCCAGCTGCGGATCGCCGGCAATCCCCTCCAGCAGCATCTCCTTGGTGATACAGACTAATTCTGACGGTTGGACCGTCTTAAAATTCACAGGGGATTCCTGGTCAAAGAGAAGGTTTCCTTCCAGAACAAGGGAATTGCTTTCATTGAAATTATAGATCCTCTCCTCCCCCGTCACAGTGGTTTCAAAGGCAGCCACCCTGCCCTTTTTTACAATGTAGCAATAGTTGGTCCTGGTTCCCGCCTGGACTAGCATATGGTTCTTGGGAAATGATTTCTTTTGTCCCAGCTTTTCCAGCCTGGATATTCCCCTTGGAAGATACAACAGACGCGAGACAAAGTTTGCATGCGGCATCTGCACAGCAGCACTCGGTACTTGATTCACCCAACCCACCCTCTCTTTTTGTGAATTTTCACTACAACAGCCCCAAAATTCCCCGTTTCGTTTTAACAATATTATAACACTGTCATGTTTTTAACAACCAGTAGTATATGCTACATTATATCAAATATTTACAGGTGATGTAAGTGCTATAATGGTAGCATTGATTTCTTTTACAGTTTCCAGTATTATGTTATACAGAGAGAATATAATCACCGCCTGAAAAGGCGGAAGACCAATGGGAGGGAACGATGAAAACTGTCATCATCCTGGGCGCGGGCCAGTTTGGACGGGGGATATCCAGGCTTCTTAATACGGAATATATGGAATTAGTGGGATTTGGAGATAATGATCCGTCCCTCTATCATTTAAACAAAACAGAGAAACAGGAAAGGGGATTCCCGGCAGATGTTCCCATTCTTTCCGTGGACCAGGCAGTGCGCCTGGAACCTGACTATATCATCACGGGCGTTACGGACCCGGCACGGTCCGGACAGTTAAAGAGCCAGGCGGTCCACTCTGGTTTCCACGGAGAATTTATTCTTCTCCGGGACCTTTATGAGCAGTTTGACATAAGGAGCGCTACCTTAAAGCAGCTGGCCAAGCGTCTTCACTGCCAGAAAATCCCCGGCCATATAGCGGAGCTGGGGGTCTATAAAGGGGATACCGCCTGGAAACTGAACGCGCTGTTTCCTGACAGAAGGCTGTATCTGTTTGATACCTTTGAGGGATTTGATCCGCGGGATATTGAGAAGGAGGAAGCCCTTGGATGTTCCCGGGCAAGAAAGGGTGAATTTTCGGATACAAGTGAAACAGCCGTACTGAACCGTCTTCCGTTTCCCCAAAACGCAGTGATACGTAAAGGGTATTTTCCGGGAACTGCACAGGGTCTGGAGGATGAGAACTATGCACTGGTCAGTCTGGATGCAGACCTCTACGCCCCCCTTTTATCCGGGCTGGAGTACTTTTATCCCCGTCTGTCCCCCGGAGGCATGATCCTTCTCCATGATTATAACAATGAACGCTTCCAGGGAGCACGCCAGGCGGTTGAGGACTATGAGAAATGCCGCCATCCTCTTGTACTGGTCCCCCTTTGCGACCTTCATGGAAGCGCTGTGATCGTGCGGCCTTAAACGGCCGCATTTTCTTACTTGATTTTGTTTGTCTTATAGTGTATTTTTAATACAGACAGTAACAGTTCAGGACGGCTCATCTTCCTGACCGGCACATATCTGGAGGGACAAAATGGACAACATTGATTTCAAACAGCATTTCATCCATGCCTGCACCCACATGGGCATAAAGGATTACCAGCATCGTCTTTTCACCGTGTGCCCTGTTATGGAGAAAAACAAAAACTACTCCTCTGCAGATGATATGATGAGACTTCTCTTTCTCCCAAGGCAGAGGACCTGTACCTTCAATGAGGTATTGCATCTTTTTACATGGAAAGAGGGCTTTTATCCCCTGTGGATCAATCTTGATTGTACCGGCAGGGATATCATCCTAAGCACCAGCCTGAGGATGAGGAAAGCCGGAGTCCGTGATGACGGACAGTTTTATCCCTTCATCACGGACTGAATTTTCCCTTTACTGTTTGTTGTCTGCCCTTAAGACAGCATTTACCAGCAGCTCCTTTATCATGAATAATTTGTACTCATTCTTCCCCATGGGAACAGCATCCCGAACAGCCAGCGCGGCTGCCTCTTCTGCCATCTCTTCCGTCACCCTTTTTCCTCTGAGGAACTCCTCCACCTCCGGCATACGGTACGGTATTGGCGCAACGCCTCCAAACACGATCCGGGCATCCCTTATTACATGATCCCCTACCTCCAGGCAGGACGCAAGGGAAACAATAGCAAAATCAATGGCATTTCTCACACGCTTTTTATCATAATGCATCTCACCCTTAAGCTTTGGTACCTGGATCTCCTTTACCAGTTCCCCCGGTTCCAGGATATCCTGTACGGTCAGTTCCCTTGTCAGCAGTTCCTGTGCCGTCAAGGTGCGCTCTGTTGTTATGATCTTTGCTCCTGCCATCACAAGCACCGGGCTTATATCCGATGGACTCACCGCATAACAGCCGCAGTTCATACAGCGCCCCGCCTCGGCCTGGGCCGTTTCCCGGTCAAAGGAAGCCGTGTCCTCCCCTGTCAGCGTTCTCTCCTCCGGGGAAACCTCCGCCAGCTTATGGGCCGCCTCCTCTTCCACTGCTTTGGGGTCAAAGTGCAGCCATGGATCCGCCTGGGGCGAACCGGCATCCGAAACAGGATCCCCTCCTGGCATCATCCTTCCCTTTTCTCCCAGCTCCCGGTCCATCCCCGCAGCTGCCACACGCCCCGCAAGGATGGCGCGGATGGCAATGTCAGGTCCGGTAACAGCATCTCCGCCTGCATAGATTCCCTCCTCTTTTGTCCGGAAGGATTCCAGGTCGGCCTCGATCAGCCCTCGGGCGGATTTAAGCTGTTCCCCAAACCGCTCTCCCAGGAAATCCAGGTCCACCCTCTGGCCGGTTGCCAATATGATGGTATCTGCCTCGATGAATGTCTGCTCCGTCTCCTCATATACAGGGGCAAAGCGGTGTTCCCCGTTGAAAACAGACAGGCATTTTTTAGCTGCCAGGCCGGTGACCTTTTTGTCTTTGTCCGTGACCACTTTTCCCAGGCCCCAGCCATGATAGATCTCCACCCCCTCTTCCTTTGCCCTTGCAACCTCCTCCGGCGTGGCAGGCATCTCATGTTCCTGCTCCAGGCAGACCAGCTTCACATGCTTAGCTCCCAGTCTGGCTGCGGTAAGGGCCACATCCATTGCCACGTTTCCGCCCCCGCATACAAGTACCTGGCTTCCAATGGCCTTTTCCAGATATGTGTTGACTTCCACCAGGAAGTTCAGGCCAAACTGGGTCAGGTTCTCTCCCTCCAGACCCAGCACAGGCTGTTTCCAGGCGCCGGTCCCCACGTACACCCTGTGGGAGTTTTTCCTGATCTCCTCTAAGGTGATATCCTTTCCCACGTGGACGCCAAGCCTGAACTCTACTCCCATATGTTCCAGCGCTTTCACATATGCATCCACTATATGCTTTGGCAGGCGGTAGTGGGGAATGCCGTACTGGAGCACACCTCCTGCCTTCTCCATGCGGTCATATACCACCACCTGGTGGCCGGACCTGCGCAGATAATAGGCTGCAGACAATCCGCCCGGCCCTGCGCCCACAATGGAGACCGTCTTTCCTGTCCCATGTTCCGGGGCTGCATAGTAGATGTCGGCGTGTTCCAGGATATAATCTCCCAGGGACCGCTCCACCCCATGGATGTTCACACTGTCGCCGTATGTACACTGGTTGCAGTCGTCCTGGCAAGGATGGGGACAGATACGGGAGGTCATCATGGGCATGGGGTTATACTCCATAATGATCCTGGCAGCCCCATCCCAGTCCCCGTTTCTCAGTCTTGCCATATAAGCCGGCACATCGGTACCCGCCGGACAGGATCCGGCACATGGGGAACCATGACAGGCCATTCCCCCAAACACGGAATGATAGCGGTTCTCCCCATTGATAGCATAGCAGGTTTTGCCCCCTTTTCGCTTGCAGTCCAGCGCTCCTCCCATGGTATCCGGGTATCTGTAGTACCAGCATCGCACGTCCTGGCATATATTTCCTCCCACGGTGCCGATGGAACGGATCAGCGGGGAAGCAACCGAATAGGCGGCCTCTGCCAGTGCAGGGCACAGATCCTTCACTGCCTGGTCCCCGGCTATCCTGTTCAGTTTGCATCCGGCCCCGATGTCCAGCCAGCCGTCCGTTTCCTCAAGTGTGTCAAATTCCGGTATCTGCTTCAGATTCACCACTGTCTCAGGGTGTGTTTTCAGGATCCCGTCCTTATAGATACCAAGCAGATCCGAGCCCCCGGCCATGGCCTGACGCTTTCCCTTGCCCTCCTTTAAGATCCTCGCCCCTTCCTCAAAGCTGGATACAGTTACATGCTCAAACTGTTTCATGGTATACCTCCCTCTCTATTTGATCTTTCCCATGGCTTTTAACACAACGGTGGGCGTGGTGGGATATTCCTTTACTTCCGTTCCAATGGCATTGGAAACTGCCATCAGGATGGCGGAGGGCGCGGGTGAACCGCTGATCTCACCAAATCCCAATGCGTGGAAGGATTCCGTGTCAAACTGTCCCTCCAGGATCACCGTGTCAAAAGGCGGAAATTCATTAAAGGTACGCCATTTATAGTCAATCATATTGCCGCTGACAAACCGGCCCAGCTTTTTGTCCATGACCATTTCCTCAAACAGGGCTGTATCCGCGCCCGCTGCGCCAAAGGATCCCTCAGCCTGCATCCGCACATTCACCGGGTCAATGATCTGTCCCACATCCGTACCCTCCAGGGCACGGAGCAGCTTTGCCTCCCCTGTCTCCAGGTTCACCTCCACCTCCGCAAAGTACAGGGCAAAGTTGGGTTTGTCAAAGTTCTGCTGGTAAAGTCCCATGCCGGTGATGGTCATCTCAGGTGTTCCTGTAATAGCGATCCATGGCAGGCGCATCTGCGGATCAGCCTTGGGGAATACCAGAAAATCCTCCGTATCCAGGTCATCCACACCCATGTGCAGTTTCTCCGCCGCCATCTTAAGCAGCTTCTTTCTGGCATCATTGGCAGCTCTGACCGCACAGGTTCCCATGGTAATAGTTCCCCTTGAACCGATCATTCCCGCATCATATCCTGTGCCGTGGGTATCGGAATTCACCAGCTGGACACCGTCAAAGGGAACCTTCATGACTTCGGCAACCATTTTCTGGATGGCATGGCGCTGGGCGCCTCCTGTTTCTCCGATACACATTTCCACGGTCACGCTTCCAAAGGGATGGAGCTTTACAAATCCCTCCGTAGGGTCTTCCCCGATATCCGCATTGCCGTGCACCCCTACGCCCACGCCGATGGCACGCTTTCCGTCTTCACTGACCCAGGTGGGAACCTCCCATCCCTTCCATTTATCCTTCCATCCAAATTTGGCAGCTGACTCCTCAAACGCGGCGGTAAAGTCCACGGAACGCACCTCCCACCACTTGTAATCACGCCATATGTAGGAATCCCCTGCCTTTACAAAGTTTTTCTTAAACACCTCATAGGGGTCCATATGGGCTGCCCGGATGGCGGTACATACAAGCGGGATCAAAGCGCCCTTTAACTCCTGGCCGCCAAAACCGCGGATGGGGGCCTGGGAACTGTGGTTGGTCGCAATCAGCATGGTATCCAGATCCCAGTTTTTGCATTTTCCGCAGAATGCCTGGGCTTCCCCCAGCCCTACCGCGGTCATTGCCTGGGCATAGGTGGAGGACATGCCTGAATCAATATACCACATGCCCTGTATGGCACTTATGATACCATCCTCTGTGATCCCCACCTTGCCGCGGATACGGCTTCCCTGGCGCAGTTCATAGGACAGCATATGGTCCGTACGGTCCATCATCAGCTTTACAGCCCTGCCCGTCTCACGTGCAAGGGCAATGGCCTGAAGGGCCAGATGGGGGATCAGCTGCTTGCTGCCGTAGGAACCGCCGGAATGGCATGCGATCACCCGCACCGCCACCCCCGGAATGGATGCTTCCGTGTTAAACTTCTGAAGATGGGGTGCGCCGCCGTTATAATAAAGGGTTACCGCGCTGGGACTGGTCCACTGCGCGATCACACCAGGTGATTCAGGCGGAAGGGGGTGTGGCAGCTTGTCATAGCAGTAATATCCCTCCGCCACATAGGCTGCTTCTTCAAAGGCCTTCTCAACATCCCCCACATGGATCTGATTAAAGGGCTCCTCTGAAAATGGTGTGACTTTTGGAAGGACATTTCCCGGAAATTCCTCATAGAGCTGGGGTGCCTCCGGTTTGATCGCCTCCTCGCAGTCCAATACAAAGGGAAGCTCCTCATATTCCACTTCTATGAGCTTGCATGCCTCGTCAGCGGCCTCCAGGGTTTCTGCAGCCACCAACGCCACACTGTCCCCAGTGAAACGCACCCTGTGGTCCAGCACTCTCCTGTGCTGCGGCAGTCCGCATTTCCAGTCAGGGGCGTCCTTATAAGTCAGTACCGCTTTAACTCCCGCAAGGGCCTTTGCCTTTTCTACGTGGATGTCCACGATATTGGCATGGGGATAAGGGCTTCTCAGTACCCTGGCCGTGAGCATGCCGGGAATACGGACATCATCGATGAACTGGCGGCGGCCGGAGATCAGCTCCCGTCCGTCTGCACGGTTTACATGCCTGCCTATGTATCTGTAATTGTTGTCTCCCATACTATGCCTCCCCCTTTGCTCTGAGATCCTTCATTCTCCTGATGGCGTCCTCAATGGCAGCCTCCACCTGGTAATGGCTGATGCAGCGGCAGTAATTGCCGGACAGCGCCTCCCTGATATCCTCCCTGGTGGGATCGGGATTTTTGTCTAAAAGCGCCTTTGCGGACATCACAATGCCGGGAGTGCAGAATCCGCACTGGAACGCGGAATTGTCCACAAATGCCTGCTGTAGTATGCTCAGCTCCCCTGTGTCCTGGTCCTCCAGGCCCTCAATGGTGGTCACCTCTGCCCCCTGGCAGTCGGCCGTTAAGATCATGCAGGATGCCACCGGATCGCCGTTTAAAATGACCGTACAGTTTCCGCATGCCCCGTGGTCACATCCGATCTTGGTGCCGGTCAGGTCCAGCCGGTCCCTGAGCGTGTGGACCAGCGTCTCGGAAGGCTTGACGCACCCCTGCGCATCGCCAATGATAAATTTCCGCTCAACCCCGTTAATCCATATTGAAACCTTGTCCATAGTTTCCTCCTGTTTTTCGTGGTGTACTCCAGGAGATTCCGAGAGTACACCGTATTTCCGGCCGTTTCCCCGTCACACCGGATGTGTCAGATCATGTTTCTATGATATCATTTCATTTCCCCATAATTAAGTATGGCAGGTTACAGATGAAAGCCAAACAACAAATGTAATATAGCATCAGGTGTGACCTGCACTACTTGCCCTTTCCCCCTGGCCGCCCTACAATATTGTTAAATAGATGACAAGGAGGGCTGGAAAATGAAGACCGTTGTAATTCTTGGAGCCGACAGTATGGGGATGGCTGTGGCGGATATGCTGAATCCACGTGAAATGAAACTGGTGGGTCTGGGAGATACCAGGGCTGAAACCTGGAACGTATTCTCCGATCTGGAAAAAGGAGAGCTAAAGGAGGAGATCCAGGGCATGCCTGTGATGCCCATTGACCTGGCTGTGGCCCTTCAGCCGGATATCATTGTCATCGCCACCACGGACCCTGAGAAAAGCCATGCACTGCAATACATGGCGATCCGGGCAGGATTTTTAAACGACATCATCTTTATCCGGGACCTTTGCCAGCAGTTTTCCGCCACCTGCAATGTTCTGCGCCGTATCTGCCGCCGGCTTACAGGCCTTTGCATAGAGGGAAATGTGGCGGAGCTGGGATGTTACCGCGGAGATACCTCCTGGCAGCTCAATGCCCTGATGCCTGACCGCAGGCTCTATCTCTTTGACACCTTTGAGGGATTTGACCCAAGGGATACCGCCAAAGAACAGGAGCTCGCATGTTCCAATGCAGAAGCCGGCCAGTTCTCCGGTGCGGACGAAGAAAAACTGATGGAGCGCATGCCGGTAAAAGAACAGGTAATCATTAAAAAGGGCTGGTTTCCTGAAACCGCCTTTGACATGGAGGATGAGACATTTGCGCTGGTTTATATGGATGCCTGCCTGTACAACCCCACCTTTTCCGGACTGGAATTCTTTTTTCCGCGCATGGCCCGGGGCGGCGTTATCCTGCTAAAGGGAGGCCGCCACGTGGGATACGGAGGCGTTGCCAAGGCAGTGGAGGACCTGGAAGCCAAATACGGCGCCCTTCTGATGCTGCCTGCTGGCGGACTGGATGACACCCTTATGATCGTGCACCCGTAACTCAATCCTGTGCACCCATGATCTCATTCGGCAAAGGATGCGGCTGAAAACAAACCCTGTGCGTTCTCCTGGTTTTTAACCGCATTTATGGATGGTAAAGGGCGCTGCCCGCCGCCATAAAACGGTGTCCATCATTGGTTCACCACGATTAAGGAGGGATAGGAAAAGAAAGTATTTAGGGGGTATAAACGAAACACCGATACAGGTCTGCCGGCCTGTGCAGCGCTTTGTATCGGCTATCCAACCCTGGTTGTAAAGAAATCGAATGGCGGATCCATACCGCCAAGCTTTGTATTAAAGACCAGAAAGGACGTATTTTATGAATTTTTACAAAAATCATTTTGGTATGATCATATCATCCGTGGTAGCCATCTGCATCTCCCTGATCATGGCCACCTCGGCAATCTTCGTAGACAAACTCACATTCACAGTGCCGCTGCTGGTTAAGAACTGGGGAACCGCATTCCTTGTGATCTCCCTGACAGGCATGATCTTTCCCCTCACGGACTGGTCCTTTGCCCTTGGCAGGAAAATGGGGCTGAAGCCCGAGACATTGCCCCATGTACTCCTTGAAAACTTTGTGGCCACCTTGTTCTTTAACACCACGGCCACCCTTGTGCTCACCGCTGTCAATGTCTTTAACAATCCGGAGATAGAGGCAGCCGCTGCAGCCGGCTTTATCCCCAGTGTTTCAGCAGTATATACCCAGAGCGTGATACACGACTGGCCTATTATGTTTATCATAAGCTACATATTTGCGTTCTTTGTGACAAAAGCCGCCATAAAAATCGCGCGCTCCTCCGTGGGGGAGCTGAAATCCCCCCATTCACCCCAGAATGTGAATGCATGATTTCTGCCGTCACAGTTGATGCTGGTACAAAGACAACAGCCGCCGGGAAATACCTGTTTCCCGCCGGCTGTTATTTTGTCACCGGTATGAGAGTCAGCCGTGGGCGGCTGATCCCTGATCCCCAAACCGGCAGTCCCCGGCCAGTCCCTCATAGGTACAGGTCGTACAGTCCGTAACATATCCCACATATTGATCGGATTCAACATAGGCGCCGCAGAGCCCGTTGTGGCGGGCATATACCTGAAGGCACATATCCGCTACGAAGTTACAGGCCGTGGCCTTTCCCTTACAGTATCGACAGACATAATCCCCGCAGGCCCTCTCTTCCGCTTCCATACCGCCCGGCAGGCGCATCTTCTTTAACTGGTGTCCCATATACATTCTCCCCTTTACTTGTTCTTTTCCCTGCCTTTGGGGCAGAGTTCCTGTACTGAATGAAACAAAGAATCCTGATCGCAGGCTTCTCCGCCTGCGGACGGTCGCTTCAGCGGCATCTTTCCTTCCGCCGCAGTGCAATCCCCGTAATGTTAAAAAGGCGGCATAGAGCCGCCTTCTTTTGTTGACAAAGTCAACCTCCGCTTTTCTAAGGTGTACTCTCGGAGTCTCCTCGGCCCCCACCTTTGCGGCGGGTTTATCCCCTGAATGAAGGTCACGCCGGCCCTTTATTTGGAATTCCTGTCATCCTTAAGTCCATGGAGCGCTCTCCAGATATGTTCGGGATCCAGTGGAAGCTCCGTAAAATATACACCGGTAGCCATGTTGACCGCATTGGCAATGGCAGGCGCCACCGGCGCTGCCGAGCCTTCCCCTGCTTCCTTTGCACCCAGAGGTCCTTCCTCATCCGGTGTAAAATCGTAAAAGGTACGCATCTTCGGCATGTCAAGGGCGGTTGGCAGGCGGTAATCACGGAAATTAGGATTTAATATCTTGCCCTCCTTGGTCACGTTGTGCTCGTAGACCGCATATCCAAGTCCCATGCCGATGGAACCCTCCAGCTGGCCTTCCACAGCCCTCTTGTTCAGGGCGCGGCCGCAGTCATGGGCAAATACAAACTCATCGATATCCAGCACGCCTGTCTCCTCATCCACGGTCAGATGGGCCGCTCCTGTGGAAAAACTGTAAGCAGGCGCGTAGTTGGTGGTATTGGTACCATTGTACTGGGAATTGTCGGTGCGGTGGTAATATGAGCCGATACCCACCAGCTCATCGCCTCCCTTAACGGTCATATACTTAAACATGGCGTCCCCAATGGGCATCTGAAGCTCTGCGTTCTCTTTGCTGATCACCTTGCCGTCCAGACACTCCAGTGTTTCAGGCATCACACCCCACATGGGAGCGATCACCTCAAACAGCTGGCGCTTTGCATCCACGGCAGCGCGGCGGGCAGCATTTCCCGCAAGGAAGGTAACACGGCTTCCGTAAGAACCGGAATCCCAGGGTGTCAGGAAGGTATCGGACATGAATGTCTTTACCATATCCATGGGAAGGCCCAGTTCCTCTGCCACGATCGCTGTCATGACCGTATCTGAGCCCTGGCCGATATCATGGGAACCAATGTAAAGAGTTGCCATGCCCCGCTTGTTCATGCGCAGTGTCACGCACGCAGAACTCTGGTTCGGAGCTTCCAGCACCGCGAATCCGGTTCCGGATACAAATCCGGTTCCGGCAAAGCCAATGCCCTCGCCCTTTTTCATCTGATCCTTTTTATCATACCAGCCAATTTCCCTGGCAGCCGTATCCAAAGTCTCTTTGTAAGCGCAGCTGGTAATAGCCAGCCCCGCGGGAGCCACATATCCAGGGTCCGCCGCGCTCATCTTACGGAACTCAACCGGGTCGATCCCCATCTGGTCCGCTGCAAACTGCATATTCAGGTCATGGGCAAAATGCACCTGGCACGCCGTGTAGCCCCTCATGGCACCGGCTGACGGGTTGTTGGTGTACACACGTCTTGCCAGGAAATCCACGGAATTCATCTTATATGGGAAGTTGGCCCACAGTGTGGACTGGGCGCAGGCCGCAACACCGGAACCGCCGTAGGGGCCGCCGTCCAGCACATGGTAGCATTTTTTCGCCAGCAGCTTTCCGTCCGCGCCAAAGGCAGTGTCAATGTGCATATAGATGGGATGGCGGTTACGTGTGGTCTGGAATACCTCCTCACGGGACAGGATCATACGCACAGGCCGTCCGGTCAGTTCCGACATCTTGGCAGCGCAGAGTCCAAAGGAATAGGAATCCAGCTTTCCTCCGAATCCGCCGCCTACCAGCGGCTTGATCACGCGCACCTGGTTCTCCCCCACGCCCAGGCAGCGGGCATACCAGAACTGGTCCACATAGGACATCTGCGTGGACATCCAGATGGTATAGGTGCCGTTTCTGAACGTGGCCACCGCGCCGTGGGGCTCCATGGCCGCATGGACCATACGGTGGGTCTTGTAATCCCTGTGCTGTACATAGCCCGCGTTGTCAAACTCCTGGTCAATGTCCGTGCCCGCCTTCATCACGGACTGCATACCGATATTGTGAAGTCCTTTGCCCTCCCAGTTGACCTCGGGAGCGCCTTCCTCCATGGCCTCAAAGGGATCAAATACACCCGGAAGCACCTCATACTCCACCTTGATCAGGTCAACCGCCCTCTGGGCCGTCTCCTCATCCACTGCCGCCACTGCCGCCACATCATCCCCTACCTGGCGGACCTTCTCGGAGCAAAGTACTTCCTTGTCTGCAAATTCAGCGGCAAACTCTCCGTTGCCCACCAAGGACTTCCACTCAAAGTCCTTTGCCGTGAGGATACATTTTACACCCGGCAGCTTTTCGGCTTCGCTGGTGTCAATGGAAAGGATCCTGGCCGAGGCATAGGGGCTTCTCACCATCTTGCCGGTCAGCATATCCGGAAACATGATGTCGCCCACATACTGGCCGTGGCCCGTCACTTTGTCTTCCGCGTCAATCCTCACATAATGATTCTCACCGGTGAGACGGTAGAATTCCGGCTTTTTAAAATAATGTTTGTCACAGTCTTTATGCATTCTCTGATTCCTCCTCCCAGTTCATTTGTGCGGCGGCAGCCTGGATCGCCTCCACGATCTTGGCATAGCCGGTACATCGGCACAGGTTGCCCTCAATGGCTTCCCGGATCTCCAGTTCCGTGGGATGACGGTTAACATCCAGCAATGCCTTGGCGGACATGATCATGCCCGGGGTACAGTAACCGCACTGCATGGCCCACTTTTCAATAAACTGCTTCTGGATGGGGTGGAGCATTCCGTTCTCTGCAGTGCCTTCCACGGTGATAATGTCATGGCCATCGCACTCCACGGCCAGGGTACAGCAGGAATTGACCGGTTTCCCGTCCAGCATAACCGTACATGCGCCGCATTCCCCTTCCTCACATCCTTTTTTTGTACCGGTTAAAAACAGCTGGTCACGAAGGAAATCCAGCAGTGTCAGGTTATCTTTCACAACGGCGTCAACGCAGTCTCCGTTAACGGTTAAACTTATACTATGCTTCATTTTCCTGCCCTCCCTATAAACATTCCATGGCCTGCCTGACGGCACGCTTGGTAAATACACGGATCATATCCTTGCGGTATTCGGCTGATGCACGGATATCAGAAATAGGATGACAGGAATCCATGGCCTCCTCCGATGCCTTTACAATAACCTCATCGGTAAGGGCCTTGCCGATCAGAGCCTCCTCTGCCTTGGGGGCGCGGATAGGTGTGGCTGCCACTGCGCCCAGGGCGATATGCGCATCCGTGCATATGCCGTCCTCCACCTTGATCTTAACCGCAACACCGATAATGGCCAGATCCATGGCTTTTCTCACAGCGTGTTTTATGTAAGCAGCCCTTTCATTCTCTGCCAGGGGCGGGATCACAATCCCTGTTACGATCTCCCCCGGTTCCAGTGAGGTTTTCTTTACACCCAGGAAAAAATCCTCCGCCTGAATGATACGGTCCTTGTTGGGCCCCTGTACTAAGATCTTTGCCCCCTGGGCCAAAAGGTTGGGCGCCGTGTCACAGGAGGGGGAAGCATTGCAGATATTTCCCGCCATGGTGCCCTTTGCCCTGATCTGTGTGGAAGCCACTACCTTGGCGGCATGGGCCACAGCCGGGTTCTTTTCTTTTACCAAAGGTGAGGTCTCAATGGTGCGCAGGGTTGTCAGTGCGCCGATCTTTAACCCTTCCTTTTCATCATATTCCAGATAATCCAGATCCGGGATCTTCTTCAGATCAATGAGATACTCCGGCGAAATCGCTTTGTCTTTCATGGGCGGGATCAGATCCGTTGCTCCTGCCATGACTTTTGCCGGGCTTCCAAGCTCAAGGAGCAGATTACATGCCTCCCCTATGGTCTTAGGAGCCAGATACTCGAATTGAGGTAATACCATTTACATTTTCCTCCTTACATTTCCGTTTTTGCCTGTTAATGGTTACGTTCTCCCTGTAGCTTGATTGTAGTGGGAAATGAAGGAACATGCCAGAAGTGTATATCACATATGTTGCAATTGTTACAGGTGTAGTAAGATAAAAGCACATCAGGAGGGCAGTCACCTGCCCTCCCGTGTGCTTTTAACATATATCTTATGGTTTTGCCGGCCCCTTACTGTGTCCTCTCACGTTCCCCCATGTCCTCCTGCAGGAACATGATAAGGAAGCTGATCAAAAGCAGGCCGCAGCTGACCCATATGGTCTTCTCAGCCAGCCGGGCGGTGAGCACGGCTCCCAATACGGCACCCACCAGGAAAATAACAATCACCCCATAGTACCGGATGCATTGATCGCGGCTCTCCGGGCTTTTTGTATGGCGGTATGTGTAAAAATGCTCCGTACCGCTGCGCAGGTTCCCGATACACATGGTGGTGGCATAAGGACTTCCCTTAATTTTGCGGAACGCATTGACCTGCATGGCGCACACAAAGGATACCGCGATATTGGCAGCCATATTCATAGACTGCGGCATAAATCCTACCAGAAACAAAAGGATGATCTCAATGGCCACCACCATCTGCCTCCAGTGGAACTGCCGGTTATGCTTATGCTGGCGCCGGATGTGTTCGGCCATATATACGCCGCAGGCAAATGCCGCCACGGGCGCCATGTAACGGAAAGCCATCCCCCACTCCCTGGAAGCCAGATGGCTTCCCATAAGGACAATGTTGCCTGTCTGGGCATTGGCAAACACACCGCCTCTGCAATAATACGTGTAAGCATCCTGAAATCCGCCGGATAAAGTCAGAAAAATACCCGTTGAAACAGCCTCCGACATCTGTCCACGGGTATAGATCCTTTTTTCCATCTCACCTGCCACCTTTCCTGAGTTCGGTCACTGTTATTTCCAACTCAAGATTCTACCACAGGTCACGGAAAAATGAAATATAAAATCATCATATCGTTCCGGTGCTGCATCCGGTCTGGTCCTGGATATAATCCGGCACCTCCTCCGGATGGATATCAAGGGCAGCCGCCAGTTCCCCGAACAAAAGCTTACGGGCACATTTCACACCATCCCTCTCCCTTATGGACAGCATCTTTCCATTGCCCCTGCGGGACTGCTCCATGTTGGCGATCTCCTTGATCATGGATGCCAGCTCCAGGCAGTCGCCGGACTGGAGTACTTCCTTGTACGCCTGCGGTCTTTCCCTGTCGCTGGCATACTTTTTACATTGTACAGAGGGCCAGGCCGTCACAAAGCGTTCCGCCTGCTGACGGGTCATAATTTCCCTCATCTTTACCTTATCACTGTTTACCGGAATGTAGATCGTGGTCTCTTTCTCAAATCTTGGTACAAGATAATAGTACAGTCTGTCGTTATCTGAGAAATCAGTTTTAGATATATCCTCTATCTGGCATACGCCCACTGTTCCATAGAGGATATTCGCTCCTTTTTTGAACAAAGTCCCACCTTTCTGAACACGTTCTGTTCAACTGTTTACGGGGTATTTATATAGTATAGCACACTTTTTGATTTATGTAAACCTATCCTTCTTCCCCCATATGTTTTTGGCTGTGAAAACACAACTAAGATCTATTCTATGCGCCGGTTGTGATAAACATTCTCAAATAAGGGGCTGGACATTTCCATGGCTATATTGTATGATATTTTCATAAGTTAGTTTAAGCTAACCATTTGGAACACCTATCCACATGCAGCATGCGTTATATGGAATATGACGCCCATTATACAGGATCACCACAAATAAGGAGGAATTTTTATGAGCGTTGTCATTATCGGAGGACACGACCGCATGGTCAGTCAGTACAAAAAGATCTGTAAGAATTACAAATGCAAAGCAAAGGTATTTACCCAGATGAGCGCCAGCCTGGACAAACAGATCGGGAAACCGGACCTTCTGGTTCTGTTCACCAACACTGTCTCCCATAAGATGATCCGCTGCGCCCTGGACGAGGTGGGAAGCGGTACGGAGATCGTACGCTGCCACACCAGCAGCGGCACAGCCCTCACAGAGATCCTTGAGGAAAAATGCGCGGTCTGTGCCGGATAACACTCTGGTTAAGTCCTGATATCCTTAAGCCGCCTTACGCCCAACAGCCCCCTTAATAGGCCCTGAGAGCCAGACAGGCCATGTCAACTTCTTCCTCCCTGTTAAAATGCGAGAAGCTGAATCTGACAGCCCCCTGTTCCCTGGTTCCCAGGGTTTCGTGCATGAGAGGGGCACAGTGCCCGCCCGAGCGGGTATAGATCTCGTGCTCCCGGGCAAGATAATCGCTGACCTCCCCTGAATCCTCATCCCCCAGGTTCAGGGCCACCACGGCAGCCCTCTGCTCCTGTTTAAAATCGCCGTAGATCCGTACGCCGGGAATGGTTTTTACCTGGTCATAGAAACGCCGCATCAGCGCGATCTCCTTTTCCCGGATCTCATCCACGCCCTGCTCCCTGATATAGGTCAGGGAGGCCCGAAGTCCTGCCAGACCGTGGGCATTCAGGGTTCCGGCTTCCAGTGCCGTGGGCATACTGTCCGGATGTGTCCTGGAATACGTCATAATACCGCTCCCGCCGGACAGGAGCGGCCTGATCCCTACTCCCTTCCTGACGCACATCCCCCCTGTGCCCTGGGGGCCCATAAGCCCCTTATGGCCGGTGAAACAAAGGATATCGATCATATCCCGTTCCATGTCAATGGGAAATACCCCGGCTGTCTGTGAAGCATCCACAATAAACAGGGCCCCTGCCTTCCTGCACCACCCGCCGATCCTGCGGATATCCACCAGGTTGCCTGTCAGATTGGAGGCATGGGTGCACACCACTGCCTTGGTCCCCGGCCGGATAGCCGCCTCCATGGCCCCATAATCCAGGCATCCCCTGTCCTTTTCATCCGTGCATCCCACAATTACCAGCTCTGCGCCCTGTCTCTCCATCTCATAGAGGGGACGCAGAACACTGTTGTGGTCCAGAACCGTGGCCACCACCCTGTCCCCGGTCTCCAACACTCCTTTTATGGCTATGTTCAGACTCTCTGTGGAGTTGGCGGTAAAGGCAACCTGCTCAGGACCTTCCCCATGGAACAGTTCTGACACCAGAGCCCTTGTCCCATACACGGCCCTGGCGCTTGTAAGGGCGGCCTCATAGGCGCCCCGTGAACAGTTTCCCATGGTCCGTATGGCCTGGGCCACTGCCTCGGCCACGGTATCCGGCCTGTAATATGATGTCGCCGCATTATCTAAATAGATCATGATCAATACCCCTGTTTCATTTCCAGCATCTGCAGACCTTCCAGAACAGAGCCTGCAATGCATCTGGCTTTGTCCGAAATGGTAAAGCAGTTTTCATACTCGCTTTTTCTTGGATCGATATCTGCGATCTTAAATCCTTTGACCACAGGATATCCATCCTTTATGATCCCTCTCAGCAAACCTGTGAGGGATGCTTCCACAGACACCTCCCCCTGGCCGGTGACAATGGTTCCGATCCTTTGTCCTTTCTCCACCATATCGCCGATCAGGGCTTTCCCAAAGAAAATCCCCCTGGCCGGAGAATGGATGACACGTTCCGCTCCAAAGCCGCCTATGACGCCCGGTATGCCGGTATTGGGCTCAGCCGTTCCGTTTCCAATGATCCTGCCCAGATTATGCCCCCTCATGGTTTCGATCACAAGATCCACATCCTGTCCTGCAGTAAATCCGGGGCCCAGCCCAATGGTCTTGTCCGCCATATCCCTTGTGGTCCCAAGATTCTTCTTGGCCAGTATGGCATCCACCAGGGCCCAGGGTCTCACCTGTTCCAGCACCCGGCATGTCTCATCGATCATGACCGGAACATCTCCCTGTTCCAGCACGGCACACGCTTCCTCATAGCCGGCGCATTTGATACAGGTAACCCCCTCCACTTCCGCAGTTCCGTCATATACAGCTTCCGACAGAGCCACGCACCTGCGGATCGCTGAGGGAAACCCGGTTTCCAGCACAAGCACGGGGTAGCCGCAGCGGTGTAGCCGGTGTATGGTCCCCGTGGCAATATCTCCCGCGCCCCTTACCACGATCAGTTGTTTCTTCCTGTCTGTCATCATTTCAATTCATATCCTTCCATGTGTTAGAGCATGTTTGGTCCATGCTCCTTAGGGGCGCACCAGAAGCCTTGCTCCTGTCATACGCTCCACGATCTCATACATATTGGTGACGCCGCCCACCTTCAGCTTGTCTCCCAACCCATAATGGTTTAAGCAGGTGCCGCAGGTAAGTATCTCCACTCCCTGGGCTTCCAGCTCCTTTAGATCCTCCAGGTTATCAGAGCCCTCGCAGGAAAGATAAGCGCCGCTGTTATACAAAAGCACGGCCTCAGGCAGGTTGTCCTGCTGCGTCAATGCGTATACAAACCCCTTCATCAGGATCCCGCCCAGGGTCTCGTCCCCCTGACCCATAAGATTGGAGGAGATGACCGCGACCATGCCCTTTCTTCTGCTGTCCGGCTGGCAGGCAATATCTTCCAAAGAACTGTTTTCTTCCATGGATCCGTCTGCCGCTCCCTCATTTGACTGGGACTTAAGATCTTCGGCGCCCCCCGCTTCCCGGCCTTTGGCCGTAATCTTTACATGAAACTCCCTGTCGCCGATTTTTTCATAGGATGACACAAGCCCCTTGTGGTCCGCCATCTTGCGCAGATTTTGGACCGCGATCTCGTTGTCCACCAAAACCTCTACGATTTCCCCGTCACTGCTGCTGTCCAGTGCCTTTTTTGTATCGATCACCGGCAACGGACACTGCTTGCCACGTTCGTCTAATTTCATATGCTTTTCCTTCCTCTCTTACTATCTGCTGCCCTACTCCCTGTCAGCCCACGGCCACTGCCTTTTCGCCTTTGGCTCTGCAGGCCCACGGTCACTGCTTAACTCACAACCACTGCCTTTTCACCCCTGGCCTGTATCTCCCCGACCATGCCACAGGGCAAGCCCAGGCCCCGAAGTTCCTCCAGCGCCCTGTCTGCATCCTGCCGTTCCATGGATACAAGAAGACCTCCTGACGTCTGAGGATCATACAGGATTTCCTCCAGGGCAAAACTGCAGTCCACAAACTCCACCTTGGCCCCCACATGGTTCCGGTTTCTCTGCCCGGCCGCCGTGATATAGAACTCCTCCACATACGCCTCACACCCCGGTATAAAGGGAATCCTGTCCTTATGGATCAGAGCCGTGTAGCTGTCTCCCAGCATCTCGCACAGATGTCCCAGGAAACCAAAGCCTGTCACATCCGTACAGCCGTGGACCCTGTATTTCCTTACGATCTCTGAGGCATACCTGTTCAGGCTGGTCATGGACTTCACAGCCAGATCCATGGCAGCGCCGGTCTTTTCCCCTACCCTGGAAGCCGTGCACACGATCCCCACGCCCAAAGGCTTGGTGAGAAGAAGAACATCCCCTTCCCGGCATCCGCTGTTGGCAAACACCTTGTCCGGATGAATGGTCCCGGTAACGGACAGACCGTATTTCACGTCCGCATCCGCAATGGAGTGGCCCCCTGCCAGGACACCGCCTGCTTCCTTTACCTTTTCACTGCCGCCTAAGAGGATCTTTCCCAGTATATTCAGATCCATGGCCTCAGGAAAACACACAATATTAAGGGCTGTCTTCACATCACCGCCCATGGCATAGATATCGCTCAGGGCATTGGCTGCCGCGATCTGCCCGAAAATATATGGGTCCTCCACCATGGGAGGGAAAAAATCCAGCGTCTGGACCATGGCAAGATCATCCGTCAGTTTATAGACAGCCGCATCATCCGCCCCCTCATAGCCGATCAGCAGATTGGGGTCATAGGTCTTGGGCAGTTTGTCCAGTACCTTTGCAAGCGCTCCCGGTCCAAGCTTGGCCGTACACCCTCCCCCTTTACAAAATACGATCTCTTCCTGTTTCACGTTCCTTCCTCCTTGTTATAAGCCCCGGCAAAGGGACTCATTTAACTGTTTTTAAGTTTCTCTACCCTATCCTGTGAAAAATGCTTTTCAAACAAACGGTCCAGCTCCTCCCTGGCCTCCTTCATAAAGGAGTCATATGCCTCCAGCAGCCGGACCGCCTGGACGGTAAGGGTGGAACCTCCTCCATCTTTACCGCCGGTCTCACGTTCCGTCAGAGGAAATCCCCATGCCTTTTCAGACTCCTTCAACATTTTCCATGCCTTGCTGTAGGCCATGTTCATGCCCTGTGCAGCCCCCTGGAGGGATCCTGTCTCCTCCACTCCCCGAAGCAGTGCGGACATTCCAGGGCCAAATGCCTTGTTTTCAAAATACAGTTTCAGTGATATGCCATAGTGCAGATGATCTTGGTTCGGCTGGTTCTGTTTCATCTGGCGGCCTCCTTGGTTATATTTTCAAAAGAATAACGTTTCCAACGAAAAAAGCCGAACCTGCCATTCATAAGACAATGACCAATGCCGGCTTTCACTTTTATACGCATAAAGCTCCAAACTGCTATTCTTTCACTGCTTCTATTATAGCAGATTCAGTCCATTATGCAAATGGTTTTTCCTCTTAAAACAGCACTTGATCCAACGGAAACATGGTCGGCACATACGGCTGCCTCCATCTCAAAAAATGGTTATCTCAATATCCCTGCCTCTCATGGCCACGGCGGCTTCCCTTCCGTATTCTTTTGCCAGTTTCACAATGTTGTCCCTGGTATGGGCCGCATCAGACAATACGGTCAGTTTTACACCAGGATGTTTGTCCATCTCATCCATAACGATCAGCACCGGTTCCGGGCACGAAAGCCCTCTTACATCAATCTCACTCATACGATCCTCCCCTTCCTACTTTCCCTGTTTTCCTTTGCATGAAAATCCAATAACAAACAGCAATACAATGCAAACAACGCACATGATCCTGCCCGCAGCAGTGGTGCCCGTTCCGCTGGATGCCAGTCCGAAATTATGGCAGACCGCAGCTCCTACCAGCATTCCCACCACATTGACTGCAGCATCTCCTGATCCCTGTCCGGCCAGGATCAGCTGTCTCAGCGGACAGCCTCCGGCCAGCACGGCTGCAAATCCCACCACATACATTCCCAGCACATTCCACACAGCCTCGGTATGAGCAACCGGCTGTCCTTCAAATCCCAGTTTAAAACCGCCCGTGGCCAGATTGTACACTGCCATAACAACAAACAATCCTGCGATCACGGTGAGCAGATCAAAATTCTTCATAAGGATCACGTCCCGGATCCCGCCTGCAAAACAGGTTCTCGCCCGCTGTGCAGCGGCTCCGAATACAAGTCCGCCGGCCAGCGAGATCAGAACAGGCGCGTGCATGCTTCCCGGTCCCTCGGCACTCACTGCAAACAATGTGGTGGTAACACTGAGGATCAGCATAACAACAAGGATTACCGGCAGTATGTATCCGCTCTCCGGCCTGGTATCATATGCCCGCCCCAGGCTGAATCCCTTTTTCAGGAAAAAGCATCCTGTAGCCGCTCCCAGAACAAACCCAGCCAGTCCCACATAAGCATTCAGATCACCGGCCGCCATGCGCAGCACCATCCGCAGCGGGCATCCCAGGAATATGAGGGCGCCTATCATGGTCACCATTCCAAGTAGGAACCGGATCATGGGAGAGGAGCCTGATGTGGACCGGTATTCCTTAGCCGCCATTGACACGGCAAAGGAACCTGCCACAAGCCCCACGATTTCCGGCCTCATATACTGCACCACCGCTGCGGTGTGGAATTTTGCAGCTCCCGCTATATCCCGGATAAAACAGGCAATACAAAACGCCATATTCCCCGGATTGCCCATAAAGGCAAGCACGGCCGCAACCAGCCCCAACAGCCCTCCCCAAACCAATAACATTACTTTTCCATCCCATTTCCTCTCCATTTTCTTCCTCCACTCGTTATATTTTTTAAAGAATAACGCTTTTGATAAACAAGCCGGCATGACCATATTGGGACTCTGGTCATAGCCGGCTTTTTATCTTTTCATGGAAAGCTCCAAACTGTTATTCTCTTTACCTTTAAAATATACCATATCCTTCCACCCATGTCAAAGGGATTTTCACCTATGAGACAGGGCTTATAAGGCCGGGCCGCGGTCAAAGGAACCGCTTACCGGTACCGCTTCATCACCGCCTCCAGCTTTGCTTTCTCACCGGCCTTCATGGGTGTGAGAGGCAGGCGGCAGCTGTCCATACACATCCCCATAATGGACAGGGCGGCTTTTACGGGAATGGGGTTCACATCCCAGAACAGCGCCTCCATGATGTCCAGAAGGTACAGCTGCATTTTCCTGCTCTCCTCCAGCTTACCCTCCAGGAACAGTCTGCACATGTCATGGGTCTGTCTGGGCATGATGTTGGCCAGCACGGAGATCACACCCTTGCCTCCCAGTGCCATGATGGGTATGGTCTGGTCATCATTTCCAGAGTAAATATCAAATCCGTCCCCGCACAGGGCCGCTGTCTTTGCAATCATTGACATGTTTCCGCCCGCTTCCTTGGCCCCCCTGATATTGGGGTGTTCAGACAGGATCCGGTAAGTCTCAGGCTGTATGGTCACGCCCGTGCGGCTGGGCACATTGTAAAGGATCATGGGAATCCCCACATGGTCGCCTACCTGGGTAAAATGCCGTACCAGCCCCTCCTGGGATGCCTTGTTATAATAGGGAGTCACCTGCAGCAGGGCATCTGCCCCCAGTTTTTCCGCCTCCCTGGAAAGCTTTACCGCGTGCTCGGTACAGTTGCTTCCCGTACCCGCGATCACGGGAACCCTCCCGTTCACATGCCGGATCACAAAGCCGATCACTTCCATCTTCTCATTGTCATCCAGGGTGGCGGATTCCCCCGTGGTCCCATTTACCACAATGGCATCTGTCTTTTCCTCAAGCAGCCAGTCCAAAAGCCTGCCCATGGCATCCAGGTCCAGGTTTCCGTATTCATCCATGGGCGTGACCACGGCCGCTGCACTTCCTTCAAATATACTGCGCTTCATAAGCATCTGTCCTTCAATTCATAATCTATATTATTAAAAATATGACAAACATTCCTCATTGGTACCATTCACCATTTATTTCCTTCAGACATATAAAAAACTATGGATCAAATCTCTTCCAGCCAGCCCCAGGGGCCTTTTAACAGCGCTGTGGAATCTGCGGAAGGGAGACGAGATGAAAGGAGAATCTGATGTACCGATTCCTCATTCTGGGGGGCGACCCCAGACAGCTTTACATGGCCCGCTTCCTGAAACAGGCAGGCCATGAAATATCCCTATATTATGAAACCGACCTCTCTTTCTCCTTGCAGGAAGCAATGGAGCATTCCCATATTATCCTCTGCCCGGTCCCATTTACCAAGGACCAGAAAAACATCCATTCCCACAACCGGCTTTCCGGACTGGAAATAGAACGTTTTCTGCAGCATCTGAGACAAGGTCACGTCCTCTTTGGAGGAAACATCCCCGCTGCTGTAAAGGAACACTGCGTATCCGCAGGTGTTCCCTTTTATGATTTTATGAAAATGGATGAGGTGGCCTGCAAAAATGCCGTTGCCACGGCCGAAGGCGCCATTGCCGAGGCCATTTCCCTAAGCCCCATGAACCTTCACCAAAGCAATTGCCTGGTAACCGGGTGGGGAAGGTGCGCCGAGGCCCTGGCCGCTAAATTAAAGGGCATGGATGCCCGGGTAACCGTTGCCGGACGCTGCAAAGACAAACTGGCCCATGCCTTCTGCCATGGTTATGACACCCTGCTGCTGGAAGACCTGGATCCCCATATCCATACCTTTGACTTTATATTCAACACCATACCTGCCATGGTCCTGGACGCTCCGCTGGCCATGGGCATCCAGCCGGATGCCGTTGTCATTGATATTGCGTCAGCTCCCGGGGGCGTGGATTTTGACACCTGCCGTAAACACGCTGTCAGGGCAAAGCTGTGCCCGGGGCTGCCCGGCATTTATTCCCCCATGACCTCTGCAAGGATCCTGTGCCAGGCGGTTATGGACCATCTGTAAGAAAGGAGTTTACAATGGAATTAAAAGGAAAACACATTGGCCTGGCCATCACCGGGTCCTTTTGTACCTTTGCAAAAATAGAACAGGAAATCCTGAAGCTGAAGGAAACCGGAGCCATCCTCCACCCCATTATCTCCGGAAATGTCCAGACCATGGATTCCCGCTTTGGGGACACGGGTGAATTCATCAGCCGGATCACCTATATCACGGGAAATGATCCCATCCTGCGCATTGAGGACGCGGAGCCCATTGGTCCCAAGGCATATCTGGATATCCTTCTCATTGCCCCATGCACAGGCAACACCCTGGCTAAGCTGGCCAACGGGATCACGGATACCCCTGTGCTCATGGCTGCAAAGGCCCATCTGAGAAACGCCAAGCCCCTGGTCATCTCCGTATCCACCAACGATGCCCTGGGAATCAACTTTAAAAATATAGGGGAACTGTTTAATTCAAAAAACATTTACTTTGTCCCCTTTGGCCAGGATGACCCGGTAAAAAAACCCAGTTCCATGATCGCACGCACCGGGCTGATTGAAAATACATTAAAAGAAGCCCTGGAGGGCAGGCAGATCCAACCGGTCATCCAGGGTTAAGCCCGCAGGGCAGGCTTTCGGAACAGGCTTTCAGGGCAGGCTTTCGGGGCAAGCCTGAGAGATAAGCCTACAAGAACAGCTCATTCTCCCGCCTTATATCCCTTACCGGGGACAGTTTCTGCTCCAGCATTAAAAGGGCCGGGGCCGGAAGGCTTCTGGCCCGGGTGGGACAGACGGATACGCAGCGCATGCAGAGTATGCATTGGTCT
Organism: Enterocloster citroniae; assembly: GCF_040545455.1. Taxonomy (NCBI): domain Bacteria; kingdom Bacillati; phylum Bacillota; class Clostridia; order Lachnospirales; family Lachnospiraceae; genus Enterocloster; species Enterocloster citroniae. Next base: position 396,864 of record NZ_JBEPLZ010000002.1, on the reverse strand, counting down.
GCCTTTGTTGTGCCAGGGGCATCCAGGGGTATGGCTCCTGCGGGACACAGTTTTGCGCACCGCCCGCAGGCCGTGCAGGAATCATTAGTAACCGGCACCACAGGCATCTGCTTCCAGTCGCGGTAAGGGCGGTTTCCCGGAACCTGAGGTTCCTGCCAGCCCTCCTCCTGCAGCTTATCCAGTATCCTTGCCGCAAATGACCGGATATCCTCCATGTCCTGCTCATCGGGGCGGCCTGATGCTATATCCCCCACCATGGAGTGCTCTGCCAGCAGAGCCGTTCCGGCCGCGATCCGAAATCCCTGCGCCCTCAGGCAGTCGTCCAGTTCCAAAAGGGCGTCCTCAAACGCCCGGTTGCCGTAAACCGCAGCGGTCACCGCCACTGCCCCGTTTCCACGGCAATGCTTAAGTTTCTCTGCCGCAAATCCGGGGATCCTGCCGCCAAACACCGGAATCCCCACAATCACCACATCCCCGGGGCCGAATGTCCATTCCCAGTCAGAGGTGCAGAGATCCACCTCCTTCACATCCTGTGACATGGCTGATGCCAGCGCCATACACGCCTTTTTGGTTCCTCCCGTAGGGCTAAAATAGACTGCTGTTATGTTCTTCATATTGCCACCTCCAATAATTGTTATTCTATCACATTTGGCAGAACAGTACAAATATATGTAATCCCGGAAATGATCCCGGCAAGCGCTTTTCATCCATGTGATGCAGCGCCTAAAACTAAAAATATTGCGTGGCAGCTGTTTTCCCCGCCACGCAATATACTTATACGCCCCCAGTGGGCAAGAGCACCTTTACCGGATATCCAAAACCTTGTAATCCTGGTCTTCCACCGTCTTCCTCAGCACACTGTCATCCACCGGCCCGTTCAGGGTCACCACTGCCGTGCCCGCCTCGTGGCTTACCACCGCCTCTTCCACCTGTGCCAGGCCTTCCAGGCACTTCTTTACCCTGGCCTCACAATGTCCGCACATCATTCCTTCAATCTTCATTGTCTTTACCATTTTCTTTTCTTCCTTTCTTTTTACCTTGATCTTTTTATCCCTTGAGCCATCGTACATCTTAAAAAAGTTAAGCCGGAGCGCGTTGGTCACCACACAAAAGCTGGACAGACTCATGGCCGCTGCTCCAAACATGGGATTCAGTTTCCATCCAAACACCGGATACCAAAGACCTGCTGCCAAAGGTATTCCCACTGCATTGTAAAAGAATGCCCAGAACAGGTTCTCGTGTATATTGCGAAGAGTTGCCCGGCTCATACGGATCGCGGCCGGCACATCCCTTAAACGGCTCTTCATCAGCACCACGTCCGCCGCGTCAATGGCAATATCCGTTCCTGCCCCAATAGCAATACCGATATCAGCCCTTGTAAGGGCCGGGGCATCGTTGATGCCATCGCCCACCATGGCCACTCTGCCCTTCTTTTTCAGGGAGCGGATCACGCTCTCTTTTCCATCCGGCAGCACGCCTGCGATCACTTCGTCCACACCGGCCTGTTTTCCCACTGCCCTGGCCGTGCGCTCATTGTCGCCGGTAAGCATCACCACATGGATTCCCATGTCCTGAAGCTCCTTTACGGCCTGAGGGCTGTCTTCCTTCATGGTGTCGGCCACGGCAATGATGCCGGCCATCACGCCGTCACGGCTGAAGAACAGAGGCGTCTTTCCTTCCTCCGCCAGCCGCTCGGACTGGGTCTTCATCTCCTCGGTCACCTGAGCCTGGCTGCTGATAAATGTAAAGTTGCCGCCGCATAAAAGGCGGTTTTCCAAAACTGCGGACAATCCGTTGCCGGGAAGGGCCTTAAAATCACTTACCTCCTGTGCCTGGATGCCCAGCTCCCCGGCCTTTACAAGCACCGCCTTTGCCAGGGGATGCTCGCTCCTTTTCTCCAGGGAGAATGCCAGCTCCAGCAGCTGCCGTTCCGTGATACCCTCCGCGGGTATCACATCCGTTACCCTGGGCTCGCCGCTGGTAATGGTTCCTGTCTTATCCAGGGCCACGATCTCCATTTTTCCCGTCTCCTCCAGGGAAACGGCTGTCTTAAACATGATCCCGTGCTTTGCTCCCATTCCGTTGCCCACCATAATGGCCACCGGCGTTGCCAGTCCCAGGGCACAGGGGCAGCTGATGACCAGCACGGAGATTCCCCTTGCCAGGGCGAATCCAATGCTTTCTCCGGCGATCAGCCATACCAGCATGGTCACAGCCGCAATGGCGATCACGGCCGGCACAAATACCCCGGATACCCGGTCCGCCACCTTGGCAATGGGCGCTTTGGTAGCCGCCGCATCACTTACCATCTGTATGATCTGGGACAGCGTGGTATCCTCCCCCACCCGGGATGCCTCACACACAATATAACCGGACTGGTTCACTGTGGCTGCGGAAACCTGGTCACCCGCGCTTTTGTCCACCGGTATGCTCTCTCCTGTCAGAGCGGACTCATTCACCGCACTGCTTCCCTCCAGCACGATCCCGTCCACAGGGATATTCTCCCCCGGCCGGACCACAAAGATATCCCCCTTTTTCACCTGGTCAATGGAAACCTCCGTCTCCACGCCGTCCACCTTCAGGGTGGCTGTCTTGGGCGCCAGCTTCATCAGGCTCTTTAAGGCGTCCGTAGTCCTGCCCTTGGAGCGTGCTTCCAGCATCTTTCCCACTGTGATCAGGGTCAGGATCATGGCTGCTGATTCAAAGTAAAATTCATGCATGTATGACATGACGCCGGCCATGTCCCCGTTCACCTGGACATCCGTCATTGCAAACAGTGCATACACACTGTAAACAAAGGAAGCCCCTGATCCCAGAGCCACCAGCGTATCCATGTTGGGAGCCCTATGTATCAGCCCCTTAAAACCGCTGATAAAAAACTTCTGGTTGATCACCATGACAATACCGGTGAGAAGTAGCTGCAAAAGCCCCATGGCCACGTGATTATCCGCAAAGAAAGCGGGAACCGGCCAGTTCCACATCATATGCCCCATTGAAAAATACATAAGGACGATCAAAAATCCCAGGGAATAGTACAGACGGCGCTTTAAAACAGGTGTCTCCCTGTCCTTTAACATGTCATCGGTGTCACCCGCAGAGGGCTTACTTGCCGTCTCCCCCTTCACAGCCGCACCATACCCTGCGGCTTCCACTGCCTTTACAATCTCCTGGCTGGACGCGCTTCCTTCCACGCCCATGGAATTGGTCAGCAGGCTGACCGAGCACGAAGTGACGCCCGGCACCTTGGCCACTGCCTTTTCCACCCTGGCGCTGCAGGCCGCACAGCTCATGCCTGTCACTGTATATTGTTCCATATTGCACATCTCCTTTCTCTATCTAAAAGCAATCCTTCAGATCTCTAACGCATCAGTTTCTGGATGGTGGCCACCAGCTCGTCTATGGTCTCCTCCTTGTTGTCCCGGATATCATTTACCACACAGCTTCGGATATGGCTGGCAAGCAGTTCCTTGCTGAAGCTGTTGAGCGCTGCGTTCACAGCCGCCACCTGTACCAGGATATCCGTACAGTACGCATCCTTCTCCACCATGCTCTTAACCCCCCGCACCTGACCTTCGATCCGGTTTAACCGGTTGATCAGGCTTTTATATTCCTGCTCTGAACGCTCCTTTGTTTTATGGCAGCAGCATGTTTCCTTCTCCACTTTGCATTCTCCTGTCTGTTGTATTTTTATATACCCCAATGGGGTATCTGTTTACAAGCTGATTATATACCCTGATGGGGTATATTGCAAGCCTTTTTTTATTTTTTCATAAAAAAGGCGCTTATGCACGTGATCAGCTGTGTACATAAGCGCTTTTATGACTATAAATTATATTTTCCCCGCTTCACAAACTTGCCGGCCTTTTCAACCACCACCTGATGGTCTTTCACCACCTGACTGCCCCGCAGGAATACGCTTTCAATGCGGGCTGTCAGCCTTGTGCCCTCAAACGGCGCATAATCCACGTTCTGCACCTGGTCCCCGGCTGTCACCACATCATCCACGCCAGGCCGGAGCACTACAATGTCAGCATCACTGCCAGGGGCGATGGCGCCCTTGACCGGGTACATTCCATAGAGTTTGGCCGGATTCTCTGAGAGCAGCTGGCACATCTTCTCCTGTGTGATCCTTCCTCCATCCACACCATATGTATACAACAGGGTTCCCCTGGTCTCCACTCCGGGCATCCCCCCCGGTATCCTGGTAAAGTCATCCTTGCCAAGGGCTTTCTGCTCTGTGGTAAAGCTGCAGTGGTCCGTGGAAACCGTCTGGATGGTTCCGTCTGCCAGGGCATTCCACAAACACTGTGAATCTTCCTTTTTCCTCAGAGGCGGGGCACACACATATTTAGCTGCTTCCATGCCCGGAAGAGAATACAGGCTGTCGTCCATAAGGAGGTACTGCGGGCAGGTCTCCGCATAGACCTTCTGTCCCCTTTTCCTGGCTTCCATAATCACGTCATAGCCTTCCTTACAGGTGAGATGAACCACGATCACAGGAATGTCCACCACCTCTGCCAGGCGCAGCAGTCTGTCAATGGCCTCCGCCTCCGCTGCCGCAGGGCGGGTGGCCGGATGGCTTTCCACTCCCATCTTTCCGGCTGCCTTGGCCTCTGCCTGAAGGGCCGCGATCATTCCGCTGTTCTCACAGTGCACCCCGGTGATACCGCCCACTTCCTTTAACCTGCGCAGGATCTCAAAAATAGTCTTGTCATCCACCTGGGTATCATATGTCATATACAGCTTAAAGGAGGTAATTCCCTCCTCCATCATATCGTCCAGCTCCCTGCTCACAGACGGGTTCCAGTCTGAAATGGACATGTGGAAGCCATAATCGCAGGAGCATTTCCCATCCGCCTTTTCATGCCAGTTCCTTAATCCGTCCGCCAGGCTCTCCCCTGTATACTGGGTGCCGAAATCCACAATGGTGGTGGTGCCGCCCCTGACAGCTGCTTTAGTGCCTGTAGCAAAATCATCCGCTGTTACAGTACCTGCCACATGCAGGTCAAAATGGGTATGCGCGTCAATAAATCCCGGAAACAGCAGACAGCCTTCCACATCCACCACACCGGTATCCCGGTCCGTCAGGCGCTCAATCTCCTCCGGGCTTCCCACTGCAACCACCTTTTCCCCATGGATCAGCACATCCTCCCGGAAGCTGCCGCTGCCGGTCACCACTGTTCCGCCTTTTAATACTTGTTTCATCTTCCTCACTCTCCTGTTCTGTGATCTACACAAGTTATGCCTCATCCGCCATTTCCTGAAGCCGCTCCCCGTCAATACGATACACGGTCCAGTCACTCATGGCCTTTGCTCCCATACCCAGATAGAAATCAATACTGGGCTTATTCCAGTCCAGACACCACCATTCCAGACGGCCGCATCCCCGCTCCACTGCAACGGCTGCCAGCTGCATCAGAAATGCTTTGCCATATCCGCGGCCCCGGTACTCCGGACAGACATACAGATCTTCCAGATAAATGCCTCCCCTGCCCAAAAAGGTGGAAAAATTGTGGAAGAACAGGGCAAATCCCACGGTCTTTCCCCCGCAGCTTCCCAAAAGGACCTCGGCCTTCTCCTTTTCAAACAGCCATTTGGTCAGCAGCTCCTCCGTGGCGACCACCTGGTCCAGCATCCCCTCATAGTCAGCCAGTTCCCTTATAAAAGTAAGTATCTGAGGCACATCGCCACGTCTGGCAAAGCGGAACTCTATTGTTTCATCCATAGATGTCATCTTTCCCTCCTTATGTGGAACAAGCGAAAAGCGGGGTGTCCGCCTTTCGCTGTCCTTTTACACTGCCCGGCAGGGTGTATCTGGCCCGGCAAATGTCTTTATTTCTTTTTCTTATAGAATGTATTCTCCATTGGCAGTTTGGTACGCAGTATATGATCCATGGCATAATAAGCGCCCTGGGCGGCCGGAGCCGTGGGAATGGTAGCAATCTCTCCGATTCCTTTTGCGCCGTATGCAAATGGAAGCTGTTCTTTCTTCTCCACATAGATGGCGTGGATATCCGGAATCTGGGTAGAACGCATCAGACCCAGTGTGCCATACTTGGCCTGGGGAACACCGTTCTTTAACGGGAAGTCCTCTGTCAGGGCATAGCCCAGTCCCATAAGCACGCCGCCCTCGATCTGTCCCTGAATGGAGATCGGGTTCACCACCTTGCCGGAATCGTGGGCCGCATATACTTCTTTTACTTTTCCCTCATCATCCAGGATCACCACATGGGTTGCAAAACCATAAGCCACATGGCTCTTGGGATTGGGCACATCTGCTCCCAGTTTGTCGGTGGGGTCAAAGAATTCCGCAAAGAACTCTCTTCCCTCCAGCTGGGACATATCGCCGCCCGCTTCCTTCAGCGCCTCTAAAACATCTGCTGCAGCCATTCTGACCGCCTCGCCTGTGATCAGGGTCTGGCGGGAACCGGAGGTGGTTCCTGAATCCGGTGCAACCTCGGAATTGGCGCCCATGTTCTTAATCTGTTCCTTCTTAAGCCCGGTCACCTCAGCCACCATCTGTACGAATACGGTTGCGCATCCCTGGCCGATATCGGAGGCAGCTGCATATAATTCCACCTTGCCGTTATGGACTTTCAGCTTTGCGCGTCCCTTATCAGGAAGGCCCACGCCCACACCTGCATTCTTCATGGCACAGGCAATTCCGGCCCTGCCCTGATTACTCTCATATGCGTCCTTAACTGCCAGAAGTGTTTCTTTCAGTGCGGTGGAGCAGTCTGCGATCTGGCCGTTGGGCAGCACCTTGCCCGGTTCAATGGCGTTGCGGTAACGGATCTCCCAGGGGGAAATGCCCACTTTTTCAGCCAGCAGGTTGATATTGGATTCCAGGGCAAATTCACTCTGGCATACTCCAAATCCCCGGAAGGCTCCTGCCGGAGGATTGTTGGTGTAATAACCAAATCCGCGGATATCCGTGTTCTGGTAACAGTATGGTCCTACGGAATGGGTACAGGCTCTTTCAAGCACCGGCCCGCACAGAGACGCATATGCACCTGTGTCAAAATAGATCTCACAGTCAAGGCCTGTGAAGATTCCGTTCTCATCACATCCCAGGGTAAATGTTCCTTCCATTGCGTGGCGCTTCGGATGGAAATTAATGGATTCCTGTCTGGAGAAAATCACCTTAACAGGTCTCTGTACCTTTAATGCAGCCAGTGCGGCAATATGCTGGGTGGAAACATCTTCTTTTCCGCCAAAGCCGCCGCCAACCAGTTTATTTTCCACTACAATGCGGTCCGGATCCCAGCCCAGCATAATGGATATCTCCTTGCGGGTATCATACACGCCCTGGTCTGAGGAGTAGACTTTAACACCGTCCTTGTACGGGAATGCCACAGCACATTCCGGTTCCAGGAATCCGTGCTCTGTAAACGGCGTGGTATAGGTCTGGGTCACCACATACTTGGAATTCTCCAGCGCTTTCTTTGCATCTCCGCGGGTCACATGGCGGCTCTGGCACAGATTTCCCTTTTCGTGCACCTTTGGCGCATCCTCAGCCATGGCCTCATGGATGGAGCATACGGGTGTCAGTTCCTCATAATCAATCTTGACCAGTTTTTTTGCATCTTCCAGGATATCCCTTGTCTCAGCCACTACCAGGCATATGGCATCGCCTACACACCGGGTGATGTCACCCTTTGCGATCATAACGTCCCAGTCCTGTTGGAGATGCCCCACCTTATTATTGGGCACGTCTTCGGCTGTCAGCACAGCCAGTACGCCCGGAAGTGCCATGGCCTCCTGGAAATTGATATCCAGCACTTTGGCCCGGGGATACTTAGAACGCACTGCGGAGGCATATACCATTCCCTCCATCTCCACATCTCCCGGATATTCACCATATCCCAGCACCTTTTCCCTCACATCCAGACGGAATGCGCGCTCTCCCACGCCATAAGAATCCCCTTTTTCCAGGGATTCCTCAATCTTTGCATCCCCTCTCAGGATCGCTGCTGTCAGCTGGATCCCTTCTATGATCTTCTTATATCCGGTACAGCGGCAGATATTTCCCTTCAGGGCAAACTTGATCTCCTCCTCTGTGGGATCCGGAACCCTGTCGATCAGCGCCTTTCCGGCCATTACCATACCGGGAGTACAGAACCCGCACTGCACGGATCCCATTGCGCCAAAAGCGTACACAAAGGCTTCCTTCTCCGCATCGCTTAACCCCTCTGTGGTGATGATGTTCTTACCCACTGCGCGCTTCGTGGTCAGTATACAGGATTTAACCGCCTTCCCGTCTACCACGATCGTACACGTACCACAGGCCCCCTCACTGCATCCGTCCTTAACCGAATGGAGATGAAGGTCCTCCCGCAAATAGCGCAGCAGCGGTTTATCCTCGCTGGTGCTGCGCATCACACCGTTTACTGTAAAACTATAGTTCTCTCCCATCTTTACCTCCTGCCTTCACGTTCCATCGCAAATAGCTTTATAAAAAAAGATTATAAGTCCCCTCTGTCTCTATCCCGGCCTCCCGGATCAGCGTTTCAAGCGTTTCCCTGTCACCGGCCGGGGCGCTCCAGGCCATGCCGCATCCGGCGCTGATCTGCCGTGGGACAGGTATGAGCCGCCCCGGACTCCCGGACTCTTTTGCGCTCCGTTCCATTTTCATAGCCATGGTTGTGGTGTGGAACGTAAATACCGCCTTTTCTGCCTTTTCCCTTGCCATACGGAAACACCTCGTCCCACTGTCATACTCTGTTCCTGACAGAAGCTTTTGTCTCTATTCTCGCGCGAGAATAACGTTACTTTTTTAACAATCTTGTGATAACAGAGTTCCCATATTTATATGGGAACTCATTTTTTTATTTATAGCATATAGGAATAATCATTGATCACAGCTGCAATTATCTTCCGGATCCCCTCCGGTACATCCTCATTAGCGGAGCCGACCGTATAATCCGTCACCTTGCCCTGAAGCCTTACCTTGCATGTGCCTGCCGCCGCATCTGTTACCGTGAAGCCCTGATTCTTACTGTTCTCCATATCCGCCTCATTGGCAAACAGGGTGAATTTGTCAAGATAAGGAGCGCTGTCCCATGGGCAAAAGCTCTTACAGTTGCCGCACTCATTACACATATAGTCCACATGGATGATCTGGTGCTTATCCATTCCCGGCACTACCAGGGAAATGTTAGCCCTGTTGGGGCATACTTCCACACAATTCTCACAGTAGCTGTTACAGGACAGACATCTGGTACTGTCAATGATCTGGTCATTTTCCTCCGCCAGCCTGCCCTTGCGTCCATAGATGGTATCTGCATCAGACTGTTTGAACAGGTCTTCTGCCAGAACCTTTCCAATGATGGCCTCAGCTGCCGCCTTGCCATCGCGGATGCCCTCCACAACCGTTGCCGGTCCGAAGAGGCCGTCACCAGCCACGTACACGCCCTTTACAGAGGTCTCCAGTGTATCCTGGTTTACCTGAGGACGTCTTCTGCTGTCCAGAACAATACCGCATTCCTCATAGAACGCGCCCGGCACCTTCTCACCTACGGCTGCGATCACAGTGTCAGCGGGAACGGTCACGATCTCATCCGTCTCCACCACACCGCGGCGTCCGCTGGCATCAAATTCGCCCAGAACCATCTTCTTGCAGTACAGGTTTCCGTTCTCCAGCTTAACAGGGGCCAGAAGCTCCGCAAACTCAACTCCGTCCTCCACTGCCATTACCAGTTCTTCCTCGTCAGCCGGCATATAACGTCTGGTTCTTCTGTATACCAGGGAAACCTTCTCAACGCCTTTATTTCTCTTGGCCGCCCTTGCGGTATCCATGGCTGTGTTGCCGCCGCCGATAACCACAACGTTCTTTCCTAATTCCACATTTCCGTCCGTGGCCTTAAACTGTGCCAGGAAATCCAGCGCATTCATGGTATCCCCTGCCTCCAGCTTAAGGATCCCCTTATCGGAAGCGCCCACGGCCAGGACCACATAATCATATTCTTTCTTTAATTCATCAACGGATGTGATCTCTTTTCCAGTGACCAGTTCCACGCCCATGGCCGCAACAATCTTCACGTCATTGTCAATTGCCTCATCTGAGATACGGAAGCCCGGGATCACATTGCGGACAACGCCGCCCATCTTTTCTTCCTTTTCAAAAACAGTGACTTTCATGCCGCCTCTTGCCAGGAAATAAGCCGCTGCCAGTCCTGCTGGTCCTCCGCCTACCACAGCCGCCTTCTTGTCAGTGGTCACAGCCGGTTTCTCAAACTTGGCCATCACTGCCTCAAAGCCGCCCTCAGCCGCCTCTAATTTAGTCCTTCTGATATCCACAGGGCTCTCATAGAAGTTTCTGGTACATTTGCTCATACAGTTATGGGCACAGATAGTACCGGTGATAAACGGAAGTGGGTTCTTGTTAAGGATGACCTCCAGCGCCTGCTCAAACTCACCTGCTCCTGCAAGCTGCAGGTATCTGGTGATATCCTGATGGATGGGGCAGCCTTCCTGGCAGGGAGCCACAAAACAGTCCGTAAGGGGCACCGGCTTCTTGATCTTTCTGGACGGAAGGGGCTTTACCGCCTTTACATGGTGCTTGTCGTTCTTCACAGCTTCTACCAGTGCAGCGGCTTTGTCCCCGTCCACACCTTCAAATGCAGCAACGTCCTTGCCCGCAAAGATCTGTCCGATCTGCTCCAGCCTCTCATAACCGCCGGGCTTTAACATGGTGGTTGCCATGGTTACAGGCCAGATGCCCGCGTCCACGATATCTTCAATATTAAAGTAATCAGCGCCGCCTGAATAGGAGATGCGCAGGTTTCCGCCAAAGTCCTTGGCCAGTCTCATGGCAACTGACATGGATAATGGATACAGGGACTTTCCGGACATGTACATCTCTTCGCTTGGAAGCTCGTTCTGCTTTACATCCACCGGGAATGTATTGGTGATCTTAACGCCGAATTCCAGCCCCTTCTCATCCGCCAGGGCCTGCAGTCTCTGAAGCATGGGAACCGCATCCCCATACTGCAGATCATCCTTAAAGTGGAAATCCCCGAATGCAACATAGTCGTAGCCCATGTCATCCATCAGCTTCCTTGCATACTCATAGCCCAGAAGGGTGGGATTGCATTTGATGAATGTATGTACTTTCTTCTCCTCGATCAGGTAGCGGGCAATGCGCTCGATCTCCTGCGGAGGACATCCGTGCAGGGTGGAAAGGGTAATACAATTGCACACCTCCGGTGAAATGCTCTCCACGTCTTCCTTAGTCACCTTCTCAAAACGGTCCAGATGATCCAGGAGCCACTGTCTGCACTCGTTAAATACAGGGGCTGCGGAAGCATCCTTCATTCCCTCGATAAACTTGTCGATCTTCTCTGTCTTGATGCCGTCCAGGTCATAGCCAACGGACATGTTAAACTGGAATCCGTCCATTGCGCCAAGGCCGTATTCCTTTGCCAGTACCTTACATGCAAACCAAGCCTTCACGTACTCGTCAAATGCCTGGGGCACGTACAGCTCTGTGGACCACTCACAGTTATAGCATTCATCATCCGCCTTGATACATGGCTTTGCAACGGGAAGGTCCTCGCCGTCCAGCTTCTGTACGGTCTTCAGTTCAAAGAAACGGCTGCCTGCCACGTATGCGGCTACAATGTTCTGGGTCAGCTGGGTGTGGGGTCCTGCCGCAGGGCCAAAGGGTGTCTCCAGCTTACGGCCGAATATCTCATAGTTCTTAGATTGGTCTGCAACAAACGGTCTCTTGATCCCAAAAACAGCACCTTTCTCGTGCTCCTTAAGAATCCAGTTCATCAGATTTCCAAATGGAATCGGTGTCATAATATCGCTCATTTTATCTTATCCTCCTTGCCTTTCCCCGTTTTTTACCGGGGGCTTACCTTATTATAAGCACCAGACCAGGTCCCAGCACCGGATACAATCTCCTCCATCCGGCCAAGCCGCCCAGGACTGTCCGTCCTGAGGTGCTAAATCCCGCCGCCCTGCAATCATTGTCTACTTAAATTATACATGCTGTGCATTTTTTTATATAGAGGAAAGCCTATCCATCCCTGGAAGGCGGTTCCTCATTTACCTTCAAGCTTAACCGTTGATGGAGCGCTCCAGCTTCTTAGCCTCTTCCCTAACTTCATAGAGGATCTTCTCCTCATCCATGCCCACCAGCTCCCTGTCTTTCATCAGGACCTTGCCGTTACATACAGTGGTGACCACGCTCCTTCCGGTCATGCCGAACAGGATATGCCCGTTGATATTAGAAGCATCCATGGGGGTTAAGGGGATATAATCCGTGACGATCACATCAGCAGCAGCACCTTCCCTCAGCACTCCCAGGGGCTTTTTAAAGTAACGGTTTGCAATCTTTGCATTGCCCTCAAAGAGCATCTGGGGAACCTCTCCCCATGCAGCGTTGGCATCGCACAGGTGATGCTTGTGCAGCACGTTCGCAACCTTAAAGGACTCTGTCATATCATGGGTGTAGCCGTCTGTTCCAAGACCGGTCAAAATACCTCTGTGTACGATCTCCATGGTGGGAGGGCATCCGCATGCATTTCCCATGTTGGATTCCGGGTTATGTACAACCATGGTATCCGTATCCTTGATCAGCTCCATCTCGTGGGGATTCACATAGATACAATGGCCCAACAGTGTCTTGCTTCCTAAAATATTGCAGTCCATGAGACGGTCCACGATCCTCTTGCCATACTTTTTCAGACAGTCATGAAGATCCTCGATCCCCTCAGCCACATGGATGTGGTATCCAACCTCGGCGGGCTTGTTGGCTGCCGCCAGTTCCATGGTCTCATCTGAGATGGTAAACTGGGCATGCATACCCATCATGCCGGCAAACATGTCTGTCTGGTCAGCCAACGCATGTTTGATCCATGCCGCATTCTCCATAACAGCCGCCTTTGCCTTGTCCATACCGTCCCTGTCGGAAACCTCATAACACAGACAGGTCCTGATCCCCATCTCCTTAGCGGCATCCTCTATTGCAAACAGGCTGTCGTGGATCTCGCCAAAGCTTGCATGGTGGTCAAATACAGTGGTCACACCATTCTTAATGGAATCCAGATAAGTCGCCCTTGCGCTCTGGCGTGTCTGCTCATTGGTCAGGTGGCGGTCAATGGTCCACCACATTCCGTCCAGGATATCCAGAAACCCCTTGGGATTGTAGCCCTTGATGGAAAGCCCTCTGGCCATGGCGCTGTAGATATGCTCATGGGTATTGATGAACGCCGGCATGATGACGCCCCCCTTAGCGTCAATAAATTCAGCCTCAGGAAATTCCTTCCTGATCTCCTCCAGTGTTCCAACCTTACTGATGACTGTTCCATCCATTGCCACGGCACCGTTTTCAATAAATGGATTTTCAGCGTCCCTTGTCACCAGACGTCCGTTCCCGATCACTAACATAGCCTCTTCTCCTTTTCTTTTATAAAATGCTTATAAATTGTATGTATCAGTGTGAAACAATTTGTCCTAAAAGCCTTATTAAATTCATAAACTTTAATAAGATAGAACAGGACTTCCTGTAACCCTATACTAACACCTTATAAACTCATTTGCAAGCATAAAATGCAAAATTTTTTAGATATTCTAAATTTTTTTGTAAAAACCTCTTGCAATTCATTTTTTTTGTGCTATGATGGAATCATAAACAACGCATCACAAATTAGCGAAATGTTTATTGTACAAAGTAACCATAATTTGAAGAGTCCGAGGAAAGGAAGATGAAAGCTATGTCATACACACTAGACCTGCTGAAACAGCTTGCAGATGGCCTTGCGAGACAGTTCGGACCAGACTGTGAAATTGTGATCCACGACCTGGAAAAGCATGACTTGGAACACTCCGTTGTACATATTAATAACGGGCACGTGACCAACCGCCGGGAAGGGGACGGTCCCTCCAAAGTAGTATTAGAAACACTTCACAAGGACCCGGCTACCTTAAAAGACCATCTTGGATACCTGACCCGTACATCCAACGGCAAGATATTAAAATCAAGCACCTTTTACATTCGTAATAAGGAGGGCACATCCATTGATTACCTGCTTTCCATCAATTACGATATAACCGGACTGATGACTGTGGACCGCTCCATCAAGGCGCTCATCGATACCGAACCCCAAGCGGATGTGAAACAGCAGCCCGAGCAGATCGTCCACAACGTCAATGACCTGTTAGACACCCTGATCGAACAGTCGGTGGCTCTCATAGGAAAGCCTGCCGCACTGATGAATAAGGAAGAAAAGGTAACCGCCATCCAGTTCTTAAATGATGCGGGCGCTTTCCTTATTACCAAGTCAGGAGATAAGGTTTCCAAGTACTTCGGAATCTCCAAATTCACTTTGTACAGCTACATTGACGTAAACAGCCGCAAGTCCGATGACAAGAACGGCTGACCTGATGACGGCAACACATAACATGAACATATAAAATCAATCAACGCACATACAAGGAGGATTATGTAAAATGGATCAGAAGATTCTATGGGCGGTCAATCATATGCCAAAGACAGATGATAAAAACCTGCCTATCATGGGACTTGAGGAGATAAAGAAGGCCAGGACCTTCCATGAAAGCTTTCCTCAGTACACCAAGACACCACTTACAAGGCTGGATCACATGGCCGGGTATCTGGGGGTAAAAGATGTTTTCCTGAAAGATGAGTCCTATCGATTCGGCCTGAACGCATTCAAGGTGCTGGGCGGTTCCTTTGCAATGGCCCGCTACATTGCCAGCGAGACCGGCAAGGATGTTTCTGAACTTCCCTACTCCGTCCTCACTTCTGACCAGTTAAAAAAGGAATTCGGCCAGGCAACCTTCTTTACAGCCACAGACGGAAACCACGGACGCGGGGTTGCATGGGCAGCCAACCGTTTAGGACAGAAAGCCGTTGTACATATGCCTAAGGGCTCCACTCAGACACGTCTTGAGAACATTGCCAAGGAAGGCGCACAGGTAGACATCCAGGAGATGAACTATGATGACTGTGTCCGTCTGGCAGCTAAGGAAGCGGATGAGACAGAGAGAGGCGTGATCGTACAGGATACCGCATGGGACGGCTACGAGGAGATTCCGGCCTGGATCATGCAGGGCTACGGCACCATGGCCATGGAGGCCGGCGAGCAGTTAAAGGAATACGGCTGTGAGCGCCCAACCCACATTTTCGTACAGGCAGGCGTTGGTTCCCTGGCAGGCGCTGTTGTGGGATACTTCTCCAACCTTTACGCTGACAACCCTCCCACATTCGTGGTTGTGGAAGCGGAAGCTGCTGCCTGCCTCTATAAGGGAGCTGCTGCCGGAGACGGCGCCATCCGCATTGTGGACGGCGATATGGAGACCATTATGGCAGGTCTTGCATGCGGCGAGCCAAACACCATTTCCTGGGATATCTTAAAGAACCATGTAAAAGTATTCATCGCCGCTCCCGACTGGGTAGCTGCTACAGGTATGCGCATGTTGGGCGCTCCCATCAAGGGCGATGCACCTGTTACCTCAGGTGAGTCCGGTGCTGCTCCATTCGGCGCACTGGCAGCCATGATGACCATGGATGAGTACAAGGATTTAAGAAGCGACATTGGACTGGATGAGAATTCCAAGGTCCTGCTCTTCTCCACTGAAGGCGATACGGATCCTGACCGTTACAAGAACATTGTATGGAAAGGTCTCGATAAATAATTACCCAATCACCATCAAAAACCCAATCACCACCGCTGCCCTGGGATCCCCCCCGTCAGGCGGCACCACCACTAATAAATACAGTATATATATGGAGGAAATGAAAACAATGAGTCTGGATTACGCAAAAATCAAAGAAGCT
The DNA here is from genome assembly GCF_040545455.1 of Enterocloster citroniae. Lineage (NCBI taxonomy): Bacteria > Bacillati > Bacillota > Clostridia > Lachnospirales > Lachnospiraceae > Enterocloster > Enterocloster citroniae. Next base: position 381,053 of record NZ_JBEPLZ010000002.1, on the reverse strand, counting down.
GCACAGAATTATGAGAAGGATATGACCAAGTTCTTACGCGATATCGTTAAGTTCCCGGGCGAGAGCTGCGATGAGAAGGCACACATTGACCGTATTGCTGAAGAGATGAGGAAACTGGAATTCACCAAGGTTGAGATCGACCCAATGGGCAATGTATTAGGCTACATGGGAACAGGCAAGACCCTGATTGGTTTTGACGCACATATTGATACCGTTGGTATCGGAAACAAGAACAACTGGAACTTTGATCCATATGAAGGTTATGAGAACGAGACAGAGATCGGCGGACGCGGTGTGTCTGACCAGTGCGGCGGTATTGTAAGTGCTGTTTACGGCGCTAAGATCATGAAGGATCTGGGATTGTTAAGCGACAAGTACACGGTTCTGGTAACCGGTACGGTTCAGGAAGAGGACTGTGATGGTCTTTGCTGGCAGTATATCATCAACGAAGATAAGGTCCGCCCTGACTTCGTTGTATCCACAGAGCCTACTGACGGCGGAATCTACCGCGGCCAGAGAGGACGTATGGAGATCCGTGTAGATGTTAAGGGTGTTTCCTGCCACGGTTCCGCTCCTGAGCGCGGCGACAATGCGATCTACAAGATGGCTGACATTCTTCAGGATGTGCGTGCGCTGAATGAGAACGATGCTGCTGATGACAAGGAAGTTAAGGGCCTTGTAAAGATGTTAGATGAGAAATTCAACCCTGAGTGGAAGGAAGCTAACTTCTTAGGACGCGGTACTGTTACTGTTTCCGAGATCTTCTTTACCTCCCCAAGCCGTTGTGCAGTTGCTGACTCCTGCGCCGTATCCCTGGACCGCCGTATGACAGCCGGTGAGACATGGGAGAGCTGCCTGGATGAGATCCGTGCCCTTCCTGCTGTTCAGAAGTATGGTGATGACGTTACCGTTTCCATGTATGAGTATTCCCGTCCTTCCTACAAGGGACTTACATACCCAATCGAGTGCTACTTCCCAACCTGGGTGATCCCGGAGGATCATGATGTAACCAAGGCTCTGGAAGATGCTTATAAGAACCTGTTCGGCAATGAGCGTATCGGCGTACCTGCTACCGAAGAGATGAGAAAAGCCCGTCCTCTGACAGATAAGTGGACCTTCTCCACCAACGGCGTTTCCATCATGGGACGTAACGGTATTCCTTGTATCGGCTTTGGACCTGGCGCTGAGGCTCAGGCTCATGCTCCCAACGAGATCACCTGGAAGCAGGATCTGGTTACATGTGCAGCCGTTTATGCAGCACTGCCAACTGTTTACTGCAAGTAATTGTTTCTCTTAATTTAGATTATTGTCCGCAGGGCGACTTTGCCGGCCGCCACTCAGTGTGGTGCCTCCCTCTGGTCCGCAGTGCCATCTTCTTGGCCTGTGGGGCGGCCAAAAAGCATAGGGCATTTTATGTTCGCTCTGCTCATTCGTATACCATTTTCCATGAAGTCCTAGTGACCTGTTGGGATTTCGGCGGCTTATGCTGAAAGCCGCCGAAGAACTCCAGGCCCAGGCATCCAAACGGTACCCCAAAAATTAATATAAAACATAATAAAAGGAGTCAATCAAATGAAAACATTACAGGATTACATTGATAAGTTAAACAAGCTCAACTTTAAGGAAATGTACGAGAACGATTTCTTCCTCACATGGGAGAAAACAGACGAAGAACTGGAAGCTGTCTGGACCGTTGCCGATGCTCTGCGCTATATGAGAGAGAACAATATTTCCACAAAGGTATTTGAAAGCGGCCTGGGTATCTCCTTATTCCGCGATAACTCCACACGTACACGTTTCTCCTTCGCTTCCGCATGTAACCTGTTAGGTCTGGAAGTTCAGGATCTGGACGAGGGCAAGAGCCAGGTAGCTCACGGCGAGACTGTTCGTGAGACAGCTAACATGATCTCCTTCATGGCTGACGTGATCGGTATCCGCGATGACATGTACATCGGCAAGGGAAATGCCTACATGCACGAAGTAGTTGACGCTGTTACTCAGGGCCACAAGGATGGTATCCTGGAGCAGAAACCAACCCTGGTTAACTTACAGTGTGATATTGACCACCCAACACAGTGTATGGCTGATATGCTGCACATCATCCATGAGTTCGGCGGCGTAGAGAACTTAAAGGGTAAGAAGTTAGCTATGACATGGGCTTACTCTCCTTCCTACGGCAAGCCGCTCTCCGTTCCTCAGGGCGTTGTAGGCCTGATGACACGTATGGGTATGGAAGTTGTTCTGGCTCATCCGGAAGGCTACGAGATCATGCCTGAGGTTGAGGAAGTTGCAAGAAAGAACGCTGAGAAGACCGGCGGATCCTTCCGTGTATCCCACGACATGGCTGACGCATTCAAGGATGCTGATATCGTATATCCAAAGAGCTGGGCTCCATTTGCCGCTATGGAAAAGAGAACCAATCTGTACGCAGAGGGTGATTCCGATGGCATCAAGGCTCTGGAGAAAGAACTGCTGGCTCAGAACGCAGAGCACAAAGACTGGTGCTGTACCGAAGAGCTGATGAAGACCACCAAGGACGGAAAAGCTCTGTACCTGCACTGCTTACCAGCTGACATCAATGATGTAAGCTGCAAGGACGGCGAGGTTGAGGCATCTGTATTTGACCGTTACCGTGATCCTCTGTACAAGGAAGCAAGTTACAAGCCATATGTGATCGCTGCTATGATCATGTTAGCTAAGTTTGCAGATCCAGCTGAAATCTTAAAGAAACTGGAAGAAAAAGGAACTCCTAGAGTATTTAAATAAATCCCAAACTCATTCGTAGTACATTGTAGGGGCTGCCGGACAACGGTCCTGCAGCCCTTTTTGTCTCCAAAATAAGTTGTATTGTGCAAATAACAATGCGGGATACCCTCATATCCCGCCTATAAAGGGGAATTTCACTATGGAAAACAAGAAAAAACGTATTGTCATCGCATTGGGCGGCAACGCTCTTGGCAACACACTTCCTGAGCAGATGATAGCTGTTAAGATTACCGCTAAAGCTATTGTGGACCTCATTGAAGAAGGTTGCGAAGTCATTGTAGCCCATGGCAATGGCCCGCAGGTGGGCATGATCAACAATGCCATGGCCGCGCTGAGCCGCGAAGACGCAAACCAGCCTAACACTCCCCTCTCCGTCTGTGTTGCAATGAGCCAGGCATATATCGGCTATGACCTTCAGAATGCACTGAGAGAGGAACTCTACAACCGCGAGATGTACAATATCCCGGTTGCTACCATGATCACACAGGTACGTGTGGATGCAGAAGATCCTGCATTTGACACTCCCAGCAAACCAATCGGACACTTCATGACCGAGGAACAGGCCAAGATCGCATCCGAGAAATACGGATACATCATGAAGGAGGACGCAGGACGCGGTTACCGGCGTGTGGTCGCCTCTCCAAAGCCTGCTGAAATTGTTGAAATCGGCGCTATCCGCTCCCTGGTTGACTCGGGTCAGCTTGTCATCGCATGCGGCGGCGGCGGCATTCCGGTTACCCGTCAGGGCAACCATTTAAAGGGCGCCAGCGCCGTTATCGACAAGGACTTTGCCAGTGAACTGTTAGCAGAGGAACTGAACGCTGATTTCTTAATCATCCTCACTGCAGTGGAAAAGGTAGCTATCAACTTCGGAAAACCGGAAGAAAAGTGGTTGGATAATCTCACACCGGACCAGGCCCATGTATACATGGAAGAGGGACATTTTGCCCCCGGCTCCATGCTGCCAAAGGTTCAGGCCGCTGTGAAATTCGCAGAGTCCAAAGATGGACGTACTGCACTCATAACCTTGCTTGAAAAAGCAAAAGAGGGAATCCAAGGACTGACCGGAACTCACATTCATCAATAATCCTAAGGAGGAACTCATATATGAATCAGGCCGGTAATCAATCAGCTTTATTTGACTATTATGGAAAACCCAGTTTTTCTCAGGCATTCCCACTTGCAATGCAGCATGTGGTGGCCGCAATCGTGGGGTGCGTAACCCCCGCCATTATCGTATCAGGAGCAGCAGGGCTAGATCCCACTGATAAAGTTTTTTTAATTCAGGCAGCCCTAGTAGTGGCAGGTTTAGCCACACTTTTACAGCTTTTCCCCATCGGCAATAAGAACGGTCTTCATATCGGAGCCGCCCTTCCTGTGATCATGGGTGTGAGTTTTGCATATGTCCCCAGTATGCAGGCCATTGCAGGCCATGAAAGCGGACTGGGGGTTCCGATGATATTAGGCGCCCAGATTGTCGGCGGCATAGTGGCAATTATTGTTGGCTTTTCTATTAAAAAGATACGTAAGCTGTTCCCGCCATTGATCGCTGGTACGGTTGTATTCACCATTGGTCTTTCCTTATATCCCACTGCTGTCAACTACATGGCAGGCGGAGCAGGCAAACCGCTGGCAAGCGAGATCGGCAAACTGGGCTTTGGCTCATGGCAGAACTGGACAACTGCGTTGATTACTTTAGCCGTAGTTACCGTTTTAAATCATTACACCAAAGGCATATTAAAGCTGGCTTCCATCCTCATTGGCGTTATCGTTGGTTACGTTGTTGCCCTGGGCTTTGGACTGGTTGACTTTAGCGGCGTTGCCTCGGCTGGACTTTTCCAGTTCCCAACCCCGCTGCACTTTGGAGTTGTATTTGACCCATCTTCCTGCGTTGCCATCGGTCTTTTATTTGCCATCAACTCAATCCAGGCAATCGGTGACTTTTCCGCAACCACCACCGGCTCCATGGACCGTATGCCGGAGGACAAGGAGCTTCAGGGAGGTATTGTGGGTTACGGTATCTCCAATATCATAGGCGCTGTGCTGGGCGGACTTCCAACCGCCACCTACAGCCAGAACGTAGGAATTGTAGTAACCACCAAGGTAATCAACCGCATTGTTCTTGGAATGGCAGCCGTCATCCTGCTGGTTGCAGGCCTGATTCCCAAGTTCTCAGCAGTCTTAACCACCATTCCCCAGTGCGTACTGGGCGGTGCTACCATCACAGTATTTGCATCCATTGCCATGACCGGTATCAAATTAGTCATGACAGAGGACATGAATTACCGCAATACCTCCATCGTAGGCCTTTCCGTTGCATTAGGAATGGGCGTTACACAGGCGGCCAATTCCCTGGCAGCATTCCCTGACTGGGCCACCACCATCTTTGGCAAGTCCCCTGTTGTGGTTGCAACCTGTGTGGCAATCCTGCTGAATGTGATTCTTCCAAGGGAGAATGCAGCGGCTAAAAAGAATTAATCCTCATAATTGTAATGGTGATATATGATAAGAAAAATGCCTCCGGCCTGATCTGCACGGCCGGGGGCATTTTTCTTGTTCTTTTTCCCATTTTTCCTATACTGCCTACTTTTCCTATACTGCAGCCATTGCAGCCACATCACCCCTTTGGCGCAGTTCGCTTTTCCATCACGCTAACCACCACTCCCACGCAGATCAGCACACCGCCCACCACAAAATTCCAGGTAAGCACTTCGTGGAGAAGCAGCACTCCCAGGATGGATGAAGTCAGGGGCTGAAGAGGATAAAACATGGAACACACGCTGGCATCCAGAAGCTTAAGGGCCATATTCCACAGTGTATGGGCCACTGCTGTTCCCACCACTCCCAGGTAGATACAGGACAGAACCGCTGTCCTGTTAATAACAGGAGGCTGCCCCATCGATTCCACAATGGCCGCGGGAACGGTGAAAATAAGGGCGATCCCCAACCCATAGAGTGCGATCTGTACCGGGTCATATCCGCCTGAAACCTTTCTGATAGCCACGGAAGCTGTGGACCACAACAGGACGGAGCACACAGAGGCCAGAACCCCTGCCATACTGATAGAGCCTCCTCCAATCCCCAGGATGATATATACGCCCACAATGGATATGCAGATGCTTACAATATGCTTTTTCTGTATCTTCTCCTTGAGGAAAATGGCTGCCAGCAGAGAGATGGTAATGGGGTTCATTCCATTGATCAGAGATGCCAGGGACGCGTCCAGCAGTTTTGTCCCCACCAGCTGGCATGTGATGGAAACAAAATAGCCCAGACCGCCCACGATCCAGATATATTTCCAGTGTCCCCTTTCTATGGGGCGCCTTGTTTTTCTAACCTTCAGCAGAATGCATAAAGCCGCTCCCGCAACCACGTAACGGACACAGAGCACCGTTACCGGTCCCATGGTTTCCAGGGCATATTTGCTGGCTATGTATACGCTTCCCCAGATAAAAGTGGTGATCACCAGGTATAGATAACCGATTCGGTTTTTCATCATTTACTCTCCTGTCCCCTGATTGATATGATCCAGGGCCAACATTGTAAATCATAATATATTTGCTGGAAAATATCAATATAAAACAGCGCCAGAAAAATCGTTTCCAGCGCTGTTATTTTTATCAGATTACTGAATCTCGTAATCCACCGTCACCTGGGCCTCCACACTGACCTCACCGGGCATGACCGCCATATCTGCTGCGGCAGCCATGGTCTCCGCTTTTGCGGCACCGGCTCCGCTGAAGGATGAATTTCTCACATAGGGGTTATATCCAAACTCCTCCACATGGGCAACGCCCACAATGCTCTTCCCGCTGGCTTCTGCCAGCGCATCCGCCTTGGCCTTTGCCACGGCCATGGCTCCTTTTAAAGCCTCCTGGTAGCTTGCATCATAGTTGCTGGAGAAATAGCTCACTGAATCGATTCCGTTCACTCCTGCTGCCACTGATTCGGATATAATGGTTCCTGCCTTGTCAATGGGGATATTCGACACGGTCAAACGGGTGGTCATCTCATACCCGGTCACCTCTTTATTGGATGAATTCCAGTCATAGATAGGATTCAGGCCGTAGGAAGAGGTCTGGATGGACTTTTCCTCCACGCCCAGGGACTTTAATGTCTCAATGGCCGCACTTAAATCTTTGTTGTTCTGCTCCTGGCACGCTGCCGCCGTATCCTTGCTGCTGTAAATGGAATATTCGATCTCCGCCATGTCCGGCACTACCTTTACCTCTTCCCTGCCTGTGACCGTGATCTTATTGCCGGTACTGTCCACGTTCTGTACCTTTAAAGTATCCGGGAACTGTGTCCCGGCTGCACAGCCTCCCAGGCCAAAGGTCACCGCTGCCATGGCTGCTGTCAATCCTGCCGCATATGCTGTTTTCTTCATGTTCATTTTCATAATTACCTCCCTTTCTTCCGGTTGACGAAAGATATTATCTGTTATCCCTATATTACCAGAAAGTGGAGATGATGGTATTTCTTTTCTCTTAAATAATAGGTGGATTTTGTTTACAAAGTTTCTACGAATTTATTTCGCCGGCCGCCCTTGACAGTTACCACAGAAACTGCTATTATGTAGGAAGCGCACGATTCGTTAGCATACCAGTCCTATGTATTTCTGATCATTCAGGGGTTGTACTGGTTTCGACGGGGGTCATGCAGCTGGTGAAGCTATCCCCATGCGATGGGTTAAATGGCAAAAATAAATATAAACGCTAACGACGAATTAGCTTACGCTGCCTAATGGCAGCTGTCAGCCTTAGAGCACTCACACTTTAAGAACCTGGCATCGACTATGTGAGAAACGACTTATGCAAAGCTTTGAGCATAGGGTCGTATCATGAAGCTACTAAAGCCATCCGGGTGTCCTTTCTCTGATGGTGGAGGGAATGTCAAATAAAGGACTATGATAGTAGAAGAACAGGGAATTGGTTTTCGGACAGGGGTTCGATTCCCCTCAGCTCCATGCTGGATAATGTCGGATAATCCTTATTTTATAAGGGTTTCCGGCATTTTCTTTTTAGAAGGAGCATTACTGGCATGTCTGTTGTGTGAGTAGATTCCAGATTCCTTCATTACTCCCGATCACGATTCTATTCTTCCTCCACAAACTCTACAATATCTTGAAGCTCACATTTAATGATCCTGCATAGCTTTTCAGCTGTAAGCATGGTTATATTTTGATTATGTTTCAAATTATAAATCATCCGACTGTCAATCCCTTTTTTGATCAATTGATATATCCCCCTGTTTCTAAGCACACCTATCCTTTAACGGACCCTGCAGTTAACCCTTCTATCATATATTTCTGGGCAACAGAAAATAGTAGTATTGTGGGTATTAATGCCATTACTGTTCCAGCTGCCATTTCTCCCCATTTTATGTCGTACTTCAAAATCAAAGCATTTAACCCTACCGGGATTGTTTTATACTTATCCTTATCAATAAACATGATTGCCATAAATAACTCATTCCAGGAATTAATAAAGGCAAATATAAATGTTGCTGCAATTCCTGGTTTCATAACAGGTATGATAATCTTTCTTAGTGCCGCACCATAGCTGCAACCATCAATCCATGCTGCTTCTTCTAATGTTGAAGAAATTCCGTCAAAAAAACCTCTTAATGTAACCACTGAAAACGGAATCATCATATTTGTATACAACAATGCCATTACCCATATATTATTTAGCATATGGTGTTTTGAAAGCATTTGATATAACGATGGCAACATTATAAACGTGGGAATCATCTGCGTAATTAGATAAAATAACAACAATGGACTTTTCAACCTGAATTTAAATCTTGAAAGAATGTAACCCGCACCAATTCCAATCATACTCGCAAAGGTTGCTGCAACAGTTGACACCAAAAGGGAATTACTCATATACCTTCCAAAATTGCCTTTCCATAACATTGAAATATAATTAACCAGGCTGGGCTTTTGTGGTAAATATTGAACCGGAAATGCATAAATCTCTGCCTGACTGCCCTTTAATGAAGTCACCAGCATCCAAAAAAAGGGGAACATGACAATTACCAAAAATAATAATAAAACGCCATATTTAAAAAAATCCAGAATAAACTTACTATATTTTCTATCCATGCCTTAATCCTCCGAATTTATGCGCTTAGTGGCTATTAAGTAGATTATGGTAAAGATGATCAAGAATAAAATGGATAATAATCCAACAGAAGAAGCTAAACCATAATCCAAACTCTGGACCAATTGCATCATATACGAAGTGACAATATGGGACGAACCAGCTGGCCCACCTTGTGTCATTGAATATATTAAATCGGGAAAATTAAAAATCCATATTGTCCTCATTAATACAGTCAGCAATAAAACGGATTGAATGGATGGCACTGTGATATTCCAGAACTTTCCAAATGCGCTGGCACCGTCCACACTGGCTGCCTCATATAAATCTTCGGAGACGCCTCTTAATGCTGCGGTAATCATAATTGTAAAAAATGGAACTCCATACCATATATTGGCTACAATACAAGATAATAAAGCTGTATTTTTATCGGCCAACCATCCAATCGGCTCACTTATAATTCCTATACGGCTTAGAATATCGTTAATCACACCTGATGTACCATTAAACATCCATCGCCATATAATACCAATGACAAATCCCGAAACAGCCCAGGGAAAGAATACTAAACCCTGATAAATTCCGGATCCCTTGAACTTTTTCTTGAGTAAAAGAGCAACACCAAAACCAATCAAAAACTGAAAAAGCAATGAAACGCAAACCCACTTTACAGTATTTCCTAATATCACATAAAACGAATTACTCGCATTCGGCATAAACAATTTTTTAAAATTACCGAATCCGATCCATCGGATATTTCCTATATCCATAAGATTATAGCTTTGAAAAGCCATAATACTTCCTTTAATCATTGGATAGTATGTAAAAATTATTGGAAGAACAATAGAAGGGATAAGTAATAGGATAATGTACGCTCTTTTTTTCCGTTCCATTTTACCAATACCATTCATCTTTTCCGTATCTCCTTTTTCCTATATGAGGGAGAGGTAATTTTCACCTCTCCCGGGTTTATGTTTAATACTTTCTTCCCTCCTGCTGATATGCATCCTTCCAAAAATCATCCAGCCACTTCAATAGATCATCCGTGCTTATTTCCTCAGTTAACCACTTTTGATACATCGTATCCACATTCGTTTTATAGGTGGCATATGCGTTATACATCATTGGTTGAGTAGCACAGCGATAAACCTCCCCCTTTTCAGCCATGTCCATATAGATTGAGAATCTACCCTCTTTGAAAAAACTGTCAAGCTCAGGTGCATTGGAATGAATTGGAATTGTAGCATAATTTTTTGCAAAATATGTGTTATTTTCGGGATTAGACAGATACAGTATAAAGTCTGATACCTCATCCGGATGTTCTGTAAATGAAGTCATTGCCCAGCCAGCAAATCCATTTGGGAAAACCGCCTGTCCTGATGGACCTACCGGAAACTGGATTAATTCCCACTGTTCTTCACTCATATCTGCTTCACAAGATGCAATGACCTCTGGGTCCTGTATCAGCATGGCTGTTGTTCCGCCAACAAAACCCTGAACCATCTCCGCAAATCCCCATGCAATTGAGTCCTTTGGAGAGCAATCTGTATATAAAGATTTATAGAATTCCAGTGCTTCTTTTGTTTCCGGCAACGTAAAGATCGTTTCCCCCTCTTTCTCTTTCAAATAATATCCTGCATCCGGATTTGCCAATAGATCTGTTCCAATATAACTCCATATCACAGTATCCGCATACTGATGTCCCAATGTGCTGCCACGGAATGCAAAGCCAAACCGGTTCTTACTTGAATCAGTTAATTCTACTCCTGCGTCATGAATATCCTGCCAGGTCTTAGGCAACTCAAGATTGTTTTCTTTAAACCAATCTGCCCTGCAATATAGTCCTCTCCATAAAAACCCATAAGGGATTAAATATGCCTTATCCCCAGTTTTATAAATAGCCGAATTGGCTGCGCTGGTTAAGGTATCCTTATTTTCCCATTGATCCAGCCATTGATCCAGTGGCTGGATCCATTGGTTATTCACATACTGTGTGATCGTCAAATCCCTTGTCTCCACAATATCTACTCCTGATCCACTCATCAGCATCTGTGTGATTTTATTATCGGCATTTTCCAGTGGCGGAGAAATAATTTCAATGGATATATTGGGATGTTCCTGCTCATACTTATCTGCAATTTCACGGATAATAGCAGTTCGATCCGGACTGGTCAGAGATTCAACCATTGTAATAACAATGTTTTCTTCTCTTTTCATACTGTCTGTTTCCTGTTTAACTGCCGATCCCCCGCATCCTGTCAACATTCCTGCACCCATTGCTAACGTTAACATTGTTGCAACCATCTTCTTCATACATTATATCCTCCTTCATTTTTGTTTTTGTTATCATAAGATTGAAAAGGCCTTCTCCAAATCCGCGATCAATAGGTCATCTCCTTCCAGTCCGCAGTGTATGCGTATAATATTAGCAGAGGCCCCCAGCCATGAAGCTTCCTGATCTGTCATTCTTGCATATGGCATCTCCACCAGACTTTCAAAGCCACCCCATGATACCCCGATTTTAAATATTGAAAGCGCTTGACAAAACTTTTTTGTCTGTTCCATCGTACTGTCAATTTCAAAACTCATAAGACCACAATTACCCTTTTGTTGTTTTTTCATCAAATCATATTGTGGAAAGGACGGTAAGCCTGGATAATTTACGGTTTTTACCCTGGGGTGCTTATCTAAAAATGCAGCAACTGCCATTGCATTTTTTTCATGCTGCCTTAGACGGACCTCAATTGTACGTAATCCCCGGATTGCCAGCCATGCCTCCATTGGTCCTAATATGCCTCCATACAATTCTCTATGAAGCATCAGTTTTTTTAATAAATCCTCATCGTTTGCAATTAAAACACCACCTATAATGTCGCTATGTCCGCCTATGTATTTGGACATTGTGTGCATAACTATATCTACCCCTAAATCTAACGGATTTTGAAAAATCGGTGTACAGTACGTATTATCAATATAGGTTTTTGCATTATGTTTTCTGGCTATCTGTACTACCTTGGATATATCCTGCAAACTCATCACGATTGATGAAGGACTCTCCAGTACAATCAAATCGGTATTATCAGTAACAGCATCCTCAAACTCTTCAATAAGATCACCTTTTACAAATGTTACGTTCATCTGGAAATATTCTTTACAATACTGGGTAAGAAACGTATTTAGCGGTCCATATACATTTCTGACACAGACAATATGGGCGCCCGCATGGCATACGGACATTACAGCGGTTGTCGCCGCAGCCATACCGGATGAATACACAAATGCTTTGGTACCATGTTCCAATGCCGCGATCTTATCTTCCAGAATTCTAACTGTAGGATTCTGCACCCTCCCATATACATAAACATGCTTGTCATTTTTATCACTGTCAAAATATGCATCAATAGATGGAAATACATTTAATGAATTCAAAAAGACAGGCGGCACAATTGCATTGTAATAATTTTCATATTCCTCTCCATAATGGGTCTCAATCAATCTGGAGTCTTCCAAATACTTACTTTGATCTGTCATCTTTCTTTCCTTTCTTTGTGAGGTATATTCTATGTGCTATATGCTATATTATAGCTTAAATTAAAAACTATTTAATACCTGCATTTTCTAACTCTCTCCGTATATCTTTGATGATCTCTTCATTCGCATTCAGAGCGCGCTTTAAATTCCGGTCTTTTATGGCCTTATATAATTCTAAATGGTACGGCATACCTTCTTCAAATGGATTTTCTATGTCCAGTGGATCATTCCAAAAAGCATCAAATAAGTCGCTTAGAGTTGTCATCATTTGATACATCACACTGTTATGGCAGCACATATAAATCTTATAATGAAAATTCCGGTCCTCGTTGCGCTTTTCTTCTTTCTTATAAAATTTATCCATTAAAATATCTGTGATTTGACCTAACTCAGAAATCTCCGCTTCCGTTATTCTCCTCACAACCATTTTAATGATTTCACGTTCTAATACATGGCGCACTTCCAATGCTTCCAAAAGCCGCTCTTTCTCTTTGTGAAAACCGATTGACAACTGGATAAAATCATTTCCATAATTAGATCCGACAAAAACGCCTTTTCCATTCCGTACTTCTAGTAACCCCTGCGCCTCCAGAGTTTTTATGGCTTCTCTCAAGGAGGTCCTGCTCACCCCCATTATCTCAACCATTTCCCCTTGTGAGGGAAGTTTGTCACCTCTTATCAGTCCTTCTTCCTTTATGTAATCCTGAATATATTTTGTTATTTCAGACTGCAATGAAACCCTTTGTATTTTACGGTGCATATATTGTCCTCTCAATGTAAATCGCACAATTTACACATAATTATTTTTTTCAATATACTATCTTCTTATCAAAATGTCAATATATTCCACAATATAAATGCTTTTTTATCTGCTTTTCCCAAATTATAGCAGCCATTATTGTGCAATAATTTTTTTTATCACACCTCAGCCAAGAGGATCTTTCCCCTTATCTTTGTATCTCAAACGTGCCCAGGATTTTATCAATATCGCGTTTCAGCGCAGCATTTGTGCGCCCTGTTATGACCATGGCCATATATACTTTGTTATTATATTCAAAGCTTATGCCATTCATATAGGCGATCATTTTATAATCCTTATTGATGTTCTTCTCAACACTTCTGGTATATTCTATTCCATCTATCGTATATGTCTCTTCGCTTATGATCTCATTCACATAATCATCCGTCTCAGGATAACCGCCCGGCTCTCCCTCAAACATTACCACGATCATCCGTCTTCCCGTACCGGTGATCACATGCATCACACCGGTTGTATCATAAAACTTATCCCCTTCTTCAGAATTACCCGGCATTAACATGGACACGCCGGAATTTGCCAGTTCACGCCGCTGCCATGCGGTAAGATCTTCCGGCTGCTCATACCGCATAAATGCATGGGAAGTGACAACTAAGCCTGATATGGCAATCAGCCCGGCAATTACTTTGGACGGTATTTTCCTTTTCCCCTTATATTCATCCTCCGGTAAAACCTCCGCCTTATCAACCATGACCGCCATTGCCAGACAGCTGATCACCGCCAATGGGACTATGTACAGGATAAAATATACCACCCATAACATGACGTGGTCAGGGGACGGAAGCATCATACAAAAATATAATAACACGGAAAATATTGCCGCCAATACACTTGTTAATGCATATATCAGGCCAATGGCCCGATTCTTCCTCACGCTGCTGTCAGGCAGGAAATATAACAGCATAAGCGCTGTTCCGGCCAAAGACTCATACCATATGGGGCATTGCCCCATCTCCAGTATGTAAGGCTGACCTACCATTGATGACAGGAACTCACTGACCATTGCAGCCAGAATGGTAAGCAGTCCATTTATAAACGCCGCTCTTTTTAAATAAACTATCTTTTTATCTAAGCGATCCACCATTACCCCCATAAATCACAGTCAAAAATTCTGTAACAATGACCTTATCCCATAGAATGCATCATGCCTGCTGACACAGGGAACCATATCCCTAAGTTAGCAGGCCGGTGCATTGCATAAAGTGAATTTATTATATCTGAACCAATGGCAAAAGTCAAACCTCCCCGCCCTTTTTTAGATGCCCCCCCCCCCAGCTTCCGCTGCTTTGGAATTTTTTCCTGCCGCCATTGCCGGAAGACTGCACACCAACAGCAGGGTGACTGAAGATTGCTCTCAGTCACCCTGCTGTTTATCTTTTATTCATTATTTCGCTGTTTCCCGTTCCAAACGCCATCATTGTCTACATACCAGCCATCGATCCAGGTATTTGTTAACAGTTTGCCTAATGTTCCATCGGAAACCTCGTTAAAGTAATACCACTTTCCATCAATTTGATGCCAGCCCACATACATATATCCCTGGGTTCCGTCAGAGTATGGATGGAGATAGAACACATGATCTCCGTCCCTAAACCAGCCTGTTGCCATATAACCGTCTTCATGGAAATAGTACCAGCTTACCACATTATTCCATACCAACTGTCTCCACTCTCCATGAGGCCAGCTCTTATCTGTAAACTCAAACCACCAGCCCTTTTCGTCCTGATGCCAAGCACCCGGAGTATTGGATGAGGAAGTATAAACCCTGCCGCCGTTTCCGGAGCCGCCGGAACCACTGCTTCCAGAGCTGCCGCCGTTCTCACCCGGGGTAGGATCAACCGGTTCTTCCTCATTATCGTCCACATAAGTAAGTCCAAAACCAAGTTCGTAATAATTGCCCTCACTGTCTTTGTATGCGTAAGCTTTTCCGTTCTCATCTTTCATGGATGCCGGCATATACTGATCCTTATCATAGCCAGGCACATCATTTGGAGATATGCACACACCGTCCGCATTGACAGCGATCACACTGTCGTCCTTTGGAAGGGTAATGGGCATCTTGCCGGTAGGCTCATAGACACCTGTGATTACATCCATGGTTGCCGTTGTCAGGGTATCAAAACCAGCCAGGACCACATCTGAATAAGGTTCTACATTACCCAACATCCAGGCCAGGGTAAAGTTTACATTTGTCACAACTTTACCGCCGTTCGCTCTTACTGCCTCTGAGATCGCCTTGATGGATTCTGCATTCTCAATAGTGGATTCCGTATGAGTGTCCGCCACCGGGCGCCCTTCATCATCCACATCATGGACGATCTTATCCGTACATATATCCAGCTCAAGGTACCCCTTTGTTGCAGAGAAATAGTTGCCGGAGGATGGATTGACAAACAGTAATGCATAGTCTGCTTCGTGATAATTGTTGGTAAGGCTGATGTTGTAATCCCCGGACATAATGCTTCTCTGAAGCTCTGAAGTTGTGCTGGCTGAATTGCTCTGTCCAAAGTACTGGATATAAACTTTCTTTCCTGTCAGCTTATCAGCAGTCAATGGAAGGGTTCCTTCCCCATCTTTTAAGAGAACCACTGATTTCTGATGGGCCTCATATGCTTCATCCCAGTTATCCTGGTTATCTACCGTCTCTTGAGCAGTATCCGGATCGCGGTATGGATTCTCAAAAAGACCGAGATCAAACATTTCTTTTAACAGCCGCACATTGGACCGGTCAAGCGCTGCTGTTGTTAATGTCACATCCGCCACCTCATAACCTGCAGGAACTACACCTTCAGTCGTATAATAGTCGGATTTTCCGCCATCAGCGCCTCTGTTCCAAGCTTCAATGATCGAATTAACATCATTTGTATCACTTATGATATCTGTTCCCACATTGATCGCCAATGCATTTCTTTCAGGAACATCCAGTTCCTCAACTCCCCAGCACATATTGCCGGTAATACCGCTGTCGCTGTTTACATATCCCTCATGTCCTATCTGCTCACGGAGGATATCGTTGATAAATACCTTATTAAACGCAAACCCTACAGGAACCATGTCAATGGGATTTCCTTCCAGGTCATACTGTGTTTCACTCTTTTCAGCTGCCGGTTTTGCATAATATGGCATGATAGAAGCTACACGGTTTTCCACTGCCTTGATAAATGCCGGAAGGTGATATTTCTCCAAGCTGCCTTCCGTCTGATATACATTCCACTGTCCCTGTGAATAGTGGGGATCGAAACCGTTCTCTCTTGCACCGCCTCCTGGGAAATGTTTTACAGTCAGGGCAACACCATCTGCCTGCACACCATCCGAACCGTTCTGGAATCCATCTACCAGCCTTCCAATAATATCGCTGATCAATTCAGGATCCTCTCCAAACGTTCCATAGGTCCTCTGCCATCTGGGATCTGTCATGGTATCTGCCATGTACATATATCCCTTCTTTAAGCCTGACGCATCCCATTCATTTCTGGCAATCTCTGCAAAGCGGCTGATAAGACCCGCATCTCCTCCACGGGCAATATCTCCCATAACCGCTGCCGCCAGGCCTAATGTGCCAGGCCATGTGGAGAATACTCCTGACGCATCATTCATACCAAACGTCATCTGTCCATTTTCATTTCTGGAATTAGAAGCCACAACAACCGGGATTCCCAGTTCTGTCTTTTCTGCCACCAGGTTCATCTGGTTGATCCAGGAAGCCATATCCTCGGGTTCCGGATTTTGACGGAGTATAAAGTGCCTCAGCCCCCAGTCCACAATTGCTTCCGTTGTGCCCAGTGTGCGTGACACACCGAAAATTTCGGAAGACATGTCATCCGTGTTGGAGGTTTCATCCAACAGGCCGGTTGCCTCGTCAGGATCAGAACTATTGATACCCATACCTCTGGAATTAATAACCATCATTCCTGCTTTGTCCTGGATCGTCATCTTTTCAACTAAATCTTTTGCTCGTGTTTCAGCATCTTCCCGCCAGTCTTCGTACACATCCAGGATACCATTACCATTGGAATCTTTGAAGTACATACCGTCTTGCTCAATAATGCTCTTCGCAGTGGCGCCAATGGTTGGTCCGTTGCCGTTTTCCCTATAAATAATACTGTCATACCATGCCACAACTGAATCTTGTGATGCTACAGGAATCGTGGAATCAATATCGTTAAGCACCATAAGCTTCTTGGGCTCAGCTATTTCATAAAGTCCATCCACACCTACTGCATCCACCTTAAAACCATAGAAACGCTTAAATACATTCGTATATGTATATGCGCATGAATTATCCGCCTTCTTGATTCCAAGGTACAGCCTGGAAGGATTCTGTCCTAATAATTCCTCTGCTAAGGAGGCGGTTTGGCTGATGATATCCCAGATCAGGCCGTTCTCCTGTCTTGTCGGGTCTGCCTCCTTCTCCAGAACCTTCCAGCTGCATCCATACTTCTCAGCCGCATCTGCATCTGCCGTAATGCCAATATAGGCAATTCCTTTGGCTTTCAGTTTTGTTATATCAAACTCCGTATCATTATTAGATATAAGTCCAATCACTGCCTTGCCATTAAAATTATCCGGTATGCAAACCCTGATATAGTTGGTATATGCCTGGGCAGGCTTTCTGATATAAGGGATATCCTCCAGCAATACACCATAGATATTGGCAGTACCGCTCACTTTATAGGTCATTTCCTTATATCCGTCTTTTTCTTCCACATCACCTACCATCTTAATGGAAGGCTCACTTTTCATGGATTCTTCAATATTAGTAAACCATGAAGGGCGATATCCAAATATGGGCTGATTTTCCGCTATGGACATCATACGCTCACGTTCTTCCTCTATCAGGTAGCCCTCTGCAATCGCATCATCCAAAGCGGACTCGTACTGATCCAGATAGTCCTCCCTATCTGCATACAGATCTTCCAATTCCTCTTTGGATATATATACCATGGAGCCGCCGTCTGTAGAGTAGTTTCCATTAACGCCCCCATAATACTTTGCTACAGGCACCGTGATCTGGGGAGGAACAATACCCTCTGTCAGGTTTCCATAGTCATCTCTTGCATCCAGGTCAATATCATCAGCCTGGAAACCGGCCGGCATATCCCCGCCATCCGTCCATTCAATGAGGTTTGCCAAAACAGAGTTGACATAGGAATCCATATTAAGGTCCGTGTTTGTATTGGGACGCCCTGTATCCTTATCTGTCTTCATTGCCGGATAATACCCAGCCGGACGCCCTGCCTGGATCTGAAGTTCATCCGTCAGGTCCGGAGGGAAAATCTTGGATGAGTGGGCTCCGCCTGCGATCACGTAATGGCGGTACATATTCTCTCCCGGCTCATCGCCGTCTTCTTTAATATAATTGGGATTTATTTTAACGCAGGCACTGTAATCATTCTCTCCCTCCACCAATATATATGGCACTGGAGAATCATACGGTGCGGCAAAGCTTCGGGTTTTACCGCCGCTGCTAAGGGCTGAGTCCGCAAATGCTCCGACTACATTAACGAAGCCATCAAAAACAGCATCTCCCTCCCCCTCATCAGAATTATAATCTATTCCCACTGCATTGGCTTGTCCAAAGCAGTTAACAAACGTGTTTAGATACATACCTGACTGCGACTGCCCCATGAGGAATACCTTGTCCGCCGTATTTCCCCCCAACAGATCACAATCCTGCTGCTTTAGCATAACGCCTAACTGACCTAACATATCCCAGAACAAACCGTTCCTGTCGTCATCATTCAGGCTGCTGGTGCCCCATTCCAGTTCTGCATACCGCTTGGAATCAAATTTCTTAAGAGATTCCACATTGCAGTATTTTGAAGTGATTCCCACATAGGCATATCCATTCCGCATAAAATAATCGTAACTTCTGCGCCAAATATCGGGTAGATCCACTTTACTGCTGGCATTCAGTATATCCACAAAAACCACACCGTTAAAATCAGCTGGCTCCTCCGGCATATACACAAATACCCTGTTTACATAATCCTGCTCCTTTGGTCTGGTTGCATTGCTGGATGTTGCAGTCACCACTTTATGGTCGTCTTCCAGATCATAGACATGCGCTTTTCCTTTCAGGAAATACTCTGTCTCTTTATAATTATATTTATCAGTAAAACCAATATCCTGCTTTGTTCTTCCGTTTTTCTGGCTTAGATACATGAAACTGTCATCTGTTTCAGCGATCTCCTCATAAGCAGGCGTATTGTTATATGTAGTAATTACCCTTTCCAGCATCTCATCATCCAGTGAATTATTACGGCTGGCTTCACTGGGAGTAGCCTTTGTGGCCTCGCTGGGAGTAGCGGTCTTTTCTTCCTTTAAGCTTAAAGAGGCAGATGCACCTGCACCCTTGATTGCATCTTTCTCTCCTGTTTCCTCTTCTAACTTGTCCGGATCATCGGCGTCCGGTGTTTCCGGGTTATCGGTATCCGGCGTCTCCGGATTATCCGTGTCCGGTGTCTCCGGGTTATCGGTATCCGGCGTCTCCGGGCTATCCGTGTCCGGCGTCTCCGGATTATCCGTGTCCGGTGTCTCCGGGTTCTCCGTGTCCGGCGTCTCCGGATTATCCGTGTCCGGCGTCTCCGGATTATCGGTATCCGGCGTCTCCGGGTTCTCCGTGTCCGGTGTCTCCGGATTATCCGTGCCCGGCGTCTCCGGGCTATCTGTATCCGGTGTCTCCGGGTTATCTGTTTCTGGTGTTTCTGGGTTATCTGTTTCTGGTGTTTCTGAATTATCGGTGTCTGGTGTTTCTGGATTATCGGTGTCTGATGTATTATCTTCTTCTCTTTCAATCTCTTCAGCGTAAGAATTAAAGGGTTTTATACCCCCCCCCCCCTGCTGCGACACTGTTTCCTACTCCTAGACTTGATCCCATCATAGAAGCGGCAAGAACTAAAGCCATAACTGGTTTTAATCTTTTTTTCATAAACCTTTTCTTACCCCTTTCTTAATCTTTGCTTTTCATCCTTTTCGCGATTAAGGAATGAAGTACAAATAAAAATACGGTCTGGCCATACTCGTATTAACAAAATGTTAACATTTATAAATATTATATAAAGATTTTCATACATAATAAATAGTAAGTTTTTAACATTTCTAGTACTATTTTGTCTTTTTGTATATTTTTTACGTATTACTTTGAATTTAATTAGGTATTTATTCCAATACATATTATTATATGATTTCCCTCGCAACAAAACCAGACAGCATCCGATCTCAGGGACATGCGGCTCAGAAAATATCCTTTGCTTTTAAAACTCAAATAAGCGGATCACCAGGGCGTCCGCTTACTTTTCATTCCATTCATTTATCTGCTATACCCTAAACGTCTTATCCTTCATCCCCCTCATACTCATATGCCCGCAGCACAGTTTCTCGTAAAGCGTCCACTGGGCGTCCACATCCTTTGTTATGTGATTAAAATACTCTTTTACCACATCACGGGCATAGTCATGGGCGACAAAATGGCCATCATCCGCTGCCAGATGGTTAACAATGTCATCTTCTGCATTCTTATCCACAATCGCGTATTTTCTCAGAAATTCCGCTGCTTCATGCTCTGTCCACCGCCGGTCCCAGATGTTTCGTGTGACTTCCAGTTTCCCATAGCCTGCGATCTCGCAGTACTCATGCCACAGCGGCATTAATCCTGCCAGAGCTTTGTCCAACCCTGCCGTGCCAAAGATAACCTCCCTCTCAAAGTCTGTCTTCTTTGTATCAGAGTGGTCAAAGCACATGGAGATCACAAACCGTGCAGAGCCTTCCGTAAATGCGGAGGAAGAGGAGAACTGCTGTACCACCGCCATCTCCGGCCAGCACGTGTCAATATAGGTCTGGGTGCGCTTCTCATAATAAGTGAGATGGCCCGGCTCCATCTCATGTCCGATACACTCAATAACGTTGTCAACCGTCCATGGATAATTCAGGTTAAAATTCCTCTCATATTCCAGGTGGTTATAATCATAGCCAAACAGAATGGACAGGAACGCCATATCCGGATTTGGATAGTCACGCACCCTTACCCGGGGCATACTGTTTCCGGTCAAGGTCATCCTGTTCATGGACATGGTATGAAATTCCCCGGTGGTTTTCTTCATTACGTCCAGTATCCTCTCCCTGGGGATGGAGATCCTTTTTCTAAATTCCAGGACCTTATCCCTGGCCGGTCCCGCTCCCGGAAGCGCCTGACCCATCCGGTCCAGGATATCATCAAATTTTTGATAATCATACTCCGGAGCCACCAGGTCGTATAATCTGCCGGTCATCTCATCAAAGCCCATTTTCTCCCCCATCAGCATCCGGGTACGGGTGTTCAAGGCAATCACATGGTCAATGAGGTATCCTGTTCGCTGCAGCTGTTCCGGCGGGGCTGTCTTTTCAAACAGCTTCAGGTTCTCCGCCAGGTGTTGGGACTCATCCAGAATATCCTCCAGCGTTTTTCCGTGTTTTAAATCAGCAATCTCATAATCCGGCAGGATCTTATAATCCCTGGAAAACCGCATGCTGGTCCTGCGCCAGAAGGGGCCTTCCGTGTACCATTGTATATCAATATCATCATATCTGCTTTTGCACAGTGTAAGATCCAGATACTGCTGTGCCATTGCATTTAATGCTGCTTCAGACATAAAAGCCTCCATTTCTCATATCGTTCTCATGTGGGATGCGATCATTTCCCCGGTTGCGATCCACGCTCCCGGTTCCTTCTGTATCCTGCTCAAAAGCTCTTCCAGTATAAAAATACGGCCCTGTTCACCGATCGTCTGGGGATCCAGCTGTATATTCATAAGCGTTCCCCAGCGCCTGGCGCCTTCCCACTCATAGATCCAGTTTTTCAGTACCTCATCCATGGATGCGGAGCGGGCCTGTCCGGGGGGAATGGGGGGATCAAATGCAAATGTAAAATAGGGAAGGTCAAACAGCTCCCAGTGAATGGGAAGTTCAACCAATCCGGTGCAGCCGTGGATATAAGGAATATCATTGTCTGAAAGGGAACTGCTGTATTCGTATCCCAACTCCTTAAGAACCATCAGGGTATCCTCATTCATCTCCCCCTCAGGCATCCGGAATCCCTTGATCTGTTTCCCTGTCAAAGCTTCCAGCTTTTTTCCGGCCCTTTGCAGCACCGTGCCCTGTTGGGCACGTGAAAGGCATCCCAGGATTTCATGCTGGTCCCCATGACATCCAATCTCATGCCCTCTGCGGGCAATCTCCTTTACCTGTTCCGGGTAACGCTCCCCAACGGCTCCGGGTATAAAAAAGGTAGCCTTGACACCAAAACGCTCCAATGTATCCAGCAGCCTTGGAAGTCCGTATTCCATTCCTGTTTTTCCCAGACGCATGATGTCCCCGTCATCCACATCCACGTCCGGATAAAAGATCCTTCCATAAAATTCCGCATCCAGGTTCACGCTGACCATCACCCCACAGCTTTTGCCCTCAGGCCAGATCTTCGTATGATCACTCATGATGTTCAACCTCCAATGCTGTTTTATGATACTTTGCTATGTCCAGGCAGGGGGCGCACCACACATCCCGGTTGTCCGCCAAATAACTGCAGAACCGTTCCAACATGACCGCCCTCCCCGGCGTTCCGGCAATCTGTGGATGAAAGGCGGAGGAACCTGTGGTCCCGAATCTGACCATGCCCTCTATTTCCCTGATCCAGTTGGAATAAACCACGTCATAGGAAGCGATCCTGGGCATCCCCTCCAGCACTGCGGGATAGGAATGCAGCACGGTCTGCACGTAATCATCCATTTGTTCATCCCGGCATGGCACATTGATCCCACCGGTTTTCTCCCCATCAACGTAATAGTATCCTCTGCCCTCTCCGCTGGTTCCCGCACTTGAATATAAAAAGCCGCCGCCATTGTAAAGCCATTTTTCCGTCTCCGGCAGCAGAGTCCCGGTAGGTCTTATGCCAAAGGCCCTGCGTCCGGTATATTTCAGGAAAATGTCCTGGCATCTTCCAATGGTATCCTGCTGTTCTGTTAACGTGTCCCCATATCTGCCCGTGTGGTCCAGACCGTGATGCGATATCTCATGGCCCCTGTCCAGTATCTGCCCCACAATCCCCGGGTGTTCCTCGATCATCACCGCTGGAATGAACCAGGTGGCCTTCAAATGAAACTCCTCCAGGATCTCCAAAATCCGGGCCGCTCCCTTATTAGGACCATATGCCCCGATGGATGGCCCTTTGATAAATGCAGCGCCCCCCGGCAGCCTTCTGGCCTTGTTGCGCCAGATGGTTTCCCCATCCAGGTCAAAGCCCAGATTAAACGCACATTTTGCACCATTGGGCCAAATCATATCAGCATCCTCCTGCCTCCGTTGGGAGCCACAATCTGCCCTGTCACGTAGTCCGCGGATTCAGATACCAAGAACAGCACCGTGTTGGCAATATCCTCAGGCACTGCGATCCGTCCCAGTGGAATCAGGGGAATCTCATCCCCTACCAGCTCAAAATCAGCCTCCCTGAGTCCCGGCGTATCTGTTGTGGGCACAGGGATCACATTTACATTGATTCCGTAAGGGGCTCCCTCTTTGGCAATGGAGGTGGTAAGGCCAATGACACCGGCCTTTGCGGAAGCATAGTGTGCGCAGAAATCTCCCCCTCCGATCGCATAGCCGGAGCTAATATTTACAATTTTCCCCTTTTTTTGTTCCTTCATATAGGGGAACACTTCCCTGATCATATAAAATGCGCTGTACAGGTTAAATCTGATATAATGATCCCAGCGCTCGTCTGTGATGGTAAAGAAATCACAGGGCGGCTCTCCTCCTCCGGCATTATTGACCAGAATATCAATGGTGCCGAATTTCTCCGCAGTCTTTGCCACCAGATTCCTGATGTCCCCGATCTTACACACATCACAGTGGCAGTAATCGGCAACCCCTCCCTCTGCTATGATCTCATCCCTGACCTTTACGCCATTTTCGTCATTGATATCCGCCACCATAACCTTTGCGCCATAGGAGGCCAGCCCTGCCGCCACCCCGCGGCCTATGCCTCGGCCTGATCCAGTCACGATTGCTGTCTTTCCCGCTATCTTTAAGTAGTCCTTCATTATATTCCCTCGCTTTTTTGTTATTTTTTTCTGCCAAGATATGCCGCAACCACGCTCTCGTCACGGGCGATCTCATCTCCGGTTCCATAACGCACGATTTTTCCCTGTTCCATTACACAGGCATGATGAGCGATTTTTAACGCTTTCCGGGCATTCTGCTCAACCAGCAGTATGGTTACCCCCTGCTTATTGATCTCATCAATATATTCAATCACTTCATTTACAATAAGGGGCGCCAGCCCCAAAGACGGCTCATCTAACACAAGTACTTTAGGATTAGACATAAGTCCTCTGGCAATGGCCAGCATCTGCTGCTCCCCGCCTGACATGGTGCCGGCCCGCTGTGTGTGCCGCTCCTTTAACCTGCCAAACATACTGTATGCCTTTTCCAGTCCCTCTTTCCTGTTTTTAACCAGGTATCCACCCATGAGAAGGTTTTCCTCCACGGTCAGGTTGGGGAAGATCCACCTTCCCTCCGGAACCAGGGCAATTCCCTTTGCCACAACCGCGCTGGCAGACCTTGGGAGGGGTTCGCTGTTATATGAAATCTGCCCGCCCTGTGGTTTCAGCAGTCCGGCAATGCATTTTAGCAGCGTTGACTTGCCCGCGCCGTTTGCCCCTACAATGGAGAGTATCTCTCCCTGTTTCACCTCAAAGCTGACGCCCTTTAATGCCTGGATCTTTCCATAGCTGAATGTGAGATTATCTATTTTCAACATATTAGTCACCTACTCCCAAGTACGCATCGATCACTTCCTGGTTACCCTGTATTTCCTCCGGTCCCCCGGTAGCCAGCTGTCTGCCGAAATTGATAACCGTCATCTCATCACATACGCTCATGATCACATCCATATGGTGATCGATCACCAGTATGGTGATCTCCTTATTTTTCCTGGTTATCTCCCTGATGATGCCTGCAAGTACTGCTGATTCATCCTCATTCATACCTGCCGCCGGCTCATCCAACAAAAGGATCCTGGGCGATGTGGCCAGGGCGCGCACGATCTCCAGCCTTCTCTGCATACCATAGGGCAGATTACCTGCAAGATGGCCGCGTATCTCCCAAAGCCCCATATCCTTTAACGTCTCCTCGCACCGGTTTGCGCAGATTCTTTCTTCCTCTTTGTATTTCCTGTTTTTTATAATGCCTTCCCAAAAATTATAGGTCATGTTTTTCTGATAAGCGATATGTACATTTTCATACACACTTAAATCCCCAAACAGGCGGATATTCTGAAAGGTCCTGGCTATGCCGCTGCGGGCGATCTCATAGGGAAGCTTCCCGGCAATGGATCTGCCGTACAGCATTACATCTCCTTCCGTGGGTTTGTAAACGCCTGTGATCATATTAAACAGAGTGGTCTTCCCGGCTCCGTTGGGGCCGATGATACCAAAGATCTGTCCCTGCCTCACCTTTATATTCACATGGTCGGTTGCCACGATTCCGCCAAACCGTTTGCTCACATCCCGGATTTCCAAGGCATACTCACAATTCTCCATAGATCCTATTCCTTTCTTGAAATTTTCAGGCTGTTTTTGCTGAATTTTCCTTTCACCCAGCCAACAAGCGATTTAAGATCATTCATGGTCAGTTCGCGTGTGCCCATGATGCCGGCCGGGCGGAACAGGATCACGATCACCACAAGGAATCCGTACAGCACCATACGCCACTGCTCAGCAGAGCCAAACCGCAGCAGTTCCGGCAGCGGAAGCATCAGAAGACCTGCCAGGATCGTACCGGTAAGGCTTCCCCTTCCGCCCAGGATCACCATGATCACCAGCTCGTCCGACTTGACCATTGTAAACATGTTGGGCTGAAGATAATGCATGTAATGCCCCAAAAGCGCTCCCGCACAGCCGCACAGCGCACAGCTGATCACCATGGCTTCCATCTTATACTGGAATACATTGATCCCCACGGACTGGGCGGCCAGCTCCTCCTCCCGGACCGCAACACAGTTCCTGCCGTGGCGGGAATTGATAAATGATTTTAAAACAATAACTGTGATCACCACTATGATCCAGACATTTACAAAATTAGAACCCTTGGGTATGTCCGCCAGCCCTCTTGCCCCTCCTGTTATGGAAGCCGCATTCTGGATGATCAGCTTGATTGCTTCGCCGATCCCAAGAGTCACAATGATAAAATAATCATCGCGAAGCTTCAGCGTTGGATAACTGATAATGGCTCCGATAACAGAGGCTGTCACCATGCCTGCGATCACTCCCAGAAAAACCGGCATGTCAAAGTTTTTTGTCAGAAGGGCGGAAGTATATGCCCCGATGGCCATAAAACCGGCATGTCCCATGGAGAACATTCCCGTGAAGCCGCAAAGAATTGACACGCCCAAAACAGCGATCATATAGATACCGACTAATGTCGCAACACCTAACCAATACTCCACTTTTCCGCCTCCTTTATGCTTTATCTTCGCTGGACTTGCCCATCAGCCCGGATGGACGGATCAGCAAAATCACTATTAGCAGAAAATACGCAAACAAGTCTCTCAGCGAGGTGGACACATAGGCGGATATCATTGCCTCCGAAACCCCCAGCACCAGCGCTCCCACAACTGCTCCCGGCAGGCTGCCCAGTCCTCCGAACACCGCACATATAAAGGCCTTGTTTGTATAAAAAGTGCCCAGGGAAGGATAGGCCGTATATTTGGCCCCCAAAAGGGTACCGGCAACACCGGCCAGGCTCCCTGCAATGAGAAAAATGGAGAGGATCAGCTTAAATGTGTCAACTCCCATGAGAGAGGTGGCCTCCAGGCTGAAGGCCGCGCTTCTTATGGCCAGCCCCAGCTTTGTTTTGCGTATGATCAATTCCACTACCAGAAGTGAGATCATGCTTACAAGAAAAATCAGCATGTCCACCAGACCCACATTGGCCCCCATAATCTTTATGCTTTCAGAGGGAAAATTCACCGGAAATATTCTGAACCTGCCAGAAAATGCAATGATGATCAGGTTATCTCCCATCACAGAGATCCCAAGTCCGATGATCATCAGATAGACCCTTCTTGCGTTTCGTTTAAGCAAAGGGCGGTATGCGACAAATTCAATCACCGCTGCCAAAAGCGCTGCCGCTATGATTCCTGCGATAATTCCTGCCAGCAGATCCTGCATGGCATATGTAAGAAAAAAGAATGTGGTAAATGCGCCAATCGTAACCGTTATGCTATGGGCAAAGTTTGTAAAGTTCATCAGGCTGTAAATCAGGGCATATCCGACTGCCATCAGCGCGTATACGCTTCCCACTGACAGTCCATTGGCTAATTGCTGTATAAACAAGGAAGTTACCTCCTTCTAAACGGCGCACGGCCTACGGGCCATGCGCCATGGTGTTATGGGGATCCTGTCACTGGATAGCCGGTGAGAAAAGGCCAAGCTTGGTAAATCCGCCGTCTTTAATCTGGTAAATGGGAACCTCGCGGTATACCAGATGGGTCTTGGGATCAAATGTGATGGAGCTGGTCAATCCCTGAAGCTCCGTTGTGTTCTCCAGGCTGTCCCTGATCTTGGCTGGATCAGCTTCCCCTGCCTTCTCGATCGCACCGGTAAGGAGCTGGAACGCATCATATGCCAGATAACAGTCCGGTCCTACATTCAGGCTCGGATCATATCCCCATTCCGCCTGGAAATCTTCCAGCAGCCCATGTACATTATCAGATGCAGTGTCCACTGCCACGTTATAGATCATGCCCTCCACGGAATCGGACGCAATGTTAAACAGATCGCTGGACATGGCGCCCTCTGTTGTCAGGAACGGCTGCTCGATCCCAAGCTCCCTTGCCTGGTTGGCGATCAGACCGATCTGTTTATAATATCCCGCCGCAATATACAGGGCGTCAAAATCCCCTGAATTCTTGATCTTTGTCAGTACGGCGCGGTAATCCACATCCCCTGTGTTATACGCTTCCTTTGTCACGATCTCACCGCCTGTGTTCTCCACGGTCTGGGTAAATTCATTGGTAACTCCAATGGAAAAATCGCTTCCGATCTCATAGATGACCGCAATCTTTTTAAAACCGCATTCATTCACCGCATACTGCCCAAGTATGGCACCGCTCTGCGGATCGGACAGACAGGCCCTGAATGCCCATGGACGCACCTCCCCGTCATCTGTTGTGGTAACCTTGGAGTTTGTGGCAATACTGGTAATAAAGGGAATCTCATTTTCAGCCGCCACTTCCCCAAGCGCCAGTGTGGTGGCGGAGGAATCCGTTCCGATAAAAGCAACCACCTTATCGTTAAGGATAGCCTTTCTCGCTGCATTGGTGGTCTCCACCGCGTCATCACGGTTATCATAGACCATGATCTCAATCTGCTTGCCCAGCAGGCCGCCTGCCTCATTCTTTTGTTTTGCCAGCAACTGCACGGTCTGTGACAGAACATCCCCAAATAATGAAGACTCACCTGTGAGAGGACACACCACACCGATACGGATAGTCTCCCCATCAGCGCCCCCGGACGCTGCCTTTTTCTCCCCGCCGCACGCGGTAAGGGAAACCGCCATTGTGACTGCCAAACCAATACTCAGTAATTTTTTCATATTGTCCCCGCCCTTTCTCTGCTCATCTTACAATTTATTTTCCTTTTTCAGCTTTTGTATCATGCTGTTCTTCTCAAGAAGCTTATGACCTGCCCGTTCAAGGAGTTTTCTTCCCTCCTGCTGCGCTTCCCGTATAATCTTCTTTTCATCGATACTTAACAGTATTCTGTCCTCCATTATAATCCTTCCGTCAACCATGGACAGCTGTACCTCGCTGCCGTTGGCAGCATATACCAGGTTGGGAATCAGGTTGGACACCGGATCCCAGACAAGGGGTGTCATCTGGGGCACTTCCAGATCCAACATGATCATATCCGCCTTTTTTCCCGGCTCCAGGGATCCTATGACATGGCCCATACCCATTGCCCTTGCCCCGTCTATGGTAGCCAGCCTCAGCATCTTCCATGCCTGGAACAGGGAGGGATCTTTAAACCTGCACTTATTGAGCAGGGCTCCGATCTTCATCTCATAAAAAAGATTGGAAGAATTACCACCTGAGGTCTGGTCTGAACCAATGGCAAGGCGGGGGCTGTACCTGCTGAATTCAAAGGCAGGAGGAACATTCCCGTCCACAATGGCCTCACTTCCTGAACACAGCACCATCCCTGCCCCCTGTCCGGCCAGAAACCGGATCTCATCTTCACTCGCCACTGACAGGTGAACAGCGATCAGCCTGCGGTTGACCAGCCCCAGCTCATGGAGGAAGGAAATGCTCCTTTTTCCATACCGCATCTGCATCTGCTTTACCTCCCTCTCCCCGCAGGCCAGATGGAGATGAATGGGAAACCCTTCCCTGTCGGACATTTCCTTCATAATCTGTAGGGTTTCCCTTGATACACGGTCCAGTCCCAGAGGACATAATCCGCAGGTAATGCGGCCATTATGGCTGTCATGGTACTCTGTGATCAGCGTTCTGCAGTTTTTTAGAGATTCCTGCTCCAAATCATCTTCCAGAGGATATAGCTCATCATCCCCAATCACAGCCCGGCCAAGAGGCAGCCCATGGACCGTATGGGACAATTGGGCCCTGACTCCGGCCTGCACATGGTTATCCGCAAATAAAAGCATGTCCTCATTGCTGTCAACCATTGTTGTGGTGCCAGCCTTGATGGCCTCCGCTATCATGACCATGGAACCGGCCCTTCTGGATTCTGCTGAAAGGGCCCCCTTTAGCGGAAAAACGCAATCGCTCATCCAGTTTTTCGTATCCTGGGCAAATCCTTTATAAATGCTGACACCCGTGTGCATATGTGCATCCACCAGCCCCGGCATCAGAAGTTTTCCCCGCCCGTCTATATACCGGTGGGCTGAGTAATGCTTTATCAGTTCCCCGTTCTCACCAACACCGGCAATCCTGTCCCCTTTTACCGCCACGGCGCCATTGGGTATGATACCGCATCCGGCCGGATCCGCCATGGTCAGCACGATCATATTGTAAAACAGATAGTCTACCGTCATATTCCGCCTGCCCGGTCAACGGACCGCTTACTGCATCCAGGCGCCGCCGTTGGGCGAAAGTACCTGTCCGGTACAATAATCGCTGGCAGCCGATGCCATATATGCCACAGCGTAGGCTATGTCCTCGGGCTGTCCCACCCTGTGCCAAAGGGTGTCGGCGATCTCATCTTCCCATGGCCTGATCCTGGCCATCCTTGTATCCACCAACCCGGGTGCAACGCAGTTCACATTAATATGGTCCTTGGCAACTTCATGGGCGATCTCCTTGGAAAATGCGATCACTCCCCCCTTTGCCGCGGCATAATGGGGATCTGAAAAGTCTCCTACAATTCCTGCCCCTGAACTGATATTTACGATCTTTCCGCTTTTTTTCGCCCTCATCAATGGCAGGACGGACATGGTGAAGCGGTAAACACTGTTCAGGTTCAGTTCGATCAGGCGCATCCACTCCTCCTCCGTAATATCGTCAATGGTCACGCCTCCGCCGCAGCCGGCTGCGTCATTTACAAGGATATCCACGGTTCCGTATGTATCTACAGCTGTCCGGATCACGTTCTGTATGTCCTCATATTTTCTTACATCACAGTAAACAGCCACTGCAAAAAGCCCCTGGGATGTGATCTCCTCCACAACATCTTCCACATTTTCTTTTTCAATATCACATGCAACCACATTTACCCCAAGTCCGGCCAAAACCTTTGCGATCCCTCTCCCAATGCCGTTTCCAGCGCCAGTGACAATGGCTGTTTTTCCCACTAACTTGAAATAATTATACATAGTTTGTTCAATGACCCTTGTCTCCATATTTTTCTCCTTGCATATTAGATATTTTGATAGTATTATTTTAATAAAAAAAACAGATTTTATCTGGACATTACTATATAAAAATCCTGTATTTCAGTCTGTAGTGTTAATATTATTCAATTTACCTGTTAAAAACATGTAATTGTTATGCATTTTTAACGGTGAGGGGGATGTATATATATTCATTGCGTGTATTGTTTATACATTTTTATGCAGACCGCGGTCTGTAAAATACAAAAAAAGTTGTCAAAAATGTCCGCCAGGGTCACCCTTGCGTCAGATGTTTTTTCAACACCGCCATTACACGAAGGAGGAGCATTTCATGAAACCCAGAACCATCAAGCAGCCAGCCGCTCGGTCACAGCTCAACGGAAAGCTTTGCAGCTATGAGATTAATAATACAACCATACAGCCCATTCCACTGATCCACCAGGATGCCCGTTTCTGGCTCATCACTTCCGGTTCAGGTAAACTGCTGATACAAAACCAGTCATATCCCCTTTGCCCCAACACCCTTGTCTCTGTACTGCCATGGCAGATAAGTGACGTAGTCCAGATTGATGAACCTTTACAATACAAGCTGATCACCTATAACTATGACGCCGTTACACGGGCGGTGAAGATATTCAGCAATGAGGACGGCCAGACGGAATCCTTCCTCACCGCCATGGAGGACCACCCCGTTGTCTCCCTCAGCGCCAGGGATGACACGATCGAATACCTGTTGGACGCCCTCTCCGGGGAGCTTAACACGGATTCACTCTGTCTCGGCTCCTCGCAG
This sequence comes from Enterocloster citroniae, assembly GCF_040545455.1. Lineage (NCBI taxonomy): Bacteria > Bacillati > Bacillota > Clostridia > Lachnospirales > Lachnospiraceae > Enterocloster > Enterocloster citroniae. The sequence continues at coordinate 349,165 of NZ_JBEPLZ010000002.1, read as the reverse complement.
AACTCCTTCCACAATGTAAACCTGATCAGTATCCTGGTCCAAATGATGATCCATTACATCCGCCTGTCCCAGAAACAGAAAACCGAGCCTGATGAGATTCTCACAGATTATACGGAAATCCTGCGGTATATCTATCTGCACTGCAGTGAAAAACTGACCCTGGAAAAATTGTCTTCCCTTTTTAACTGCAGCCCGTCCACCATCAGTTCCTACCTTACCAGCAACACAGGACTTTCCTTTTTTGATCTGCTCAATGAGATACGGATCGGGAAAACCATTAATTTTATTATGTATACGGATTTTACGTTAAAGGAGATGTCAGAATTTCTTGGTTATGTAGACGAATCGCACATATCCAAAGTATTTGCAGCCCGTATAGGCTCAAAGATCAGTGATTACAGAAAGGTTTACCAAAAGGTACAGAATATCCTGCGGATTGAAGAAACACGCACTGTGTATTCGGTGATCAACTATATTTACCGGAATTATGCGGACGATCTGAATGCCAAGGATATCGCCCATCAGTTCGGCCTGTCGGTGCCTCAGATGAACGAGCTGCTGATCTACCAGGTGGAGCAGAATTTTACTGAATTCTTAAATCAAGTCCGGGTCAACAAAGCCAGCGAATTGCTCCTGATCCCAGCCAAAACAGTGCTGGAGGCCGCCTACGAGGTGGGATATAACAATCCAAAAACTTTTACGCGAAACTTCTTAAAGCTAAAAGGAATGACTCCCATTACATTTAAGCAAAAGTATACGGACAGCTTTTAAATACGAGGACCCGGCCTTAGGATGGATGTGCAAAGGAATAACGTGGCAGGTCCTAAGGTTCACCAGTCAAAACATGATGGAAGCCTTAGGACCATTGACCGGATGGAATCCGGACCATGTTCTTGCTAAATATCATCTGTTTTATCTATATACCAGATCTCCTGCGCCCCGTTTTCCCTGCTGTGCCAGCAGGCGCCCTCCTGGGCACCGTCCTGGGTCGGGTCAAAATAATACCAGTCCCCGGAGCCATCCTCCGGATTGCATACCCTGCCGTCCCAGCGGTGCCAGCTGGTGCACATATAACCATCCTTATTAAACAGGTACCAGTGGTGGTTAATGACACACCACTTGTTAGCCGGGTAAGTCCCATCTGCTCTGCGGTACCACCAGCCGTTGCTGTCTTTGATCCACCCATACCGTTCTTTATCCGCCCATGTCTTCATAAACGCTTCCGGATTTTTGTAAAGCTTTTTAATCCCAACCGTACTGCTGCCCCAGTCAGGCAGCTGAAAATGCGGTTTGTCCACAATGGATTTCCAGTTCCCGCCCCACTCCAGCCCCAGGGATACTCCTATGGCTCCCACTTTGCTGAAAAAACTGCCGGCGTCATTGTAGGCCCCTGTCCCGTCATTGCGGTAAATATCAAAGGCCGTCCCCCACTGATGATAGGAGCTGTAGCTGCTGCCGGGAGCATTGGTCACGATATTTCCCGGTCTGGTCCTGCCCTGGGCATACAAAGCATCCTGTTCCTCCACGGTGCGAAGCGTCTCTCCTATCTTGATCTGCAGCCCCTGCCTGCCGCACTCTTCTATCAGCCTTCCTGCCATCGCCTGCAGACGGGGATGGCACAATATAATGTCCTTCATCTTTCCCTCCGATCAATGCTCCCGCCTCTTTAAGCGGTGAGCCATCACAAATACTCCTTAATTCCCTCTATTGTTTCCCGGATGTGGGACAGCCGATCAAAAAGCCCACGCACCCGGACACAAAATCCCGAAACTGGGTAATAGTAGCCGCAGCGGTTGCGGACCATCCGGCGTCTGACCCTCCTCCCAGATCCCTCATCAAGATCAGTGTCACTAAACAAAACACTCCGATCACTGTTGCTATCAGAATCTGGAGCCTTCCGCTAACCGTATCCGGTCCGTTTGATTCCGGCCCGTTTGATTCCGGCCCTTCCTGGTCCAGGGACTCCCCATTAAACTCCGGCCTTTCAGGATCCCGCCTGATAAAATTGGCGCTGAGAAAATATCCGAAAATACTGGCCGCCGAAGTGCGCACTATGACATCAATTTCATTTGACTGCCCGATCCCTCCGCTGCGGGTGACCAGGCTGTAAGCTGACTGTATTAACAGAAGGGCCATAAAAACGATCAGGCAGCGGTCCACCAGATGAATCCTGTGAAAATCCCTGCACACACATTTCCACCCTGTTTTTAAACATTTCATCTTTCCCTCCGATCAAGCCTCCCGCCTCTTTGAGGTTGGAAGCCATTGCTCATTCATATGGCGGGAGTCTCAATCTCCCTCCAAGATGAAGCCTCCGGCGGATTGCAGAGGCGCATCAATGTAGTATGTCATGCATAGCATGACCTGCGCCTCGCACAAGGACGCTTAGGCGTCCTTGAATCTTTCCCTCCGATCAAGCCTCCCGCCTCTTTGAGGTTGGAAGCCATTGCTCATTCACTAAGATTACTAAGACATGCTCTAAGCTATCATATGCCGGTCAGAACATTCCTGTGACAACCTGCAACAATCTGTATAATATGCAAATATCCTCTGTTTCCCCTGTTCATAGTATGAAACTTCCATACTATTTCCATGTTCATCCAGATCACGCGTGTAAAATAGACAAAAAGGCCTCTTGTCTTTCCTTATGTTTGTGCAGACTTTTATTACATCCTGTGCTATTATAATTAATGTAAACCCCCCCAATACATTATATAGTTTTGCTACACCCCATAAGAAACGAAATACCTTCTCCTAAAATGACCAGTTCCCCGACTGGTCATTTTATTTTGTCCAAAAACAGGATCACTGCCTTCCCCGCGTTTTCCCTGCTTCCGCCGTCAGCCGGGCTGTGATGGGAACAATATAAAAATTTACCAAAGCAGTGAAACAAAGTCTTGACAGGAAAAAAGGACCGTGCTATTATCAACTAAACCTACAGAAATAGTAGGAATAGAATGGAGGACATCAAATGGGAGAGAAACGCAAGAGAGAAAACAGACAGTTCAGATTTGAGACAACACAGCTTCATGCAGGACAGGAAACACCGGATCCCGCCACAGGAGCAAGGGCCGTACCGATTTACCAGACATCATCCTATGTGTTTGACAACTGTGATCATGGGGCAGCCCGTTTTAACCTCAGCGATGCAGGCAATATCTACAGCAGGCTGACCAATCCCACCCTGGATGTGTTCGAGGCAAGAATGGCAGCCCTGGAAGGCGGCGTGGCGGCTCTGGCAACCGCCTCAGGCGCGGCAGCCCTGGCTTACACCTTCCAGAACCTGACAAGGGCCGGGGACCATCTTGTGGCATCCAGCCATATCTATGGGGGTACATATAATTACCTGGCCCACACCTTTCCTGAATACGGGGTCGGCACCACCTTTGTGGACCCGGCTGACTTAAAAGGGCTGGAACTTGCCATAAGGGATAACACTAAGGCCGTGTTTATAGAGACCCTGGGCAATCCCAACTCGGATATTGCAGATATAGAGGCAATCGCAGACATTGCCCACCGCCATCAGATCCCCCTTGTTATTGATAATACCTTTGCCACTCCTTACCTTGTGCGTCCCATTGAATACGGCGCGGATATCGTTGTCCACTCCGCTACCAAATTCATCGGCGGCCACGGGACCACTGTGGGCGGAGTGATCGTGGACGGAGGGAAATTTGACTGGGTCGGCTCCGGCAAATTTCCGGGACTTACGGATGCCAATGCAAGCTACCACGGAATCCGCTTTGCCCAGGACGTGGGAGCTGCTGCATTTGTAACCAGGATCAGAGCCATCCTTTTAAGGGATACGGGCGCCACCCTGTCCCCCTTCCACGGGTTCCTGTTCCTGCAGGGGCTGGAATCTCTGTCCCTGCGCGTGGAGCGCCATGTGGTAAATGCGCTGAAAGTCGTGGACTACCTGAATTCCCATCCTCAGGTGGAGGCCGTCCACCATCCTGCAGTCAGCAATGACCCGGTCCAGCAGGCGCTGTATAAAAAATATTTCCCCAATGGCGGCGGCTCTATTTTCACATTTGAAATCAGAGGCGGCGCCCAAAAAGCCAGAGAGTTTATTGATAACCTGGAGCTTTTCTCCCTTCTGGCCAATGTCGCGGATGTGAAATCCCTTGTCATCCATCCTGCATCCACCACCCACTCCCAGTTAAACGAGGAGGAACTGCTGGAACAGGGTATCTGCCCGGGAACCATTCGCCTCTCCATTGGTACGGAACACATTGATGATATTCTGGAAGACCTGGAGGAAGCCTTTCAGGCAGTGGAGCAGCATCCATAACAAATAAAAAACCGCCCCCTACCAACAGATATGTGTATGGGGCGGTTTTTATCATCTCATCTTAGGCATAGCATGTGTATGGCACCATTCGGCCAGGACATACTTGAAACTTCTAAGTTATCCACAATCGAGCCACCACCAGATATAGATAAACACATAATATATGGTGAAACATCTTGTATTCCCGGTGGATAATGTGGATAACTCTGTGTATATCTTGGGGAAACCATGTGGACAGGTCTATTCTCACAAATTCCCCTCCACCGCAATGCCCTCCGCCAGTTCCAAAGCCGCGGTGATCCAGCCTGCAAATCTGGTATAGAAGTCAAAGACCGTATCATCAAACTGTATCTTCCCCATATCCTGCTCCATGGCCTGGATCACATGATTCCACTGCTCTCTGCCAAGCCTGTTATCCCAGCACACATCAAACTCCGGCAGGACCGACTTCAGATACGGAAGAAGCAATTGGGTATAATCTGTCTTAAATACGGTCAGCGTATCCATACAGGTATCACAATGATCTCCCGGTCCCATGTCAGAACTGCATGGATAAAATGTCAGCTTAATCTTTTCGTCCGGCTGTGAGAAACATCTTAGATCCATGCTGCACCCCCTCTTATAGGGCATCCCGCTTGCACATTCTATAAATGCCCCCCTGTGTCTTTTATTATACTCCTTCTCCCACCGCCGGACAATACTTCTAGTCTATTTTCTCAGGATCCGATCTCCTGCCCATCAAAGGAAACCTCATAGCTCCCTTCTCATCTGTCTCAAGGCATACGCAGCCCTCAAACATGCTGCCGTCATCCTTCAGGCGGTAAAGTTCATTCTTCCAGATCACCCACTGGTCCCTGGCCATGGCCCCTGTTTCCTGGAGATAGTACCATTTCCCGTCAGAGCCGGTTTTCCAGTCATTGTGTATCATCATTCCCGCACCGTCAAACCAGTACCAGTTGTCGCCGTCCTTATACCAGTCATTTGCCACATACCTGCCTGTATCGCCCAGGTAGAATCTCCATCCTCCGTTCTCCTCCACCCATCCGGACTTGTTAAGGGGATCCGTGATGCCGTAATACAGGGCAATGGTATCTGCCTGTGCACTGGCAAGTCGTTCCAGATTGGCATCATTCAGCAGCCATCTGACGATCTCCTCATTTGTATGAAAGGAATTCTCCAGGATCAGGCCCGGGGTCCCCACCGCAGTGGCTCCCCTGAGCACGCCGTAATAATCCCCGTTCTGCCCTCTGCGGTGTTCGATACGGGCCGGCTGGTCCGTGTTCAGAACGGTTTCCACACACTGGGCCAGGGCCATGCCGATCCCATCTGCACTTCCGTTGATCGCGCAGTAGGTAGCAGGATAGTCCACTGAATTGTTCACCTTGTCCCCCACTGCATTAGAATGGTCTGACAAGAACAGGTCACATCCCCCGGAGGCAGCCCCCCTCTCATAGAGCCCTCTGTCCGTATCCCTTTCCTCCCTGGTTGTGATCACCTCTATGCCATAGGCTTCCAGATACTTCTTTTGAAGGAGATGAAGCTTCCATACCATTTCCGACTCATAATAACGCTTGTCTGCCGGGCTCTGATTGTATTTGCCATAGTGGCCTGCATCTAAGCATATCTTCATATTATAATCACCTCGTCTTTCTATGGTACTATAATATGCGGGACAGAACAGGTTTGTCCCGGACTGAGAACACCGCAAAAGGCGGCCATGCCCCGGACTGGTATCAATCCGGAATATGCCGCCTTTTCTCAATTCATCTCAATCCAGATGTTTTCCCGTATCACCGGGAAGGAAATCCTACGCCTTCCACAGTCCGTGGAGATTACAGTAGGCATACACAGCCTCCACCTCATCATCCGGACAGACCATAAACTCTGCCTGAGGCTTCTGGCCTGGCTTCAGTTCCTTTCTCTGATTGCCCTGCTTGGTCGCAAGAGCAATCCACTCTATGTAATGCTCGGGAAGCATGGGGTGCTCCGTGGAACCAACGGTGACCGTTACCTTCTGACCATCCACCTGGACAACCGGGACATGCTTTTCAACCGCTGCATCCGTGGTATTAGGCTCCAGTTCCTGCATCTTTTCACCGCAGCAAACAACCGGGACCCCGCTGCTCTTTACAAATGCGATTATATTGCCGCAATGGCTGCAAACATAAAATTTCATAGTGTTACCCCTTTCTCTGTTGTATTTAACTTATATTTCAAGTCTACCACAAACATTACTATTTACAAGGTAGAATTGGTATAATTAACAAATATGTAACAATTGGCGGGCATCCATATCTATTTCCCAGCAATAGGAAGGCTCCTGATATCCCTCATGCCCTGCCATCCTGCATCTCTGCCTGTTTGCTTCCATACAGTGCACCTGCTGAAAAAGCCGGGTTTCATCCACCAGCACCGGAACACTCCAAAGGCAGTCATCCATCCTGTTCAGCCCAGCCACGGAACGGCGTCCATGGGTCCTGGTAAGTTTTAACGGGCCTGCCTGCGAAAGGTATGCTTCTATCTGACAGGATCTGTATCCCTCCGCTCCCAGGACCTGCCGCAGCCCCTGGGTAAATACTAAGGGAAAATCCCTCCAGGCCGCCCCGTCCATGCCGCTCATCACCACGGCCAGGCGGTTGCTGGAATTTACTGCTACAAGGGTATCCCTGCTTTGAAGCTGGATACGGTGCAGTTCCCAGCAGAAAAACAAGTCCTTCTGTGTCCTGTCCTCCAGCTGTTTTATCTTAAGGTATGTTTGCAGTGGTATTGTAAGGCCAAGCTCCATGGCTCCTTTTCCTCCTAATGCTATTCCGAGGCTTAGAGACTTATGTTCCTGCGGATTCTTTTATTGCATTATTATTGCATTATATTTATTACATTATATACATTATAATATCATGGATCAAAGGTTCCTGCCACCCTCTCATGCGCTCCCCCACGCTCACCCTCACGCTCTTAACGTCCATTCGCAACTCACCCTTCGCGTTCATTCACAAACTTCTCACATTCTGTTCATAAATTTGTTACAGAATGATAAAACTTTACTCATATTTTTCCAATATACTAAATATTGTAAAGAGTTAATGCTAATAAAACTTTTTTTCATAATACTCGGCCGGTGAAGATAACTTCACCGGCCTCCTCCTTTTATCCCATCTTTTCCTTTTTCAGGATAACTTTTATCCCTTTCCGGCATATGATAAATAAAAAAGGATATTTTCCATGAATTACGAAAATCTCATTTCTGTTACAGGCGTCATAACCGATATCACAAATTACAACAATGACTGCTGCAGCCAGTTCATCACCATTACCGTGGACGGCCAGCAGATCAACATCATCATGACCCAGGATACGTTTGTGGTAGACACCATGCGTATCATGCCCGGAATGCGCATCGCGGCTTTCTATGACTCCACCCGCCCCGTTCCCCTGATCTATCCGCCCCAGTACCGGGCAGACATGATCGCCGTACTGAGACCTGAGGAGGATATCACCCTGGCTTACTTTGACAGCAGCCTTACGGCAATTGACAATTCCCTTCAGCTGAATCTGTACCAGTCCACCATCATCTCCACCCTGAACGGCCAGGCTTACCTTTGCCCTCCCGGAGACCATTACCTGATGGTCTATTATGCGGCAACCACCAAAAGCATTCCGCCGCAGACAGCTCCCAACCGGATCATTGTGCTGTGCCAGACCACAACCCCCTGATACTCAAAGGAGCACAATAAAATGTCGAAAACCGCGGTCACGGTTCGTCAGTTTTTCCTTCCCATGTGAAAATGCATAGATTAATTTTTCATACAGGGAAAACTTTGTGCACACTTTTTATGCGTCATATGCTATTATAATTAGCGTAAACCCCCCCAATACATTATATAGTTTTTGCTACACCCCATAAGAAACGAAATACCTTCTCCTGAAAAGACCAGTTCCCCGACTGGTCTTTTCGCTGTCCAAAAACAGGTGCACAAAGCAGGTATCCCTCCCCTGTTGCCGGTCCAAATACACTTCCCAGAAAATTCCAGAAAGAAATAAAATTTTTTCAAAAAGTACTGGACAAACTAAAAACAATATGGTATTATAAACAAGCTGTCGGTGATGAGTACAGCAAACAAGCAAAACAAACATCATAAGGCCTGATGGTCAAGCGGCTAAGACGACGCCCTCTCACGGCGTAAACCCGGGTTCGATTCCCGGTCAGGTCATACGAAAACAAGCAGATAACTGCTTGTTTTTTTGTTTTATTCCCTTCATTGTTTAGCAGGCCGCTGCTGCTCTGTTGAGCATGCACACCGGACAAGTGTCTCCCCGCAAAAAGGAATGATGCCCACGGAAGCCTCCGCCCCCAAATACCCAAATGCCTGGTCCAATGCAGCCTCAACCGTATTGCAGGCTCCTGTGCTGTGCTTCGCTGGTCTCTTCATCCATCAGCGTTCTAAGTTCCTTTAGTTTTTCATTTTCCTGAAAATATTCCATTCCATAGGAAAGATTAAACTCATAGTCAAAATCAGGCGGATTCGCGCCCTGGCTGTGTTGTATAATCGTCTCAGCCTTATCCATGGCTTTAACAAATCTGGCTTCCGGTGTCTGACCCTGGTTATATTCCTCACACAATGCCATGATCTCTTTTGCACATGGACCGGAAATGGCCTTGGTCGCCCTGGACACATCCAGCTGCTCCTGCCTGTGCTTTTCCCCTTCATCCGGCCTCAGGGCCGCTGATACATCGCCTGTGTACAGTTCTCCCAGATCATGGACAAGGCACATAAGCATCACCTTTTCCCGGTCCAGCTCAGGAAATTCACAGCAGAGGACAGCTGCCCCAAGGGCAAGACGCCAGGAGTGCTCTGCCGTACTCTCCTGGCGTCCTGTGGCTGTCCATGCGGTCCGCAAAGTGGATTTAAGCCCTTCCACTTCCTTTATAAATTCCAGATATCTTCTCATATCAACATCACATGGAACCTTCCGTTTTCCCTAATACAGGTTCTTGACCTTAAAGTCTTTTTCCAGTTCCCTTCTCTGATCCTTCTTGGCAATATCCGCCCGCTTGTCATAGTTCTTCTTACCACGCGCCAGCCCGATCTCTACCTTCACCAGGCTTCCCTTAAAGTACACCCGCAGCGGAACCAAAGTATAGCCCTTTTCCTTGATCTTGCCGCCTATTTTTAATATCTCATACTTGTGAAGCAGAAGCTTGCGCACGCGAAGCGGATCTTTATTGAAAATGTTGCCTTTTTCATAAGGGCTGACATGCATGCCGCAGATGTACATCTCACCCCGGTCCACCTTGACAAATGATTCCTTAACGCTGCATTTGCCCATACGGATCGACTTTACCTCGGTGCCAAACAGTTCAATCCCGGCTTCATATTTTTCATCTATAAAATAATCAAAATACGCCTTCTTATTGTTGGCAACCAGCTTAATACTTTCCTTCCCCATTAGTTCTATTCCCCTTTCTCGTCCATTTAATTCCCGTCCCAGTTCCTGGCCAGGACAAAATCAACGGTCCTGAGAAGCCGGTCCGTGCCGGATACCGTTACCCGCACAGGCTGTCCCAGTTTATATGTTTTCTTAGTCATCTCTCCCGTAAGTTCATAGTGCTGTTCGTCAAATATATAATAATCATCGCTCAGGTCACTCATGCGCACCAGGCCCTCCACGGTGTTTGGAAGCTCCACATAAAGCCCCCAGCTGGTAACGCCTGATATGACGCCGTCAAATTCCTGGCCGATGAACTGTGACATATATTCACATTTCTTCAGTTTATCAGTCTCCCGCTCCGCTTCGTCCGCCCTGCGCTCCAGCGCGGATGTCTGCACAGCCACCTCTGGCAGGATACGCTCATAATGGCCGGTCCGCTTATCCCCAAGCCCCCCTTTCAGGTTCTCCTTGATGATCCTGTGGATCTGCAGGTCCGGGTATCTTCTGATGGGGGAGGTAAAATGAGTGTAATACCTGGTAGCCAGTCCAAAATGGCCGGAACACAGAGTAGTGTACTTGGCCTGCTTCATGGAGCGCAGGGTCAGCCTTGAAAGCAGGGCCTCCTCCGGCGTCCCTTCTATCTTATCCAGCAGCTTCTGAAGTTCCTTAGGATGGATCTCCCCGTGCTGCATTTTTATAAAGTAACCAAAGTTATTGATAAATGTGCCCAGCTGCTTCATCTTTTCAGGATCCGGATTGTCATGGCTTCTGTAAAGGAAGGGGATGGATTGCCAGTAATGGTCCTCCGCCACTGTCTCGTTGGCCAGCAGCATAAAATCCTCGATTATCTTGGTGGCCGCGTTTCGCACATAGGGCTTAATCTCCAATGGCTTTCCCTTGGGATCCAGCAGGATCTTGCTTTCCGGGAAATCAAAGTCAATAGCCCCCCGTTTGCGCCTTTCCTCCCTGAGGATAAGGGACAATTCCTTCATACAGTCAAACATAGGGACAAACCCCTCATACTCTGCCATCACCGCCTCGTCCCGGTCAGTGACAATGGCATTGACCGCAGTATAGGTCATGCGCCGGTCCACATGGATCACGGTTTCCGCAACCTTATGGTCCGTCACAGTGCCCTGTGCATCCACCTCCATGATACAACTCAATGCCAGGCGGTCCGTACCTGCATTCAGGGAACAGATGCCGTTGGACAGCTTGTGGGGCAGCATGGGAATCACCCGGTCCACCAGATAAACACTGGTGCTTCTTTTAAGGGCCTCCTTGTCAAGAGGGCTTCCTTCCTTCACATAATGGCTTACATCCGCAATGTGGACACCCAGGATATACGTTCCCTTTCCAGTTTTACAAATGGTCACCGCATCATCCAGGTCCTTGGCATCCTCACCGTCTATGGTTACGGTCTGAAGCCCTCTCAGATCCAGACGGCCGGCCAGCTCCCCGGTCCAGTCCTCATGTGTCTTCAGATCATTGATCCCGTACTCTCCTAATACTTGCTCCTGATTTCCCGGAACCTCCAACGAATCCTCAATGTCCTGGATCTCATCCATGACCGCCTGAGGAAACTCCTCCGGCAGCCCGTATGCTCTGACAATGGACAGGATATCTGTCCCGGGATCATTGACATGGCCCAGGATCTCCGTGATACATCCCTCGGGTTTATGCTTTTCATCCCCATAGTCCTTGATCTTTGCCACTACCTTGTGCCCGGTGACAGCCCCCATATCACAGCCCTGGGGTATAAAAACATCCTTTGCCAGCTTCTGGTTATCCGGTATCACAAAACCAAAACTCTTATTCTTTTGGTAATAGCCCACCACTTCCTTGTTGGCATGCTCCAGCACCTTGATCACAGTACCCTCTGCCCTGCGCCCCGATGCCCCCATGCCGGATTTTGAATGACCGGATCTGACTGCCTCTGATTCCACCACGATCTGCACCCTGTCACCATGCATGGCTGCACCGGTGCGGTCCTCGGGTATGAATATATCCTGTTCCATGCCGTCTACTGTCACAAAGCCAAAGCCCTTGGGATGCCCGAAAAAAATGCCGTTAATGGAAAATGTCTCAGGCTTTCCGTATTTTCCCTTTTTCGACACACCGATCTTTCCTTCGGCCACCAGGGCGTCCAGCACCTCTGTCAGCTCATCCCGCTGTGATTTTGGGATATTCAGGAGAATGGCCAGTTCCTTTGCCTTCATAGGCACATAGGCCTTATCATCCATAAGTTCCGTAAGTATCTGTTTGCGCTGTTCCAATATTTCCTTTTCCATATAACCTCTCTTACCTGCCGCTTATGGCATGCCAGCCATCAAGCGCATAAAATGCTGTCAGCAATCCCAGCCTGTCCACATGTTCGATACAGCATAAAGCAATAAAACACCCTTATATGAATACAAGGGTGTTTTGGTCACGTTCGCTTCTGTTCTCTTATTATCCCTGAATCTTTAACAGGATATTCAGGATAATGGTAATTACCATAAATACAATGGCTCCGTACCTGGTAAAATGCTCCAGGGCACCTTCCATAGAACGGCCTCTGTTCTTGCTCCAGTAACTGTCAGTAGAGATACCGCCGATCGCACTTCCAAGACCATTGGACTTGCCCTCCTGCATCAGGATAACCACTGATATCGCAACACCAAGAATTACATATATGATTGATAAAATAATCTGAATAACTGACATTCGTGTGCACCTCTCCATTTTCTTATAGTCAAACAAAGATATCTTATCATACTTTGTCCAAAAACACAACCTGTTTTCCCATTTTTGTGACCATTTCCTATACGGCCTGGGATGAGATGAATGTTATCCTGCCCTTAAATTCCACGGTCCCATATCCTGCAGGTACAATAAAATGGCTTCCCTTTGCAACCGCGATGCCGTCCACCGTGCCCTCTCCCTCCAGGATGCTCACATTGGCGAAGCTGCTGCCAAAATCCTCCTCCCAGTGTCCTGTCACCTCCACCTTGTCCACTGTATAATAAGCGCAGGTGACCAGGTGATATTTCTTACCGTTGTCTGTGTCAGCCGTAAGCACAGGCTGCTGGTCCCTGTTCTCCACAAACGGGGCCCGGATCACATCAATGCTCTGCTTTACATGGAGCTGTCTGGGCTTTCCATTGGAAAGTCTGTCATAATCATAGACACGGTATGTAATATCACTGCTCTGCTGGGTCTCCAGTATCAGCGTTCCGCCCTTGATGGCATGGACGCATCCCGGATCGATCTGGAAGAAATCCCCCTTCTTAACAGGCACCTGGCGGATGAACTCATTCCATCTCCCTTCCCCGATCATCTGTGCCAGTTCCTCCCTGTCCTTTGCGTGGTGGCCTATGACAATGGTTCCATCCTCATCACAGTCCAGGATATACCAGCACTCCATCTTGCCAAGGGAGCCGTTCTCATGCTCTGCCGCATATGTATTATCCGGATGGACCTGGATGCTTAGGTCCTCCCTGGCATCTATGATCTTTACAAGAAGAGGAAATTCCTCACAGGAATCAGCTGCTTTGCCAAACAGTTCCCTTTGTTCCTTCCAAAGTGAGCTCAATGTACGTCCTGCATAGGTACCGGATGCCACTTTACAGTCACCGCTTCTGTGGGCACTGATCGCCCAGCACTCTCCCGTATGGTCGCTGGGGATATCATAGTTATACACTTCCTTAAGACGGCTTCCGCCCCAGATGGCTTCCTTAAATACCGGTTCAATGAATAACAGTTCTCTCATGCTTTATCTCCTTAACCCATGCTGTATTTTTTCTTATTTCATCATACCCCAGATTTCTCCTTTGTCAAGATTTACATGGGTAAAACAACCGGTTTTACATTATCGTGTACTCCCCTTCTGGCACTTAAATCTGCGAGATGATCTCTTGTCAGCTGTGCACAAATTTGTGAGGCACACAGGTTGTGTACATTGATCCAATCTGTGTAGGGCCGGCAAAAGATCATCTGCAAAAACATGCGCTGGTCAGACTTCGAGGGTAAGGTTTTCCTCAATGCGCAGCAGCTGGTTGTACTTGGCCACACGGTCGGAGCGGCATGGCGCTCCTGTCTTGATCTGTCCCGCATTCACTGCCACCGCGATATCTGCAATAATAGAATCCTCCGTCTCACCGGAGCGGTGGGAAATAATGGTGCCAAATCCGGCCCGTTTTGCCATCTCAATAGCCTCAAAACTCTCCGTCAGGGTACCAATCTGATTCACTTTCACCAGAATGGCATTTCCGGCTTCCATCTCTATCCCTTTAGCCAGTCGTTTTGTGTTGGTAACAAACAGATCGTCACCCACCAGCTGAATACGGTTTCCAAGCTCCCTGGTCAGCATTTTCCAGCCCTCCCAGTCCTCTTCCTCCAAGCCGTCCTCAATGGAGCAGATAGGGAAACGTTCCACAAGGCCTCTGTAGTACTCCACCATCTCACTTGCACTGCGGCGTATCTGCCTGCCTGCCATCCGGCTCTCTCCCGGGAACAGATACATTCCCGATGCCTCATCATAGAGTTCACTGGAGGCTGCGTCAATGGCGATCTTCATGTCCGTGCCCGGCTTTAACCCGTTCTTTTCCATGGCCTTGACCAGGTATTCCAGAACTTCCTCAGAGTTCTTAAGATCGGGTGCAAATCCGCCCTCATCGCCCACGCCGGTACTGTAGCCATCTTCCTTTAAGAGTTTTTTCAGGGTATGATAGACCTCTGCACACATCCTCAGTCTCTCTGAAAAGCAGCAGGCTCCATATGGCATGATCATAAATTCCTGAAGATCCACTGTATTATCGGCATGTTTTCCTCCATTCAGGATATTCATCATGGGAATAGGAAGCTGGGATGCATGTATTCCTCCCAGATAGCGGTAGAGAGGCATATGAAGGCCATTGGCAGCCGCTCTGGCCACTGCCATGGATACGCCCAGTATGGCGTTCGCCCCTAATTTTCCTTTATTCTCCGTGCCGTCTGCATCTAAAAGCATTTGGTCCAGCCTTCTCTGGTCCAGTGCACTCTCAAAAAGCACTACCTCGCTCAGCACTGAATTCACATGCTCCACTGCCTTTTTTACACCCTGGCCGTTATACCGTTCCCCGCCATCACGCAGTTCCACTGCCTCAAATTTTCCTGTAGATGCGCCGGAGGGAACTGCAGCCCGTCCTGTGGCTCCGCCCGCCAGGCATACCTCCACCTCTACTGTAGGATTCCCCCTGGAATCCAGTATCTCGCGGCCTGTAACCGCCTCTATCTCCAGCTCGTTCAACATAAAAAATGACCTCCTCATATCAATCTTATCATTGATATAAGGATAGCCATTTTTTAGCATTTTATGTATGGTTTATGGGCTTTATGGCGGAGTTTTACCTGACTGCCCTGTCAGTTGGCCCTGGCTCCGTTAGTTGGTCCCGGCTCCGTTAGTTGGCCCTGGCTCCGTCTGCACCAACCGTAAATCCGTCCGGTGTGACCGTGCTGGAGAGCATGGCTCCGTTTTCATCACAGTAATACTGCTTATCTCCCCAGGAGATCCATCCGGTCCTCATATAACCTTCCTCGTCAAAAAAGTACCATTTGGAATGGATATACTGCCAGTTGTTCTTTGTATAACTTCCGTCCGTATTTACATACCACCAGCCTCTGTCATCCCTCATCCACTGTCCATTCAGCCTTACCAGGTCCTGGTCGGTTATCTCAATATAAGATGACTCCTCCCAGTCCCCTGCATGATTCCTTGCGTCAATGGCTCTTACCTTAAAGTAATAGGTGCCTGTTCTGGGAAACTTACCCGAGAAATCAAAGCTGTTCTCCTTCACTGTGTAGACAGTTCCGATCCCATCATCAGAGCTGCTGTTCCCTCTGCGGCACAGACGTACCTTATATGTCTTTGCCAGATCCAGGTGATCCCAGTGGGCGATTCCGTTGTCCTCATCCCAGATCAGTCCGTCCACATCCAGATCCTCATCATCCTCATCCAGCTTTTCCAGGGTAACGGTGAGCACCATCTCGGATTTGTCGCTCTTAACAGAACTGGACACATACTTTACCTTATCCCCGTCAAATTTAAATGCATTCTTGCCTGATTTGGAAAAGTAGTAATCAGAATCCGCCGACAGCCATATCTCCACCTTTGGCTTGTCACCACCGATCCAGTAATCTCCTTCATTTACAATATCCACGCTTTCAATGGAGCATTCCCCACTGTCCAGCGTAACATCCACCGTTCCGCCTGATTCCCCTGCCTGTATGTCGGAAGCGAACGTAAGCCCAATGGTCCCCACTTTTGTCCGTTCTTCTTTCGCGAAACTGACCAGGGACATGGACATTGCAACCACCAGAGCCAGACCGGCGACAGCGGCCCCTTCCCATCTCCTTCTCATAAGAAATTCCTCCTTTGTCCTTGTTCTCACTCTATCATACCACAAAACACCGATGATTGAAATCTCCTTTCCGATCCTCAGTTCAGGGAATTTACTGTCCATTTTCCCATACACCAAACTTGTTCCATTTTCATATAGTATTACTAGTACTGAGTTGCGTAAATAACCGTAAATAAAGCGCCTGAACCGCCCAAGGCATATCCGAAGCCAATCCCATGTCCGTCTCACGGACCGGGCCAAAAGCCGGGGAATATCCCATCAGGGGCAATAGACGCCGCACTTCGGTTATTGATGCAGATCAGTATCGGGCCGGAAGACCATCAATCCAAGATCCACCCATATTCCAAAGCCCGGTCAGATAAACAGTTTAGTACAGGGGGATTATTTCTTGATTACCTTAAGTCTTTGTATGATTGTTAAAAATGAAGAGGCAGTGCTGGAGCGAATTCTAAAGCCCATGTCCCTGGCAGCAGACCAGATCATCATTATGGATACCGGATCCACTGACAGGACAAAAGAGATTGCACGCCGTTATACCCAGGAAGTCTATGATTTTCCCTGGAAAGATGATTTTGCCGCAGCCAGAAATGCGGCCTGCGAAAAGGCATCCATGGATTACTGGATGTGGCTGGATGCCGATGATACGGTAAGTCCGGAGACTGTAAAACAACTTATTAAGTTAAAAGAAAGTCTGGATCCGTCCACTGATGTGGTGATGATGAGATACGCCACAGGTTTTGACTCCAAAGGCAGGACTACATTTTCCTACTATAGAGAGCGGATCCTTAAGAACCACCGGGGATTTCTGTGGCAGGGAAGGGTCCATGAGGCCGTGACTCCGGGAGGTAATATCCTGTATTCCGATATAGAAATACAGCATAAAAAGGAGGGCACCGGCGACAGGGACCGCAATCTGAGGATTTACGAGACCATGCTAAAGGAAGGAGAAAAACTGGAACCCAGACACCAGTTTTATTACGCCCGGGAGCTGTATTACCATGAACGTTTTTCCGATGCCATCCAAGTACTTGAGAACTTTCTCAGGGAACCGGACGGATGGATTGAAAATAAGATCGATGCATGCCTTCACCTGTCCTATTGTTATGACAGGACGGGGCAGCGGGAACATGCCATGATGGCTCTTACTAAAAGCTTCGTCTATGACATTCCCCGGGCGGAAGCGTGCTGCGAAATGGGACGTCTTAAACTGGAAAACGGAACCTTACGGGAAGCCGTCTACTGGTACAGCCAAGCCCTGGCATGCAGTCCGGATGAACGCTCAGGAGCTTTTGTCCAAAAAGATTGTTATGGCTTTCTTCCTGCCATTCAGCTATGTGTCTGCTATGACAAGCTGGGTGATCCCAAACGGGCCTACTACTATCACAAAAAAGCCCGGAATCTAAAACCGGATCATGAGGCCGTAAAGCAGAATCAGGCATATTTTGAACGCATCTTAAAACATTGAACGGAAGCAGATGCTTCCAGATAATAAAGCAAGGAGAGGTTGTTATGTATTATGATTTTCCACAAGGAATGAACCCATATCCAGACTATCATATGGACAGCCGCAGCGATTCCATGAACATGGAACAGCGCCGTCCAGGCTGCGGCACCACTGAGGGCAGCCGTTTGGCAGGCTCAGGCTGTGGATGCGGCTGTGATTGTGACTGTTGCGACTGCTGCTGTAATGGCAGGGGTCCTACTGGACCAACCGGGCCTCAAGGCCCCAGAGGCTGCCCCGGAATCCAGGGACCCACAGGCGCTACCGGTGCCATGGGACCACAGGGTTATGTAGGGCCCACCGGACCAACCGGGCCTATGGGGCCGCGAGGATTTAACGGCGCCACTGGCCCCGCAGGACCACAGGGGCCACAGGGAATACAGGGACCGGCCGGTCTTACCGGCGCTACCGGACCAACCGGGCTTCAGGGGCCGCAGGGCATCCAGGGGCCCACAGGTGTAACAGGCATTCAGGGGATTCAGGGACCGCAGGGCATCCAGGGACCAGCCGGCGCTACGGGTGCTGCCGGTGCCACAGGTGCTACCGGAGCCACAGGTGCCACCGGCGCTCAGGGAGTTCAGGGCATACAGGGGCCTGTCGGACCCACCGGTGCAACAGGGGCTCAGGGTATCCAGGGGACCCAGGGGCCTGCCGGACCCACCGGCGCTACCGGCGCTCAGGGAGTTCAGGGCATACAGGGGCCTGCTGGGGCTACCGGACCTGCTGGGGCCACAGGCGCCACTGGGGCTACCGGGGCTCAAGGGATTCAAGGACCGGCTGGGACTACCGGGGCCACAGGTTCTCAAGGTAACCAGGGTCCGATTGGTCCTACCGGACCTACAGGGGCCACTGGGGCTACCGGCGCTACTGGGGCCACGGGGGCTGCTGGAGCTACGGGGGCCACGGGCGCTACGGGAGCCACAGGCGCCACGGGGGCTACTGGGGCCACGGGGGCTGCTGGAGCCACGGGGGCTGCTGGAGCTACGGGAGCCACGGGGGCTACGGGGGCTGCCGGCAATGCTGTAGAATGCTTCTGCGTTGAACAGATGAGAAATCTGATCCGGCAGATCATCAGCCTTTACCCCAATGATACGATTA
Source organism: Enterocloster citroniae (assembly GCF_040545455.1). Taxonomy (NCBI): domain Bacteria; kingdom Bacillati; phylum Bacillota; class Clostridia; order Lachnospirales; family Lachnospiraceae; genus Enterocloster; species Enterocloster citroniae. Next base: position 330,465 of record NZ_JBEPLZ010000002.1, on the reverse strand, counting down.
TTGTTGCCATGGAAAGCGGCAACAATGTCAGCGGACGTCCGGGTTCACTTTTACCCGCCCCCAATACCAATCCCAACGCCGGTCTGTTCCAATTGGTGAATAGCCAGGGGGTTCCCCAGGAAGCGGTGTCAATCTGCCGGATTACAGCTATACGAATCACCAGTTCAACTTACAACAACAGCATCACTTATCTTCCTGCTCCAGAACCTCTACCAATTGGATGTGGTGCAGATTGTCAAAATGCAATACGGGCATATCTGCCAGTCGGAACCAGCGGTGTAGATATCAAAGCCGGCGGTCAGACCGTTGCACAGGGGACTGTTTTAATAAATGAATTCGGTATGTTAGTTCTCGTTGGTCCCAATAACAATGATCCAACCTTTGTTTCTGCCTGCAAAGCCGAAATCATATCAAAATAAACCAAAACCATCCGAAATCGGATGAAAACAATATTATACACAGATGAAATACGGCTCTTTCTGGTTCCATTGGATCAGTTCACCAACAGAGCCGGAGGTATTCCATTTATGGATATGAAATTTAAGTGTTTAAAATACAAAAGATACATTACAATCCAGACTTTATCATGGCCCTTTTTCACACACGTGTTGCCAACAGAAATGAAATTCCGGTTCAGCAGGTTCGATTCTCCTGCAGTTCCGGAACCGTGCTGATACAGGTATTACCTGCTCATAGAAAGCAGAGGAGCCGCCACCACTTCTCCTCCCACATTATCCGAGGCCAAACCAGAGGTCTTTTAGATAAAAAACCGGTAACAAACATCACTCCATAAAAGCTTATCCATTAACTTGCCTTGCAACATTCCTATTACCCAAAAGGAGGGGGAGAAATGTATTATAATTATCCCGATAATATAAATATGCATGATAATACGAACCGTCAACCATTTGAAAATGACTTTAATACTTCATCCGGATGTATGGGAGAATCCAGGTGTCCCGGGGATTGCAAATGCTCTGGAAACTGTAAATGCCCTGATAACTGCAAATGCTCCGATAGATGCAAATGCCCCGATAACTGCAAATGCCCTGACAGATGCAAATGCCCTGACAGATGCAAATGTCCCGATAACTGTAGATGTCCTGACAGCTGTGATTGTCCTGACAACTGCAGATGTAACTGCGATTGCAGATGCTGCAATCCATGCCCGAATCCAGGATGCTGTCCAAATAGAGGACCAACAGGTCCAAGGGGACCTATGGGACCAGAGGGACCAAGAGGACCCATGGGAGCAACTGGGCCAAGAGGACCTATGGGACCCGTTGGGCCGAGAGGATGCCCCGGAATCCAGGGACCAGTAGGGCCCACAGGAGCCATGGGACCACAAGGTTATGTGGGGCCAACAGGACCGGTCGGACCAACAGGTGCACAGGGTGTAAATGGAAATACAGGTTCTACCGGAGCTACCGGACCTACCGGACCTCAGGGACCTAGAGGAATAACCGGCACAGCCGGTGCCACTGGCGCTACCGGAGCCACTGGTACCAGTGAAACTATCACCATCCGTAATACAATCACCGGAGATCCAGGTGAACCGGCCGAAGTGATCGATATAACCGGCGGACCTGACCATGTCCTGGACTTTATTATTCCTCGTGGGGCTACCGGGCCTGCCGGGCCTACCGGTAATACTGGAGCCATGGGACCTGCCGGTGCTACCGGAGCCACAGGTGCTCAGGGTATACAGGGTGTTGCCGGACCTACCGGGGCTACCGGGCCTCAGGGTATTCAGGGGGCTACCGGTTCTGCTGGTGCCACGGGCGCTACAGGTGCTACCGGCGCTACCGGTGCCACTGGCGCTCAGGGTATACAGGGTGTTGCCGGACCTACCGGGGCTACCGGGCCTCAGGGACCGCAGGGCATCCAGGGAGCTACAGGTGCTGCCGGTGCCACGGGTGCTGCCGGTGCTACGGGCGCTCAGGGTATACAGGGTGTTGCCGGACCTACCGGGGCCACCGGGCCTCAGGGACCGCAGGGCATCCAGGGAGCTACAGGTGCTGCCGGTGCCACTGGCGCTGCCGGCGCTACGGGCGCCACGGGTGCTACCGGCGCTACCGGCGCTCAGGGTATACAGGGTATCGCCGGACCTACCGGGGCTACCGGGCCTCAGGGCATCCAGGGTGTTGCCGGACCTACCGGTGCCACCGGGCCTCAGGGCATCCAGGGACCTACCGGTGCTGCCGGTGCTACTGGCGCTACGGGTGCTCAGGGTATACAGGGCGTTGCCGGACCTACCGGACCTCAGGGTATTCAGGGCGTTGCCGGGCCTACCGGTGCCACCGGGCCTCAGGGCATCCAAGGGGCTACTGGAGCCACTGGCGCTACGGGCGCTCAGGGTATACAGGGTGTTGCCGGACCTACCGGTCCCCAAGGACCTCAGGGCATCCAGGGTGCAACCGGTGCTACCGGCGCCACAGGTGCTACCGGCACCACAGGTGCTACCGGCGCCACTGGCGCTACCGGTGCCACAGGTGCTACCGGTGCCACAGGTGCTACCGGTGCGGATGCAACTCTTGACGTACTTGCAACTGTTGACCCCACTTACCAGGATTCAACACCTGGCGGTGCATTGACGTTTCATGATGCACCTCTCCTGTCCGGCGAGTCCATTAGCCAGCAGGCCGGTTCTACCGATATCATTATCAGTGAGGCTGGAGTTTATCAGGCAGCCTTCCATTCCACAGTAACAGTGGGCGCCTGCATAACCATTCCCACCACGGTAACAGTCAGGCTGGAAGCTGACGGTGTATCTGTTCCCGGAGCCATAGCAAGACATACCTTTACTTTTTCAAATGAAACAGCCACCCTTGCATTTACAGTACCATTCACGGTTACCGCACCGCCTGTAACCCTTCGCGTAGTGGTAGATGAAGCAGGATTTATTTTCAGCAATGTTTCCCTTATTGTTATGCGGTTGGGCAACGTAGCTCCGTAATCTGGATGCAATTATCTTCTATGGCTACAGTTATCTTCCATGGCTGCTGTCATCCATGAATGGTAAGTTTCTGCTGATCGGCTGATCGATCGCCATGGTGAACAACCGGGTTATCCATAAAAAGATAACCCGGCTGTATCCTGTACATCCATCGCTCTAAGATAACGCTGACAGCGTACTTCCCCCTATATCGGCCTTTCCGGCATGACAAACCCATCCAGTGCCCTGTTCAGAAAATCATTAAATGGCTTTATCAGCAGGTACATTTCCCCTGCAATCTTTACAAACCTTTCTAAATCATCAAACACGCCGTCCTTCAGGTGATATTCAACAAACCAGCTTTTATATTTTAGATATTCTGCAGCCGGACAATCAGAAGGATATCCTTTGGGTACATTTTTCAACGATGTTCCCATAATCCTGAAATGTGCAGTAAATTCCGGTGATTCCACTATGCCCAAAAACTCCTCCTCATGCCCGTGTATGTATTCCCTGATGCGGTATGTGACGTCCTTGAACATATCTGCAAACAGCCCTCCTCCCAAAAATGACTTTCTCCGGCGATATGTAAAGAAAATAACCTACCGGAACAGGCAATTTACCTGCAGCCGCAATATGGCACCGGAACACAGGATGATAAGGCTGCTTATCCGCGCTGAACCTGGTATCCCTGTTCAGTTTAAATATCAAATTTCGTGGTTCATTGTGAAGTGCGGTTCTATCCCATGTTCCGATTTCAAGTATAAGGGCCTGAATCAGATCCTCAAACTCCTTGACAGCTGCCCGTTTCTCCTCTTTGTGGCCATGATACCATTGGCGATCATTATTCTGCTCCAAATCTGAAAGATAGGAAATCATACTGTTTTTCATTGCAGCTCCCCCTAAAGTTCCTGAATCTTTTTAAATGAGGCTGACTGCAAAATCTTACAGACCACATCCTGCGCCCGCACCGGCGACTGATAGCTGGGCAGCATTTCAAAGGTAAGGGCTAATGCATCCAGTTTTTCCATCTCATCCATAAACTCTTTTGAAACTTCCTGGTCCATTGTCTGAAGCTTAAGATAATCTAATTTTTCCGGGTTGATCCGCCTCTGAGAAATGGCATAATTGACCCGCCTGCTGCAGGAACAGATACCTTTTTCCGTTAGACCACAGTGAACATCCAGAAAAGCCGCTACCTTTTTCCGTATTCTTGAAAGCTTTTTGCGGTAATTCTCCGGAGTCAGATCTAAGATTTCTCCAGCCGTATGGCTGTCAAGCTTAAACATCGTTCCAAAAATAAAAATACATCTGCTTTCCGGGTCCAGGCACTGGAGCATTACATTGGTACAGCACATTTTTAACTCTTCAGCAAGTGTTTCTCTGCTGATATCATCCACCAGGTCATCAATACTTCCCATATCCGCATAACGGATGTCATTTCCATAATACTCAAAATCCAGCGGCTGACCGGCAAACATAGACCTCTTATAATTTTTCAGATAATTGACCGCCAGCCTGTACACCCATGTACGAAAGGAACTCTCCCTGCGAAAGGAAGACAAATGGGTCATGATTCGGATCAATATCTCCTGGGCCGCATCCTCTGCATCCTGGACCGTGCCCAGCATGCGCAGCGACAAATTAAACACAATATCCTGCACACTATCCAGCAATTTCTCAAGAGATCGATTGTTTCCAGCGATTGCCTCATCAATTAATACACGAATTTCATTTTCATCTCTTCTCATATTCTTGTCCTTTCCTGCTCTCTGCTGTTTATACTGTTTTACAGCTGAATAAAATTCAACACCCACCTCTCTATTATTAGACAGCAGTTTTCCACATCTGTGACAGAAAAAGACCTCATAAATCGTTCAGATAGTATGTTCCTTCTAAAAATACAGCTTCAAGTCCTAGTTTTTGGAAATATTCCGCCATGGCAATACATGCAAATCTCTCAGTTGAATAATGGGTAGCACCAATCACACTGATCCCGTTTGTTTTTGCAATCCTGTGAAACTCCAATGTGGGTTCAAAATGCATGTCCACGGCTTTTCTTATTACCTATTATTATCATATATAATAATCGATTTCATAAAATGCCGGACTTTTCCATAGCAAAAAAGCTGCCGGCTGTTATCATTATTCAGCCGGCAGCTTTCGATCATTTAGTAAAATAACTGTGATATAGTTGGAAAAAGCTGTCTGTCACACAACCCTGTCCACCGGAAAAATCCACCACCTCACGCAGGTCATCCTTAAGCTTTACTGCATGTTCCCGTACAAACGGTTCATAGATGGCCAGAAATGCCCTGGTCTTTTTATCCTGGGCCAGCATACTCTTCCTAGCAGCAGTCGCTTCCTCATCATATGCATTGGTACACTTGAAAATATAATACTTTCCGTCCTGCTCCACAATGCCGCTGATCTCATCCTGCTCCAGAGCAAATGCTGCCTCCTGCCTGCTGTCCAGATGGTCATTCCATTCCATGGTATATAAAATCTGAGCATCCTTGGAGCTTCGTGTAGCAATGGAAAAAAAGTCCGCATTTTCCTGCCGGACCTGAGACAGGATATCCTCCGCCCTCTCCCTGGTATCCAGTTCAATCTGCTGAACCTGGATCACCTTTGCCTCCGCGTCACTGACCTCCAGATTTTCATTCCTGGTCAGTTCCCCAACCAGCTTATCTGCTCTGTAATATTCACAATATAAGTCATATATTTCACTCTCTGATACATCTATATAGTCCTTATCCTGGTCTGACAGACTGCGGTAGTATTCCTTTGACAAGGTCTTGAGGGAATCCTTTTCCTGACCTGTCAATTCCACTCCCTGTTCGTCCGCCATCATATTCGTGGTAGCCAGTTCAATGAGGAACTGCTCAATCTGATCGATCAGCTTGTCCTCAAAGGTGACACCACTGTCGTCCGCTTTTACGGACCACAGTTCACTGGTATATATGTTTTGATAACGGTTCCGCTCAGTGGCTGCTATGACCATGATCTGTCCTTTGGTATAATCCTTTTCCACGGTCTTAACACCGTTGGAAGACGCAGCCTTTTTGGAGCAGCCTGCGGCAGGCAGCATAACCGCCATACAGACTGCAATCATTACAGCAACAGCTTTTCCTCTCATCCCCCGTATTCTGTTGATCTTACTTCCGTCCAATAAAGAACTCCTTTCACAGCAGATGTCTTAAAATCTTGAGGACACCGTCATTCTCATTGCTGTCAGCCTGGAACCTGGCTGCTTTCCTCACTTCTTCCCTTGCATTTGCCACAGCAAAACTGTAATATGCCCGGCCCAGCATCTCAATATCATTCAGCTGGTCACCAAATGCCATAGTTTCCTCAGGTTTGATCCCCAAACTATCCTGGATCGTCTCAATGGCCTTTCCTTTGTTCACACCCTTAGCCATGCAGTCCATCCACATATCGCCTGCACATGCTACCTTTAACTCATCCTTAAACTCTTCGTAAATATCTTTGGTGGCTGCTTCGATTCCCTCCGGCTTATAAATAGAAACCTTCACACAGGGCTCATCCAGCTCCAGAAGGTCATCTACCCTGGTCAGGTTGAATTTATAGCTCTCGGTAAGCCACCTGAACAACTCCTCATTGGGGGATTCTATATAATCTCCATTGGCACCTGCATAAACCACTTCCAGATCCGGATACCGGCGCACCTTCCTGATAATACGGTGAACGATCTCCGGCTCTATGGAATATACATAAAGGCTTCTTCCACAGCATCCCACATATGCCCCATTATTAGCAACATAAAAAATCTTTTTTTTCACAGGTTCAAAAGCATGCTCCACACTGGCCCATGGTCTTCCGCTGGCAATGACAAACTGGATTCCCTTTTCACGCAGCTTAAGAATGGTATCAAATACCTGAGGGTTTACACTGGGCGAGCCGTCCTGTACAAGTGTTCCATCCACATCTGATACAATGAGCTTAATCATCTTCCCTATCCTCCAAAAGTCCTTTAATCTCCTGGTTAAGCCTACCAAGAGGTAGGCCCACCACATTGGCGTAGTCCCCGTCAATTCCTTTTATATAAGCTGCAAACCGGCCCTGTATGCCATATGCTCCGGCTTTGTCTAGCGGTTCCGGACATCCTGCATATTCACTGATCTCCATGGGCGTCATGGGATATACATGGACATCCGTCTTTTCCGCAAAGGTAATACCATGGGTCATCCCCCCGCCCTGGCACAGCAGCACCGTTACACCGGTATATACCTGATGGGTCCGGCCCTGGAGTTTCTCAATCATCTCATAGGCCTTCATGGGGGTCCCGGGCTTACCAAGGATCTCACTTCCCACAGCCACCACGGTATCCGCACCAATGACCATGGTTCCTGCCCCGTATTCTGCAGCTATGTCTTCTGCCTTTTGTCTGGACAGTTCCATCACCACCCGGTCCGGCTTTCGTTCACCGGTTTCCTCCGCCATATGGCTCGGCCTTATCTCAGGTTCGATCCCAATCTGGTTCAGAAGTTCTTTTCTCCTGGGAGAGGCGGACGCCAGTATAACCCGGTATCCGCCCCAGTTCTCATTTCCATTCATGTCATTCTCCTTTAAATGTCCGCCAGATATAAAATACGCAGAAAACCAAAATGCTAATAGAGCTTTAGTACTATTTAGTGCAAATATATCTTTAATACTAATATATCTTCAGGCGGCCGATCGCCCTTTCCTCTTCTTCAATACCGCCCATGCGCAGACGCAGGCAATGGATAAAATCCACCAGGTAAAACACAGTCAGGCCAACCGCTAACATACTGCCCAAATTTCCAGGTATGCTAAACACCAGGGAACGTACCCAGTGATCCAGAAAATAGAAGAAAAACAGCCCCAATAACCCCCAGGCCAGGCTGCTCTCCAGGCAAACCATGCCCCTGTAATTAAATGCCTTGTGGCTGTAATCCCACCAGAACGCACCGAACAGGCGTACCATGATATTGGCTGTCACCAATTCCATCGTGGTGGCCATGGCCATGGATGCCGTATAAAGTTCTACGGGCCTTCCTGACACAGGCTTTAACAGCATACATGCCCCAAGAGCACCAAAACCGTATATGATGCAAAAGGGGCCATGGCCAAAGCCACGGTCCACCACAGGCCGCTTATATTCAACACTGAGGACAACGCATTCCAGCAGATATCCAAGAAAACTATATAGAAAAAACCAGTTAATGAAGCTGTAAATATTCATGCTATCTTCTGTCCTTCCTGTCTAATGTGACGTCTCCCCCAACACATTAAAAGTAAGGATCCATTGCAAGTGCAAGCAGAATTCCCAATATCGCACCTGCCATAACCTGCAGCGGGGTATGTCCCACATACTCCTTAAGTTTTTCCTGAAGCACCTCCGCATTCAGCTTCAGCGGATTTTCCATCAGGATGGAATTGAGAAGTTTGGCCTGCTTACCAGTCTCCCGGCGCACCCCGATGGCGTCATACATAACAACCATAGATACCACAAATGACACGGCAAACTCAAAGGAACCAACCCCATATCTCAGCATGGCCGCGGTCGTCATACCGCAAACCGTGGCGGAATGGGAACTTGGCATACCGCCTGATCCCACCAGCCGCTCCGCATTAAAGCTTTTATTCAGCAAAAAGTCGATCAGTGTCTTAAGGAACTGGGCAACCACCCATCCCATTACTGCGCTGACAAGAATCTGGTTGCCCAGCATTTGTGTCCAAACATTCATATCGTTCTTCTCTTTCCCCTTTCGTTAACGTCTGGCCGGCTGTGCAAAAAAGCACATCATGAGCCAGCGCTTAAACCGGGCCGTTGTCTCCAGCGTACTGCATAGTTTATCCGCACAGGTAATTGCATACCCGGCCTTTGTTACCGGAGGTACCGGTGTCAGGGGCCACATATGACGGAGAATGATCGTCTCCTCCTCCCATGACAGATTAAAATATCTGTCCGCATTGCGGAGTGCTTCTCTGGGATGGGTGAATCCATGAAAATGCTTCCCCGTCTCCCTGGCATGGGTATGCCAGTCGTATAAAAACAAATCATGGAGAAGCCCTGCTCTCGCAGCGCTTCTCCAATTTCCTCCAAACCTTTTACAGAACTTATATCCAAGATATGAAACCTGTATACAATGGGTCTTGCAGGTCGTTGTCCCATGCTGTATATACTGGTCCATAGACTGGAATACAGGATGTTCCAAAATATCCTTCACACACTCCATATATTCCTGATCACTTGTGTATTCATATAACCCTGATGGCTCCATGGGCATCACACCTTTCTTCCTTTATCAGATATATTATCTGATATTCCAGGTCCTCTGTCAATATCCAATCAGCCAATCGTAAAGTTCCTGATACTTAGCGGCAGATGCCCCCCAGGAGAAATCCCTGGCCATGGCCCTGTCAATGATCTTATTCCACTCACGGCGCTTGCTGGAGTAGATATACTTCGCATAGCGCACACTGCCCAGCATCTCGTGGGCGTTATAATTAGCAAAGGAGAATCCGGTTCCCGCTCCCTCGTACTCATTGTAAGGTTCCACAGTGTCCTTTAGACCGCCTGTTTCCCTGACAATGGGCACCGTGCCATAGCGCAGCGACATAAGCTGGCTCAGACCGCATGGCTCGAACAGAGACGGCATCAGGAACGCATCGCATGCTGCATAAATCTTATGGGACAAGGGCTCTGAATAATAAATCTGGGCAGACACCCTGTCGTGATACTTCCAATCGTAATGACGGAACATATTCTCATACCGCTCATCACCCGTTCCCAGCACCACCAGCTGCAGATCCTCGCTGCACAGTTCATCCATCACGCACTGTATCAGGTCCAATCCCTTCTGATCCGTAAGACGTGATACAATACCGATCATAAACTTCTTCTCATCTACAGGCAAGCCAAGTTCATCCTGAAGCGCCTTTTTATTCTTTGCTTTTTCCTTACGGAAATTCTTGGCATTATAGTTCTGGAAAATATGCGGATCCGTCTCCGGGTTGAACTCGTCATAATCAATTCCGTTCACAATCCCCCTGAGACTGTCTGCCCTGGCTCTCATCAGGCCGTCCAGACCCTCACCGTAAAACGGCATCTTGATCTCTTCCGCATAGGTGCTGCTCACTGTAGTGATAGCATCCGCAAATACGATTCCGCCTTTCAGCAGGTTACCATCTTTGTATGCCTCCAGCTTATCCGGTGCAAAATAGTAATCCGGCAATCCTGTAAAGCGCTGAATAGTCTTCACATCCCATACTCCCTGGAACTTCAGGTTGTGGATCGTGATGACCGACTTCATATCCCGGAAAAAATCTCCCTCGTGGAATCTGTCCTTAAGAAGTACAGGAATCAGACCAGTCTGCCAGTCATGGCAATGCACCACATCCGGCTGAAAACCAATGACCGGCAAGGCCGACAGGGCCGCCCGGCAGAAGAAGCAGAACTTTTCCAGATCCCAGTACCAGTCACCGTAAGGTTTAGGTCCGTTGAAATAGCTCTCATTGTCAATAAAATAGAAAGTGACGCCTTCATGCTCATATTTAAGAATCCCTACATAGCGGCTCTGTCCCAGATAGTCCATATAGAAGTGATTCACATATTCCATACGGTCACGCCACTCCTGCTTGATACACAGGTACTTGGGGATTATAACCCTTACATCAAAAAACTCTTTGTCAAAGCACTTAGGCAGAGAGCCAACTACATCTGCCAGTCCTCCTGTCTTGATAAACGGCACTGCTTCTGAAGCTGCAAATAATATTTTCTTCATCCAAACCTCCCTCTCCTGACGAACAGGTTCCTTATGCCTTTCCATATAGTATACCGTATTTTACCGAAATTAGGAAGTTCTTTCTGATTAAATTACTTTAAATTTTTTTGTATTCCAGAAGTATTTTATCTGATATCAGCGCAATAAATTCAGAGTTAGTGGGTTTGCCTTTTCCTGTGCTGATCGTATATCCGAATACTTCATCAATGGTTTCCATCTTTCCCCTTCCCCAGGCAACTTCAATCGCATGACGAATGGCCCTCTCCACGCGGCTGGCCGTTGTCTGGTTCCGTTTTGCAATGGCCGGATAAAGGATCTTCGTGACAGAGCTCATCATTTCCTGGTCCTCCACAGACATTGCGATTGCGTCCCTTAAATACTGATAACCCTTGATATGAGCAGGAATCCCTAACTCGTGAAGCATTTTCGTGATATCTGTCTCCAAATGCTCCTTCATGTATTCCTCTCTTGTGATATGTGACTCCTCTCCCGGTTCAAAGGGAGCTGTCACCACCTTACCCATGGTCTGCTTTTCCGGCAGCTTTCCAATGTGGCGGATCTTATTGACCAGAATCTCTTTGTCGAACGGCTTCATCAAATAGTAGTTCGCTCCCGCTTTGAACGCGTCTTCTGTCATCTGCTCTCCACCTACTGCACTTAAAATGATAAACGCAGGATTTTTCATAAATGTATGTTCGCTCTTTACCTTTTCCACCACGGATATCCCGTCAATTTTCGGCATTACCAGATCCAACAGCACGATATCCGGCGTTGTATCCACAATCATGTCAATGGCATCAGCGCCATTATCTGCCTTACCAATTACGGATAATCCATCCTCAGCATTGATCAGCTCATCCAGAGTATTCAGAATCAGCGGATTGTCATCAACAATCGCAACATTCAGCTTTTCCACTTCCTTTTACCTCCTAAAATTGTTTGCCTGTGCTAAACTACCTGCTAAAATATGTGTTAGTTGATTTTCGACCTTCTGGTTTACAAAAATCCATATCATTCGTCCTGAGCTCCTCGCGAATCTTATTATATATGTTCCCCATAACATATATCAACGATTCGTGGTCGCAATTTTAGACACATGTCGAATTATAATTGTATCATTGAGGGTTATATTTTGCAAGTTATTGTTTTGCAAGTTAACGAATCCGTAACAAATAACCACTATATTTTTAGCATATTTTCACATTTCGACACACATTTTGTCATAAATCGCCAGTAATCGACTAATTAACCCATATTTCATCATGCACTATTATAGAACGCATCCAACGCACATTTTCTCCTTGTCTTTTTCTGCTGGATTCCTCAAATTCATGCATCAGCAAGATACCCATGGGCTGTATTTTCTTTGTGAATTACGCGTAAAAACCATGTAATTTTGTAACCCTTTTATACTTTGTCCCTCATGTGTCGCAGCGGGAAGTGACATGAATCTGGATATTTTAGCAAAATATTTCACTGTGGTAAATCATTAAATTGGTAGTTTGTACGTGAAGCCCGCGCGTAGGAGGGGGAGTTATATTTATTTCAATGATTGGATATAAGGTGACAATTAGGGTTATTAAGTTAGATTGGTTCGTGTTTGTGCGAAGGGATGTTCTGAGTTTTTTTGGTGTAGAGGTGGATGGACGATCTGATGTGGCATGTTCTTCTTTTTGGGGGATTCAATCTAGCTTATATCGGCGGATTGATGATTGATATAAACTCCTGCCATTTCTGTTTGACATAATTTCACTAGGATATTCCTCACATCCGCTGGCCGCTGGAGGATATGATATTCTGAGGCAGGCTGCGCCACTTCTGAATAAAAATTTCTTTTGTTCCATTGCCACATAGGTGAAGGATCCGTATATGATCGTTGAATGCTTTTTAGTGTGATGGATAATTGAGGCATATGATGTTTGAACGTGTGATTACTTTTGGGTTATTGGAATGGGAGTGTGTTTGGTTTTCTTTATTGTAGAAGTGATGTTTTTGTTTTTTTGGGAAAAATTGGAGATGTTATTTTGGGAAGATGGGTGTATTGGAATAATTAATGGAGGGAGGCTATGTGGTCTTTGTATTGGGGTGATTTGATTTCTTTGATTTCTTTTGCATGTCGATCACTTATTCGGTACGCTGGAAGAACAGGATAGTCGGGTTTATCAGAATAGTGCTTTCATCTGATGTTTTAATATTTTTTATATTATATGACTTAATTTATTCGGATTGAATTAACCTATGCTGGGGCTGACCGTTTAGGGAGCAGCGATATCAATATTACAATGGATTTCTATCACCACAGCTTCCTTGCGGAAGCTGACGCTCCTAATCTTGGTATGCAGTCGCTTCCCTCTGTATTTCAATCCACAGCCCCCTCGCGGAAGCTGACGGATTGCTGGCTGCCAGACCGCTGATGAGGTTCGGATTTCAATCCACAGCCCCCTCGCGGAAGCTGACTGCAAACATGTCTGATTTTCTTTTTTATACAAGACATATTCTATACAAATCATACAACTCTCTTAATCATTTTACAACCCATGATATCTAAATTATTCTCTTTTTTCAAATTTTTCTTAAAAACCAAGTGCGAATCTCCTATGCTTTTCATGTGCACTTGGCATTCGCACCAATATAGTAACTTACATTATCAAGTATTTGTATACCAAAATTATGGTTCAAAATCTTGCTCTCCTTACATCTCTTCCTCTATCCGCTCACTACTTCGTCTAAGCGCCAAAAATTTTTACTCCATAAGATAGAGTGGACAAAGGCTTATAAGAGCCAAGAACGCAGGATTACAGCACCTATATGCCCACTCTATCCTCCCTCACCCTCAATGCTCCAACATATTCTCAATCAAAATCCCATACCCCCGGCTGGCATCCTGCACAAACACATGGGTCACTGCCCCGGCCAGCTTCCCATTCTGTATGATCGGGCTTCCGTTCACGAGTGAGTCAAGTAATGGACAACAATTTTTATTTTTCTTAATCACTTTCTTGTTCATTTCTTGTTCACTATGTTCAAGAAACTGACGAATAATACCTTTGATTCCTGTTTCTAGGCTGTTTGGGGATTGTCATCTTTAACGTCCCTTCTTCCAACATTTGATCCATATAATGCCGCTTTAAGTAAGACCGACTAGGCATATCAAATTTGGCCATGATTTCTTTTACCGTTTTCGGTTCTTTACAAAAAAGCAAGATTTTATATACAGTATCTTGCTCATTTTCTTGTCTATGTTCTTGTTCACTCCGTCCAAGACCTCCATTTAACAGTTGTAAATAAGAATTACAAGCTTTACACAAAACCATGATACCACTTTTTGATATCTCATATTTCGGCAATGGACCACCATAGGATTCGCACGCTTCCCGTATCTTATCAAAACCACGCCCCCATGCCTCTATCATACCACTCTTAAAGAATACATTTGCCAATTTAGGATTGTATGGTTTTGATGAGTGTTTCTGAAATAGCCTCTCAGTTGAATTAAATTCTTCTGGCATTTCACCATCATTCCAGATATACATTCGATCTTCATAGACACTGATCTGAATTGGATTACAGCTGCTGTAGTCCTTATGAACAACAGCATTCAACAAAATCTCCCTTGTAGCGTTTCGATGGAACATAAATTGCTCTATCCGCTGAATATCACGGTAAGTAATGAGAGCCTTCATATATTTGGTATAAATCAAGTCTAAAGCCCTATCTACCTGTTCAATCAGAGCTCCATGTACTTCATCCTGATATTGCAAATCCGAATCAGAATTCCCGAAGAAACCAATTTTAATATAGGAACCAGTCACCCATTTTTCAGGGTCGTCATAGAAAGCAAGCATAGCTGCTCTGGTGAGATAATCGTCATCGTCAAAAAGGTGCAGATTTTCTAACAGCACTTTGTCTGTAACTTTGGTTTCTTCTTCTGTCAGCCTCCCTCTCTCAATTGCCTTTTTCTTAAAAAGCTTGATAGCCGTTTGGCTCAAATCCTCAATTTTAAGTTTCGGTATCGGCATACCATCCCATGTTCTTCCCTGAGACTTCAGTATAGCCCGATCTAATTCTTTTCCCGTAATAGTACGCATTGTACTTCCTGAGCGGTAAAAATACTTTCCATGATAGCTAATGAGAGACGGGTATTTATCTACAATAATCTCTAAATACTCCAACTCTCCTTCAAAACAAAGATTTACATCTACAACAATACCCATTGTATCAGTCACTTGGCTTGGAATCTTCTCCAACAATTTTTTAGAGTCCTCAATGCCTTTTACTCTACCATGATCATCCATACCAATGTACAAAATCCCTCCATTGGCATTTGCATAACCGCAAATCCATTCCAAATATTCGTTATGCCATGATTCTTTCCATTCAATTGTTTGATGTTCAGGCATATTCTCCCTCCCCCGATTTATTTAACAACCATTTCGACCCCCCCCCCCCCACCAACTGCATGATATTTTTAATGATGCTTTCATACATAAAAGCTTATACATTTGTGTTGTACAATTCATCTTGCACGTTATACATAATAACATCTTTTCCGGCTTTGTCATTTTTGTATTTAATGTAACTAGCAATTTTATCCTCATGGGTGGATAAAATAACCTGCGTCTCGGTAAATTCATTTTTGATGATTTCTACAAAAGAAGCTACATTCAGTTCATCCAGAGATTGACAGGGATCATCAATCATAAAAATATCCAGGCTGGTTGTCGCTATCTTTTTTAATGCCAACATCAATGCAATATTGGTCACATTCTTCTGACCTGTACTGAATTTATTGCTTACATCCAGTTTTTGACTTATAGCCACTTTATTTGTTGACAATTTAAATTCTGTGAGAGCATCTTCTTTGGAACCGGTAAAGCAAAATACGCCAAGGCCATTTTGATGTGTTTGTATCAGTTTTCCACTATAAATATACATCGGAATCTCTAAATACTTCATGATATCATTTAAGTACTCTTTTTTCGCTGCTTTTTTGCAACTCATTACCTTCTGTAATTTCATTTGTTTAACGTATAGGTTCTCTATTTCCTCTAGCTTTTTTTCGTAGGCTGTCATGTCCGTAATGTAATTCGAGGCAAGTTTTTCCCGTCTCTTCCAGGCCAAATAGCTAACTTTTTCTTTCAGCATATCCACCCGCATGTCCATTTGGAATAAAGAGACAATGATATTCTTATTCTCATCATAAGCCAACATGTCCAATTCTTTTTTCTGGCCGCCATCCGAAACCGATTCTCTTTCCACTGCTTTAGAGAATATTTCCATCGCCGCTTTCAAATCACTTTCAGCCTTTTGATATTCGCTTATCTGCACATACGTTTTACGAAAGACATCTTTATCTAAAAAGGGAGAAAGCATCGACATCTCTTCCAATTGGTACAACTCACTCAGTATTTTGCCCAATTCCAATGCCTGTTGTCGAAAATTGTTCATATAGTATATATCATCACATAGCGCCTTTTCGCCTTCTTCAGCTGCAACTGCACTCGCAATCTGCGCCTTGACTTCTGAAAGTTCTGTTCGCCAAGTGTCTGCTTGTTCTTCTAGCGTTGTATCTAGAATTTTACTTGCTTCTTCTATAATGACCTGAGATTGCTGAATAGCCTGAGTCAGAGAAATATCCCTGCCGGTAAAATTGGTTCCACATAACGGACAATGTTCATCAAAAATAGTTTCAAGAATTTCTACTTTTCCGTAAAGATGGTTTCTAAACTCTGTTACTTTTTTGTATAAAGCCTGCCTTTCATTCAGATTGTTACAATATTTCTTATATTTTTGTCTTATTTGCTGTATCTTTTCAGTGAGAGTCTCTCCCAAATATTCTGTGTTTAAAACTTTTTCCAGCAATTCTTTCTCATCAGACAAAAGCTGCTGAAAGTACTTCTTTTTAGCAAAAGACTGCGTATATTTGTTTTTACATTCCTCATTATAGAGTCTCAAGATAAAATATTTGCAATAAGGCTGCTGCGTTTTCCATCTTGTCAGCAATTCCATTTTTCTCTTATACCTGTATTCCGGCAAATTTTCTATTACACTCAGCATCCTCTTGGCATGTTCTTCATACTCTGAAAACGGCTCGTCCTTTCCATAAGTACTTTTATCCCAAACCAAATCTATTTCAGGATAGACTCTTTGGCAAGCAGGTTCTTCCCCCTGGACTTCTTTTATCTCTTGCTTTACTTTCCGCTGCAAGTCCAAGATGTCTAACTTTAAAGTTTCTATCTTTTCATCAATTTCCTTCTTCATCTCCTCAACATTTCTGAAAAATTCGTCATTTCCAGTATCGATCAGGAGATTCAGGAAATCAAGCCTGTCTTTATCAGATTTAAGAATAATATCGCTATTATGCTCCTGTTGAATATAATTTCTTTTCACCCATTCCTGGATGTTTTTTTCTCCAAACCGTTCCGCTATTTCTTCCATACTTTTACTTTTTAATTCCATTGGAGCAAATTCTTTATATACGAACTTTCCCTCCACAATATAAGCATGAAAGCCATTGTTCACTACCATGTCTTTTAACTTACCTGATTTTCCTCTTTCTGCATAGCGAATCAGGGTAACATAACGTTTCTCGTTATCTACAAACTCCACTGCCGTAAAACAGCATTTGGAAATATCATTCAGGATAATATGTTCGTCAAAAGTCTTTCTTCCATCTGCATATTCTCCTACTTCTACTGTCCCCGTCAATGTAAAATAAATCGCTTGAAAAATTGAGGTTTTTCCATATCCATTTGGTCCGGATAATATCATGGAACGAATATTCCCACCGCCGCTGGTGAAGTCGATTGTTACATAGGGTTTTTCTAAGTTATCTCCATAAGCAAATGGTTTGAAGTTACATATGTATAATCTATGAATATGGTATTTTTCTCCCATTTACTTCGTCTCCGCTTTCAAATTATTTAGGATTTTCTGAATCTCTCTTTCTTCTTTTTCAGACAAATTTACATAATCCTCGATTGATTCCACATCTCCATTTTGCAGCTTGTAGAATAATTCTGGATGAAATTCGTCCAACTTCTTCTTTACTACTTCTAAAACAGTTTGATCCGTGGTTTCCAAATCAGAGAGATTCATAAAGGGCAGCTTAATATAGATTCTACTTAAGCATTCGTATCCCTTATGGCCGGAATTTTTAAATTGACTAAAAAAATCATAGTTTTCCACTATACTATTTAGATTCTTACTGGAATAATTCCCCTGGCAAAGCTCCTCCAGACTTTCTTTTTCCCCATCAGAATACCAAAGAACATATTTTCGGCAAAAATATTTATTTTCCTCTATCTGCATTACTCTTTTTTGCTGTTCCCAAGTTAAGGTTTTATCTACTGGAGTGAGATATAACAATCCCCAATTCGACCTATAGCTTTTCCGGATTTCTCTACTTACTTCAGCTTCTGCACAGATAGCTATCACTTCATTTAACGTATTTTCATTTAGCTTTCCTCCTAAAAGAAAATACATTTCATCCTGTTCATTGACATAAATACGCCTCAAAACAGTCTTACCATCTTTCGACAGATTATCCATGAATTTTTCTTCATTGGTGCCATGCTCTTTTTCTGTAAATTTTTTCATTGCCTTTGTCAACAATGCAAAGGAATTCTGTTCAAATATTTTATCTATTATTTTTATCATATTGTCACACCCTCGTAATGTACAAATCTTGTATTCCTTATCTCATTAAACAAAGGAAATCCCTCCCGTTCACCCTCCTCTTTCAAAATACTGAGTTGGGATTCATCCAAAGAATAGTCAAATCCGTTTGTGAGAACATTGTCATAGTCTCTGTAAATCTTTGAATGCGCCCAATAATTGTCCATTATTCCCCGTATATTGTTCTTCCTCTGTGTATTTCCTGTCTGTAGCATAGATGACAGAACGTACTGATGATTCATTTCTGCAATATCATTTTCCCGCAGTCTTAACTGCATTTTATGATAATTCAATATATCCATCAGCACATCATGCTTCGTATCTGACAGTTTATTATTACGTGATTCTTCTTCTCTCTCTGCGGAAAAGAGCGGGAGTTCTAAATTAATATTGTCGTAAAAATTCCTCATATCCCATTCTTTAACGGTATTTATGATACAGGCCGAACAGCTTTTCGTAGCACAAATGCTGCATATGTCTCTTTTCAGGTCTGTCCATAATTTTTCCTTTCTGCGATATAACGCTGCTTCCCACCGGAAAGTGGCTTGTTCCTCATCTAGCAATATTCTCAGGATATCCTCCTCTTCATATTTAAAATTTTTTAAGTCCTCATCCTTTTCCAAACGCTGCATCTTTCTATACATATCTGCAAATAATTTTGCCAGAATATCCCCTTCTGTCAAAAGAAGATTTCTTTTTATGCCTAAACCAAATAATTCTCTTATCCGCTGAATACAGTTATTATCCACTTCATTTAGCCCAACTTGCCGGAACTCCAGACATTTTTTGAAATCTGAGTAGTCGCTGTGCCCACGGACCAACCTATTCTTTAAAGGTATCAGTATATTATTGCAAATAGATTCTCTCTGCACTTCCGTATCATATTTTTCCTTACCAAATTTATTTCTCAGATAAGAGCGGATATCTTTACATAAGGAAGATTTTTCGTTCAAATTCAGATTTTTTTTCCAAAAACAGATATCCTTATAGTTTGCCACCAACAGCCCTATCTGTTTTATCCATCTATCCCTTATAAATTCATTATAGAATTGTTCAAATTCTAAGCAGCTCAATTCCAAAGTTTTGAGCGCTGTATCACCGTATCCTAAGCACCATTTCATATCCTTATCAGCTAAAATCTTAAACTGTAAAATAAAATTAGATAAAACTTCTGCTCGGTTTAACGAAGTTAGGGTTTTCTTTATCTGATGTATTTCTGTCACTCTGCCATCCTCTAGCAACACAAAGTCTTCCACCCACTCAATCTTAAGCTTCAAATCCAACGCTGCAGGTCCACCCGGCCTTTTTCTATATTCCGAAACCAATTTTTCCAGGAAACGCAATAATCCCATCATTCCCTGGTATTCATATCCCTGCCAACTTGTTATTGCATTTCTTCTCCCACTATATAATTCTTCTACGAGCTGTTCCATAATTCCTCCGTCTACATAATATATACCCATATTACCATTTTAAGGCTTCTATTTCTACAAAAATATAGATGTTTCGACCAGAAAATAATGAGCCTTTTCAATAACAACAAATTATGGATTCATTTATGTGATACCCCTCGCCTGATGAGGGGTTCGATAATCATTAAACTATGGGATAAACATAATTGTATGTTACATATACGAATTCTTCCACAGTCTCGTAAATCTTTTTCTTGCAACGTATAAGTCCGCAGTACCTTAATTGTCCACCGTCTGAATTACGTGGCTCGGATAGAGTTTACGCGGTATCCAACAGAAATAATTGACATCAATCCATTGCCCTTATTTCTTTTTTACAACCACATCCCATTTTTCATATACACCTCAATCCCTCCCTCTTGATTAACAATTATCCTTTCAACTTTTTCAACCAGCTCCAAACGTTCCATGTCTTCAATACCTAGTTCTTTTAATTGACTTTCCAAAAACTCTTCTTTCACGCAAACAGATGGACATCCTTTTATTTTTTTACCATTTTCCATTCTATCTGTACATCTATAATAAACATACTTTTTCTTATCACCAGTCGCGCATCGCCTTTTCATTTTGCCTCCACAAATTTCACACGTCATAAACTGGTATATGTTTGTTCCTTTCCGACTCCGGAGTATGTATCTAATATCATCTGTACTTGCATAAATTCATCCATTGTAACAATTGGATTATGAAATTTTCTATCTGAGTCACCCTGAATTATACTTATTTTTCTCTGCTTTCGCCCTCCCTCTTCGTAATAGCTTTCCCGGTACCCCCACTCAAGCGTCCCAGTATACATTTTATTTCTGAGGATTCTTCTAACCATTCTGGAATCCCCCAAAGATTGTCCACTGCATTCTTCATCCCACATAATCATGTTATTACATCTGGTATATTCAGACGGTGTAAGGTAACTCTGCTGGTTTAAATATTCTGCAATTTCATCTATATTTTTACCATCCAATGTCCACAAGAACATCTGCCTTACCATCACTGCTGCCGAGTCATCAATTACAAAATGTGGGTCTAATATAGTTGAAGTCTTATATCCATAGATATTTCTGTATCCCCTATATTCCATCATATACACTCCCCTCTTTATATTGTTAATACTCTCACCCATACAAAAGCAAAAAATTATGTATGCGTCTTTTATCTTGCAATTTTTTACCAGTTACATAAGAAAAGCAACTTGAATGTCACAAGCTGCTTCCCTAAATTCTATTCTATCTCATCTTAAAAATCCATACTTCTCAGCCTCTATTCCGTCCGGACGGCAACCGCTGTCACGCTGCGCACACCATCGGTTGCGCGGCTTTCGCCGCATAGGTCACTCGCAAAAAGGATGTTCAAGCAAGCTTGCTTCGCATCCTTTTTACTCCTATCCTCCCTCACCCTCAATGCTCCAACATATTCTCAATCAAAATCCCATACCCCCGGCTCGCATCCTGCACAAACACATGGGTCACCGCCCCGGCCAGCTTCCCATCCTGTATGATCGGGCTTCCGCTCATTCCCTGCACGATTCCCCCGGTCAGATCCAAGAGCCTCTGATCCGTTACCTTAATAACCATACTTTTATTCTTATGGCTGGCATTGTAATCTACCTTCTGTATCTCTATCTCATAATCCTCAAGCTGGCCTGAGACGTCACTTCTGATATATGCGATCCCGGGTTTTACGTCCTGGCGGCAGGCAATCTCCATGGGTTCGCCTGTGAGCTGCTTTTTGTACTGCTGGTTCACGGTTCCAAAAATACCTTCATTTGTATTTAAGGTTATATCTCCCATGTGAGACTGGGGACCGTAGTAGATCACACCGGACAAAAGGCCCGGTTTCCCAATAGTACCCTTTTCTATCCCCATGATCTCCGTTGAGTAAAGAGCTCCCTGAGACGTCTCTACCAGATCACCTGTATCGCTGTCGCTGATCCCATGCCCCAGTGCCCCGAAATTTCCATTCATGTCCACATAAGTAATGGTTCCGATCCCCTGCGTATCGTCCCTGACCCATGCTCCCAGTTTGTAGTGGCCGTCCGAACTCTCCACCGGCTTTACACTCACATCCACCGGCTCTCCCTCTCTCCGGATAGACACAACTGAATCCTGTCCTCCCGACTCGTTAACAGCATTGATGAGATCCTCTTTTGTCTTCATTGGTTTTCCGTTAAATGCTTCTATATAATCCCCTGATTTTAAAACCCCGTAGGCAGGCTCCACTTCCATTCCGTCCGTTCCGGTGATACGCCCCGTTCCGATCACCATGACACCGTCTGATTTCAGATAGATCCCTATGGGCTTTCCACATGGTATGGCATACCTTGTATCCACCACATCCACCTGAATATCCTTCAGCTTAATAACTCCAAACAGCTTCAGGCCCACCTGGTAGCTTCCCTGCTCCTGGGCAAACATGGAGAAGTGCTGCTTGCCGCTGATTGTAATCTGGTCCGCCGGGATATTACTCTCATTTCCCAGGGACACTTCCTTACTATCGCTTGATATTGTTGCTTTTAAAGGCAGACCAAAGGAAAATTCCTCCTCCTGGTTTTGAATGATGCTCACCCGGTCCGGCACCGCCTGGTCCATGTAATACCACGTGTATCCCGTAACAGCTACAACGGAAAGCCAGAAAACACGCCCCAGCCACCGGTAAAATTTTGATTTTCCTGTCATCGCCCTGCCTCCTTATATAGTCTTGTATTAGATTTCGGCAAAGGCATGTTCTGTCTTTTAAAGCTGTTTTCGGCCAAAAAAAGAAAGACGCATGCTCACTGCCTCTTTCTTAGTATTATCCGTACCGCGGATTTCAATCTGTTTTATTTTGTTCTGTCTGCCAATTCCTTCATCTCCAACGCATTTTTGCGCACTGTTTCCGTAATCCGTGCGCCGCCTAAGAGTCTGGCAAGTTCCTCCACCGATGCTTTCCGGTCCAAAAGCCGTATGGTTGTGAGAGTGCTTCCATCTTTGGCAGATTTTGATATCTCAAAATGAGCGTCTGCCATGGCTGCGATCTGGGGAAGATGGGTGATACAGATGACCTGGTGGTTCCCTGCAATATAGGAAAGCTTCTCAGATACCTTCTGTGCCGTCCTTCCACTGATACCAGTATCGATCTCATCAAAGATCAGGGTTGGAATATCATCTGAATCAGCAAGCACGGTCTTAATCGCCAGCATGATCCTGGACAGTTCTCCGCCGGAAGCCACGTCTTTTAGCGGCCGCATAGGCTGCCCGGGATTGGTGGAAATGATAAACTGCGCCTCATCCCATCCAGAAGGGCCGAAATGCTCCATCTGCCGGAACTCCATATCAAAATCCACATCCAGAAAATTCAGGTCAACCAGTCCCTGTTTGATTTTTTTTACAAGATCCCTGGATGCCTTTTTACGTATCTCAGTTAATTGTGCACAGAATCCCTCCAGATGATTCACACACACTTCAAGCTCTTTCCTGGTCTGTTCCCTGTGAAAGTCATAATCCTCCAGTTCATCCAGACGCTTCCTTTTTTCTTCCAATTTTTTATGGATCAGAGGCACCGTTGCGCCATATTTTGCCTGAAGGTTGTGTATCAGGTCCAGACGCTCCTCTGTCTGGCGGAATGTTTCCTCGTCAAATTCCATGGAATCCATGTAGGAAGATATCTCCCGTTTGGCGTCCTCCAAAATGGAATCCGCATCATAGAGCTGGTCCCGTATCCCTCCCAGTGCTCCATCATACTCTGCCACCCGCTCAACCTCCCTCAGGGCACGTGAAATCCATTCCCCCTCCACTGCCTCATAGGCTGCGCCCAGGCTCTCGGCTATTTTCTGGGAGTGGGCAAACCTGCGGTAGACCGCGGTCAACGCTTCCTCCTCATCTTCCTTTAAGGCGGCATCCTCAATCTCCTGTATCTCAAAACGCAGGAAATCAGTCTCCCTGATACGGCTTTCGCTGTCCATGTCAAATCCCTCCAACCGCTCCTTCAGGGTGCGGTAGGTCTGGTATTCCCTGTATATATTCTGTTTTACCGGCTGGGAATTGGCCTTTATATAGGCATCCAGGATTTCAAGATGTTTGGATTTGTACAAAAGTGACTGATGCTCATGCTGGCCATGGATATCCAGCAGCAGGCCTGTGATCTGGCGCAGTCTGGCCGTGGTAACTGTCTCGTCATTGATACGGCTCACACTCCTGGAAGCCATGATCTTGCGCGAGACAATTACAAGCCCATCTTCTGTGGGTTCTACCTCCAGCGCTTTTAGGGCTTCTGTTTTTTCCTGTCCTGAAACGGAAAACACAAGTTCAATATAGGCATAATCCGCTCCATGGCGTATGCTTTCCCGGGAAGCCTTGCCCCCCAGCGCCATGGTCACGGAACCGATGATAATGGATTTACCGGCTCCTGTCTCTCCGGTGAGTATGTTGAGCCCTTCGCCGAACTCCACGTCCGCCTTCTCGATCAGGGCCAGGTTTTTTACATGCAGCTCCAGTAACATAATGCACCTCTTTCATTGACGCTAAAACGTATCTGAACACCGGTTAACGCTAAAGCATGTCCCCTGCACCCCCTGGGACATGTCTTAATCCTCCACCATCTTCTTGATCTTCTCCATCACAATAATCGTATCATCCACGCTGCGGATGGCGCACATAATGGTGTCATCCCCTGCAATGCATCCCACTATCTCAGTAAACTGAATGGCATCCAGGGCAGCTGCCACCGCCATGGCCATGCCTGAAACAGTTTTGATCACCAGGATATTCTGCGCCATGTCCATGGACATGAAACCGTCCTTTAATATCCGGATAAACTTGATAGCCGAGGTACCCCTGGGGCTTTCCAGGACCATGTACCGCTGCCTGCCGTTTTCGGACTGCATCTTGGTCAGCTTCAGCTCCCGGATGTCCCGGGAAACAGTTGCCTGAGTCACATTAAAGCCTGACTCATTCAGTTTTTCAGCCAACTCCTCCTGAGTCTCTATGTCATATTTACCGATTAATTCTACGATTTTACTGTGCCTCTCTACTTTCATGTCATATTCTCCCCAAATGATTGCTGAGATTTTGCATAAATGATACCTGTTTTAATTTCACCATAACCGTCTCCAGATGGGAACACTCAATACAAATGCTGTCCCCTGCGGACAGCTCCATGGAACTGTCCCCGTCAAAGGACACCACCTGGCCGCTGTTTAACAGCCTGATCTCTATCCTGTCCTCGGGCGCCAGAACAATGCTCCTGGCATTAAGTGAATGGGAACAGATGGGCGTCAGCACCATCATCCGGGCCGAGGGGGCAATGACCGGGCCTCCCGCGGAGAGATTGTATGCCGTAGAACCCGTGGGTGTTGCCACCAACACCCCGTCCGCCGCGTATTCATTGAGATATTCGTCATTGACGTAAACGGAATAACGCAGGACCTTCAGAGGATCCTGCCTGGTAACTGCAATCTCATTCAGCGCAATGTCCGACAATACAGGCTCCTTATCGTGAAATGCCGTTCCCTGTATCATCATCCGTTTTTCCAGCTGATAACGGTCCTCCAAAAGCGCATCCATAACAGGGGCAATATCTTCCTGCCTGCTGATCTGGTTCAGGTAACCCAAATGGCCACGGTTGACGCCAACCATAGGGATCCCCCTTCCGGCCAGATCCCTGGCTGCCTGGATCAAGGTCCCATCCCCGCCGATGGTGATAACACACTCCGTATTCTCCGGTACCATCCCGGAATTTGTATGGGTGCTCTCCCTGTCCCGCAAAGATGCGCTGTTCAACCTGCACACAGCGCCCTTTGCTTCAAGGTATGTTTTGATAAACACCTGAGCGTCTTTTACATATTCCTTGCTCAGATTGGCAATAATATAGAAATATTTCATTGTTAGGCTCCTGTTATTTATCCAGTGAAGTATGTGCTTCCTCCACAACCATCTTGGGATCCACCGGCACGTGACTGTAGATTACGGTTTCCTCATCTGCAACTGCATCATGGTCCCCGGCATGATTCCCATCATGATCCCCAATCTGGTTTCCGCCATGGTTCTGAAGATAAAGAAGGTACTCAATATTTCCTTCCGGTCCCTTAATAGGGGAATATTCCAGGTTCAACACCTCAAACCCTATGCTGAGCGCATACTGGATCACCATCCGGATCACTTCCAGGTGCACACTCTTTTCCCTGACAACCCCTTTCTTGCCCACCTTTTCACGTCCCGCCTCAAACTGCGGCTTGATCAGGCACACAATCTGTCCATCCTCTGTAAGCAGCGCCTTCACCGGTCCCAGAACCTTGGTAAGGGAGATAAAGGACACGTCAATACTTGCAAACCGGATCCTGTCCCCAATATCCTCCGGGGTCACGTAGCGAATATTTGTTTTTTCCATACACACCACACGGTCATCATTCCGCAGTTTCCATGCCAGCTGTCCGTGCCCCACGTCCACGCTGTACACCTTCACCGCCCCGTTCTGGAGCATACAGTCTGTAAATCCTCCTGTGGAAGCCCCCACATCCATGCAGACCTTTCCCTCAAGCTCCACGCCAAAATGACTCATGGCTTTTTCCAGCTTCAGGCCTCCGCGGCTCACATACTTAAGAGTGCTTCCCCTGACTTCGATCTGAGCCGTATCGTCAAAGGAGGTTCCCGCCTTATCCTCCTTTTGTCCATTTACATAGACAATTCCTGACATGATCAGGGCCTTGGCCTTTTCTCTGGACTCAGCCAGACTTCTCTGCACCATAAGCACATCCAAACGCTCTTTCATCTTTTCCTCCCTAGTTCAGCCCATTCATCCATCCTCCGGCCTTCATGGTCCTTATGATGGAATCACTGTCTATTCCAAGTCCTTCCCTCAATATGGAAACATTACCATGTTCCACATAATCATCAGGCAGGGCCACATTTAACACCTTGATATGTGGGTAATTCTGATGGATATACGCAGTCACCGCCAGCCCATATCCTCCCTGAAGGACATTCTCCTCCAATGTTACGATCAGGCCGTGATTCCCGGCCAGACGATTTACCAATTCTATGTCAATGGGCTTTACAAAGCGGCCATTGGCAAGGGAACATGCATAGCCTTCCTTTTTCAGCTTCTCCCTCACATGCTCTCCTGTGCTCACCATACTGCCCACTGCCAGCAGCGCAATATCCTTTTCCTCGTAAAGCATCTCGCCTTTTCCGTAGGCCACCGGCTGCCTGAAATCCCTCAGTCCCCGGTATGCTTCTCCCCTTGGATAGCGCACGGCCAGGGGACGGTCATACTCCATGGCAAATTCCAGCATGGCCCTCAGCTCCCACATGTTTTTGGGAGCCATGACGCTCATGTTGGGGATGGACGTAAGAAAGGAATAATCAAATATTCCCTGATGGGTTTCCCCATCGCTGCCCACAAGGCCTGCCCGGTCCACCGCAAACAGTACGGGAAGGTTCTGGATGCATACATCATGAAGGATCTGGTCATATGCCCTCTGCAAAAAGGAGGAATAGACCGCAACCACCGGTTTTAATCCGGCTGCCGCCATGCCTGCCGCAGAGGTCACCGCATGCGCCTCCGCAATACCCACGTCAAAGAAACGGTGGGGATACTTTTTTCCAAAGGCAGTCAGCCCCGTACCATCGGGCATGGCTGCGGTCACAGCCACCAGATTGGGATACTGCTCCCCCAGCTGACAGATCTTCCTGGAAAATACATCCGTATAAGATGGATTCTTCTGCTCCGACAACGGCTTGCCCGTGTCCACGTCAAACGGACCTACCCCGTGGAAGTGGGAAGGATTCTTCTCAGCCGGCCTGTAGCCTTTTCCTTTTTTTGTGATCACATGGACCAGGACAGCGTGGTCCAACTTCTGTGCTTCCCTTAGCACTTTGCACAGGGCGGGGATATTATGTCCGTCCACCGGCCCCAGATAGGTAATGCCCATATTTTCAAAAAGCATGCCTGGTATGAACAGCTGTTTGATGCTGTTCTTGGTGCGCTTGATCTTATCTATCATCACAGATCCCACCACCGGTATCCGGTCCAGGGCATCTGCCACATTCTTCTTCAGGTCATTGTAACCGCTGCCTGTGCGCAGGCCATTTAAGTAGCGGGACATGCCCCCTACATTTTCCGAAATAGACATATTGTTGTCGTTCAGCACAATAATGAAATTCCGCTTCATTCTGGCGGCATTATTAAGGGCCTCGTAGGCCATGCCGCCTGTCAGGGCCCCGTCTCCGATCACTGATACCACCTTGTAATCCAGTCCCTTCAGATCACGGCCAAGAGCGATCCCAAGGCCTGCTGAGATGGAAGTGGAACTGTGCCCTGTGTCAAAGGAATCATAGGGACTCTCCTTGCGCTTTGGAAATCCGCTGAGTCCTCCGTATTGGCGCAGCTCATCAAACTCAGCCATACGCCCGGTCAGGATCTTGTGGGTATAAGACTGGTGCCCTACATCCCATATCACCTTATCCTCCGGGAGGTTGAATGTGAGATGCAGGGCAATGGTCAGCTCCACCACACCCAGGTTGGAGGCCAGATGGCCGCCGGTATGGCTGATCTTTTCGATCAGGAATTCACGGATCTCCTGGGACAGTTTTTTTAATTCCTCGGGGGGAAGAGACTTTAACTCCTCCGACCCCTTAATATGCTCCAATATCATATTGATGTTTCTCCAAATGGTTATACCGGCTTATTTCTGCCTGTGGATCAGCAGATGGATCAACTGTTCCAGGAAATCATTGTTCCCGGGCAGTTTATTCAGTTCCTCTATGGCTTCAGCAGATATCTTCTCCACATCCTGCTTTGCCTTTTCCAGACCTTCCAGTGTCACGTAGGTGGTCTTTTTATTCTTTTCATCGCTGTTTACCGGCTTGCCGATGATCTCTTCGCTGCCGGTCACATCCAGGATATCATCCTGGATCTGGAATGCCATACCGATCTTGGACGCCAGGGATTCCACGATCTTGCAGTCCTCATCCGCAGCCCCGCCCAGCACGGCGCCGATGAGCATGGACGCCTCAATCAGGGCGCCTGTCTTCAAATGATAGATAAAATCCAGCTTGTCCGCCGGAATCGGTCCGCCTGCCAGTTCAACATCCACCGTCTGGCCGCCGATCATACCATACACCCCGGTCTTTCGTGCAAGGATCCCTATGGCCTTTCCAATCCTGGAGAGTTCATCCGGATCCACACTGGTCTCAAATGCGCAGGAGGCCGTCTCAAATGCATACATCATAAGCGCATCTCCTGCCAGAACGCCGATATCCTCCCCGAATTCAGCCCATGTGCTGGCCTTACCCCTGCGCATCATATCATCATCCATACAGGGAAGGTCATCATGCACAAGTGAGGAGGTGTGGATCATCTCAACCGCTGCCATGAATGGTATCACAGATTCCAGAAGGCAGCCTGTAAACAGGCGGCACATCTCCTGCATCAGCATGGGGCGCAGGCGCTTGCCGCCGGCCCTTATGCTGTAATTCATAGCTTCCAGGATGGTCTTCTGATGGCCGGTTTCTTCCGGAAGATAGGTTTCAATTAACTTTTCGATCTCTGCTGTACGTTCGTTCAGTTCCTTCTTAAATGTTTCCTTATCACTCATTTTCATCACCCTCGCTCAATATCTGAATTTTCTTTTCTACTTTATCTATCTGGCTGTTCAGAGACTTCACCAGCTTCATACCTGCCTCATAACAGGCAAATGATTCTTCCAGCGTACTGTCCCCTGCCTCCAGTTTTTTTATGATCTCCTCCAGCTGTACAAAGTTTTCCTCAATGCCAGCCTGCTGCTCTTCCTTTTCCTGTGTGTCTGCTTTCCTGCGCGGCATGCCTTATCCCTCACTTTCAAACACGTGTTCAACCTGGGCCTCGATCCGGCCGTCCCTCACGCTGATTCCTATTATGTCCCCGGGCTTTGTCTGGGCAATGGTCCTGACGGCATTTCCCCGTGTATCCGTCACAAACCCATATCCGGCGCTGAGCTTCTTAAGAGGGGACAGTGCCTCCAAACGCCCGGCGCCAAGGGCCAGGCGGTGCTTTCCTGCTTTCAGGCTTCCCTCTATTAAAAAACTCAAACGCTTTTCAATGTCTGTCAGGCGCCTTTTGTCTGACCCAAGCCGTTCCTTCATGATCCGCTCCATCTGGCTCTCAATATCAGCCAGCCTCTGTCTGCGGTCCACCAACTGCCGCTCTGGACTGTGAAGCGTCAGCCGCATCTTTCCCTGTTCCAGGCGGAACGCAAGCTTCTCCACCTTCCGCTCCATGGAACGGTTTAAGACCTGGCTGTACAGCTTTACCTGTTCTTCAAACTGGCTGAGGTCAAACACAGCCAGCTCTGCTGCCGCGGACGGAGTCGGCGCCCTCAGGTCGGCCACGTAATCCGCAATGGTCACATCGGTTTCATGGCCAACGGCTGAGATGATGGGAGTGGTACTGTTAAATATGGCTCTGGCCACCATCTCCTCATTAAATGCCCAAAGATCCTCAATGGAGCCTCCGCCCCGGCCCACAATGATCACATCAAGTCCCATGCGGTCCAGGGTTTCGATCCCTTTTACAATGCTGAACTTTGCCCTCTCTCCCTGGACCAGGGCAGGGTACAGGATCAGCTGCACATAGGGATTCCTTCTGGCGGAAATATTCATGATATCCCGGATGGCAGCCCCGGTACTGGCCGTGACGATCCCTACCTTTAATGCATATTTGGGTATGGGCTGCTTATAACAGCCGTCAAACATGCCCATGTCCTCCAATTCATTGCGCAGCTTCTCAAAACGGGCAAACAGATCGCCTCGGCCTTCCCTGGTTATCTCCTTTGCATAGAGCTGGTACCTGCCGTCCCGCTCATACACGTCCACATTACCGGTGACAGTAACTTCCTGGCCTTCCTCCAGTTCAAAGGTCAGCCCCTTTCTCTGCCCTGCAAACATGACGGCGGCAATCTGTGAGCCGCCGTCCTTCAGGGTGAAATATATATGACCGGATGTGTGATATTTACAATTAGAGACCTCGCCCTTGATAGAAATACGGTTCAGTGCGAAGTCCTGTGTAAACATGTTCCTTATATATGCTGTTACCTGTGTTACGGTATAAACGCTTGCCATGTGTTATGCCTGCTCTTTGCTTTCCTTACCTATGAATCTTGCAAGGATCCCATTGACAAATGCCGGTGAATCGTTGCCGCCAAACTTCTTGGCCAGCTCCACGGCCTCGTTGATGGACACCTTTTCCGGAATGGTATCATCATACGCCATCTCGAAGAGCGCCAGACGCAGAATCGTAAGTTCCACCTTACCCATGCGCTTTGTCTTCCATCCGGCCGCCACCTCGTTCAGCTTTGCATCAATCTCAGGAATCTTATCTATTATGTTTGCTGTTCTTGCCTGAAGATATTCACTGTCCTCGGTTTTTAATTCTACTTTATGCAATACCTGAAGAACACCCTCTGTGTCTACGTCTTCTTCTTCCGGCGACTGGAAATACTGATCCAGCTGGGCGATGGCCTCTTCCTGGGTGGGATAGAAGTCTGCCGAGAACAACATTTTAAAACAGTGCTCCCGCAATTCTCTTCTGGTCATTTTCTCTTCTTGTACGTAAAAGCCGATCCATGTAATGTTCACATCCTCAGCCTTTGGTACATTTTCCTTTCTTCAATGTTGGTTGGTTCTCCCCCTGAAAAAGGAAGTTCCGTTGTAGACATTATAGCAAAACCACTGCATAAAAACAATAAAAAATGTATAAAACACTCCCTGAACAACGCTCCAGGGAGTGTCTTATCCATCTTATATACGCTGCTACTTGCCTTCGTCCATGTTGACACCGGCAATCTTTATGTTCACATCCAGCACGGTCAGCCCTGTCATATTCTCGATGGCTGCGCTCACCTTGTCCTGTACCTGCTCGCTTACGGCCGGTATATTATACCCATACCGGATGTTCAGGGAAAGATCCACGGACACATGCTCCTCCGTCACATCCACCTTCACTCCCTTGCTCAGGTTCTTCATTCCCAGCTTGCCTACCAGTTCGTTGGTAATGTTGCCCGCCATGGAGTCCACACCCTCCACCTCAGTGGCAGCCAGTCCGGCTATGATCGCCACCACCTCATCCGCTATCTGTACTTCGCCGATCTTATCTTTCTCGTATAATTTATGGGTACTGCGATTTTCCTCTGCCATCACAATTTGCCTCCTGTTATGACTTGTAAACTATTATTTTACTATTATAACAAAAAGGGCGAAATATGTATAGGTTAATTTTTCCGACAGTTTTAGTCTGAAATATTCTCCTCATCAAGTCCCAGGCTCTTTCGGCCCAGGTTGTAAACCAGTTTATAGTAAGTGGGAAGCATGATCAGGGTCAGTGCCGTGGCCGCGATCAGACCGCCCACATTTACAAGGGCCAGCCCCTGCATCATGGCTCCCGCCTTTCCGTAAGCCAGCGCATTGGGCACCATGGATATGACCGTGGTCAGGGTGGTCATGAAAATGGGTCTCATACGGATGGCGCCTGCTTCCACCAGCGCCTGGTCCAGAGGCATTTCCGCCAGCAGCTGGTTCACGGTTTCCACATAGAGGATCCCGTTATTGACCACGGTTCCTATGAGCATCAGAAATCCCAGCATGGAAACCATACTGATGGGACTGTCCGCCGCGAACAAGAGCCCAAATGAACCGATCAGGCTGAAGGGAATGGTGGTCATGACCATCAGGGAAAACTTGGGTGATTCAAACTGGATCGCCATGACAATAAATATCAGGAACACGCCGGTTCCCAGCGCACCTCCCAGCGCGCCCAGCTCTTCTCCCATCATTTCATCCATGGAATTGGCAGCCGGCTCCACCTCCGCCGGAAGTTCCCATGAATCCACAAACTTTTTTACATTTTTTTCAGCCGTCTTTTTATAGTCTGCCTGTGGTTCCATGGTGATGGCTACCTGGTACTGCTTATCCTTCCGTTCAATCTGCTGGGGACTGTCCTCATAATAAATATCCCCCAGGTCTTCCAGAGGAAGAGTTGTACCCGTGGCCGTGGTGATCATCATTCCCTGAAGTTTATCAATGGTATCGTACCGGTCCGGCGCATACTCCACCCGGATATCCACGTCCTCACCATTGATGCGCACGGTGGAAACATCCATTCCGCTCAGGCTGCTGTATATGACCGAGCCGATGCCCGCAGGTGTCAGCCCCTCGGCCTGTGCCTTCACAGGATCGATCTTTACCTTGATGACCGGAGCCGCGTTTTCAATGGAGGAGTGGACCTGCATCACATCCTCCCTCTCCCGAAGGGCGTCAGCCAGCTCATCTGCCGCCATTTTCAGCGCGTCATAGTCCGTGCTCTGCAGGTCGATCTCGATCTGGTCGCTGCTGCTCATGGCTGAGGAGCTGGTGGTGCTTCCCTGCTCCATCGTAATGGAGACATCCTTATACCGTTCCGTCTCCCGCCTCCATTGGTCGATCACTTCATCGGTGGACAGTTTGCGGTCATCCTTCAGATATGCGTTCAGGGTAGCGCCACCCCCGCCCGTACTCAGCCCGCTGGAGCCATATGTTAAAAGGTAATGGTCCACGGACTCGTCATTTATGATCATGTCCTCCACCTGTGCCAGAGTCTCATTGACCGATTCAATGGACAGTCCGGGTTTTGTCTTGACAGTCACCTGTACGATCCCCTCATCCACGGATGACATGAGATCCACATTCAGCCTGGAGGCTAAAAGAAAGGCCGCTGCCAGCAGCAGGACACTGGTACCCATGATCAGCCTGGTCCTGGGTATGATGGAGGGCATGTTTTTGCGGTACCATGCCTGTAGGGATTTCATCAGGCGGTTTACCGGGGCATTTTCTTTTTCCATGGGATGCCACTGGTAATAACACAAAGGCACAATGCTCACTGCCGAGAACAGGGAGGCGATCATACAGAAGACAATGGTATACCCCAGCTGCTTAAACAGCTGTCCCGACATTCCGCTCAGCATTGCCAGGGGAAGGAACACCACGCAGGTGGTGATCGTGCCGCCTGTAATGGAGCCGATCATGGTACGGCTGCCCTCAATGGCCGCGTCATAAAAATTATGTTTTTCCTTTGCCCTGAAACAGCCGTCCAGCACATTGATGGAATTATCCACCATCATGCCCACGCCCAGAACCAGGGATGTGAGGGAAATAACGTTTAAGGAAAATCCCATGGCGCTCATGGAGATCAGAGCCAGCATAATGGAAATGGGAATGGAGGTTCCAACGATCACAGATGCCCGCAGGTCGCCGTAGAACAGCCACAGAACGATCATGGAAAGGATCACCGCCATGATCATGGTTTGAAATACGTTTGAAATGGATTCCGTGATCATCTCGCTGGAATCATTTACAACTGTGATCCGGATTCCCGGGTTGACGGCCTCAATCTCCTGGATCTCCTTCATAACGTCCCTGGATACATCAATAGCCGTGGAACTTTGCTGTTTTTTTATGCCCAAGGAAATGATATCACTTCCATTGTAGCGGCCAATGGAATCCGCATCCTCCAGGGCATCATACACCTCTGCAATATCGGACAGATGGATGACATCCCCGTTTGCCAGCGGAATAGCCACGGACTTCAGGCTTTCCGCATTGTCATAGTCATTGCCCACACTGACATCCAGGTTCTGTTTTCCGACCTTTACCTCACCTGCCGGAATGGTAAAATCCGCTGCTCCCACGATCTGGCCCACTGCAGACATGGTAAGATGATACTGCTCCAGTTTTTCCGGTATCAATTCCACCCTGATATAGCTTTTCTGGCCGCCGGACAGGGACACCTCGCCCACGGACCCCAGTTTTTCAAACAGTGGGACCACATTGTTGTCCACATATGTATAAAGGTTTCCGTCCACCTGCCCGCTGACCGCCAGGGTCACCACCGGCTGGGCGTTCAGGTCCAGTTCCATAATGGTGGGTTCATTGGCATCATCCGGCAGATCGCTGCGGATGCCGTCCATGGCCTTTTTCAGATTGATATAGGCTGTATCAATATTGGTTCCGTATTCATACTGGACCATGATCACCGATACATTTTCCTGGGAGTAGGACTGTATTGTGTCCACACCGTCCAGGGATGTGATGGCATCCTCCTGCTTCATGGTGATCAGTTCATTGATATCATCCGGGCTTGCCCCTGCATACACGGTACTGATGACCAGCATGGGCAGCTCCATCTCCGGGGTCAGCTCAACCTTGGTTCCTAAAAGGGACTGGATCCCGAAAAAGAAAATAGTGATAAGGCACAGGATAATGGTAGTGGGCCTTTTTACTGCGAATTTAGTGATATTAACCATCCCTATTCACCTGCTTCCCGGGTATCCAGTATCACCTGCGCGCCGTCCAGGAGTTCATTGCTCCAGCTGGTGATCACCAGACTGCTGCTGTCAAGACCTGATATTACCTCCATGCGTCCGGAGTCATAGATACCGCTTACAATCTTTGTTTTACGGGCGCTGCCGTCCTGGTAGCAGTAAACAAATGCTTCACCGTTGTCATAGTTCACCGCGTCCACCGGCACGGTCATCACAGACCTGGCCTGATCCATCACCACGGTCAGTTTCACCTTTGTTCCGCTGGTCAGACCTCCTGTCTGGCTGATCTCGGCTTTGACGTCATAAAGGCCGGTGGAAGGATTGGCCATGGTGCCCACCTCGGTCACCTGCCCCTCATAACTGGTTCCGTTCTTTTCCACGGAAACAGTGTCTCCTGCTTTCATATGTTTTAATATTTTTTCCGTGATGCCGAACTTTACCTGGAGCTGTTCACCTGCGGAGATAACACAGATCTCCGCTGATGTGTCCACATGGTCATGTGGTTCCACATTCCTTGTCTCCACCACTCCGCTGATGGGCGCCTTTACCGTGGTATAATCAAGCTGCAGCTCATACTGGTGCTTTGCTGATTCATAGGCGATCTGCGCACTTTTGGCAGAATCGCGCGCCTGTTCAATCAGCTGCTGTGACACATAGCCGGCAGCGTAAAGGGGCTCCTGCCTGGCCAGCTCCCTGGCCGCTTCATTGGATGATACGCTTGCCGCATCCATCTGCAGTTTTAAGGATGTGAGCACATCCGAGTCGATCCTGCACAGTTCCTGCCCGGCCTGCACATGGTCCCCGGCCTGAAAATACACCTCCAGAATCTCCCCTCCTATTTTGGGCTGGACCGATGCCCTGGACCGGGGCTCCACCGTACCTGTCAGGTCCGTATACAAAATAATGTCCCCTGTCTCAGGATGTTCCGCCGATATGGTAGGACGGTTTTCGTACTGTGCCGGCTGTTCCATTGACTTTATTACATTCCATCCGATCCCCGCTGCTGCCACAAGTACAAGTCCTCCCGCCAGCAGCCTTTTTGTTGTTTTCCTCATGTTCACGCCTTCCTTTCTGTTTGGGGAAATTAAGCCCCGATTCCTTTTTCCAGTATATCCAGCTGTATCTCAGCAACTTTATTCAACTCATCCCCCTGGCTTGTGTTCCCGCAATATTGAAATAATGTCTTGAAAATGATCATGATACCAATATCGATGGCACAGGTCAGATATTCCTCATCCAGCCCCGGATACGCGGACGGATCTATGGTCTGATAACACTGTTTCCCCCTGTGCCTGCGGCGCTCCTCGCTGTAGATCTGCATCTCAGCCATGGTAAAGATCCGTTCCACTTCCCGGTCCTCTGCGGATTGCTTGCGGATCCTGTTAAGGAGCGCGCCTGTGTCGTCCCGGGTAAACATATGAAACACCCGTTTCATGCTGTTGCCAAAGCAGCCGTCTTCCTCCTGAAATGCAAGGATCAGCAATGATTCCATATGATCCAGAACCTGGCACAGCATATAGGAAAACAAATCTTCCTTTCCGTCAAAATACGTATAAAAGCTGGCGCGGCTGATTCCCGCTGTCTTGGCAACACGGCTTACGGTTATCTCCGAATACGGGACCCGGAGTATCTCCTGCTTCATTGCATTTACGATCAACTGCTTTTTGTAAATGCACAGGTTTAAAAATTTCTGTGTTGGCATGTACGCTCATCTCCTGTATCCTTCTTCTGCTCCCTTTATGGCTGCCGGTGCTGCTTTTACTGTGCAGCACCAGCATATAATACAATCCACACGGTCTGTTCTTCAATGGTCAAATAAGGGCCGGGTGCACAATTTTTGTGCACCCGGCCCCTATTTGTACTAAAACCAGACAAATTTTTAATTGATAGATACGTTGATCCTCTTATTCCGGATTGCGGGCGCTTCTCTCAAGGGCCATAACAATATCCCCCTCGAACAGCACATCCATCCTGTTCATTCTTTCCTCCAGGTCATCCTTCATTCCTTTTTCCAGCCACTCCGCCATCATCCCTGCGTGGGCATATTGGTAAAATGAAATGATCAGGTCCTTATCCCGCTCCGACACATTCATCCCCTCTGAAAGCCGGTCGATCAGGTAGTGCCCCAGAACGGAGGAGGATTTATCCAGATACATCTTGACCTCCTGCACGCCCGCAGACTGGTACAGGTTAAAAAACAACTCCCTGTTGTCCAAAATATACCTCATGCCTGCCCTTCTGGTACCCTGCACGCTGTTTCCGCTCTGCATATTAAGTTCAAGGGTCTCGATCATCTGCTCTACTCTCTGGTTCAGCATTTCTTCCAGTACATCGTATATGTCTTTAAAATGATAGTAAAAGGTATTCCTGGATATCTGGCACTTATCCGTGATCTCCTTTACGGTGATCCTGTCCACATTTTTAACCCTTGCCAGTTCCTCAAACGCTTTTACAATCGCCATTTTAGTAAGTGCCGCCATATGTATCCCCTTTTTTATCTTTTCGATCTGCAAAAAATTATACTACAGGGCCTCCCATCACACAAGCAAAAAAATACACTCTTCCATAATAAACAGTGTATATGCAAAACAGGGGCACGGATATCCATGTCCCTGTTCAAATCCATTTTCATATAAGCGCTTAACTCTCCGTTATTCCGCCATATTGAGCAGTGTGATAATAATCTGGTCAGCCCCAACCTCTGCCTTGCGCTTTACGATATCCTCGATCTGTGCGCGCTGGGGATCGGTTATGGACGGGGCATTGATCACAACATCTACCTTATCCTGGGTGATGCTCACCACCGGGTCTGAGAAGCCTTTTGCCATCAGGAGGGTTTCTGCGGCATTTTCCTTCTCGGAAACCTCGGTCAGTTTGATCATATCCTGGATTGCCTGCTGCTTGGCAGCCTCATCAATGCTGGTGCTGTTGATCAGGGTCATCAGGGTCTCCTTATTCTTTGCACGGATCTGTTCCCTGCTGAGCTGCACATTTGCTATGTAATCAGCCACGCTCATCCCGCTGGTCAGGACCGCTTCCCCCGGGTTCTCAAGGCCGGTTTGGGCTGAACCGTCTGTTCCTGCCTGAGCCATCTGTCCCGCGTCCGCTGTCTGTCCTGCGTCTGCGGCCTGGGTTGCTTCCTCAACCGCTGCATTATTCCCGGCCTGAGCCAAAGCTCCTGCATCCGTTCCAGGATCAGCTGCCGCCTGGGCACCGTCCGCATCGCTGACCGCATCCAGATCCGATGGATCCTGGTCAAGACTGGGTATTTCCTGAAGTCCTGACTGTCCGGTCAGGGAAGCTGCCTGATTCTCCGCCAGGATATCCTCATCTGATATGTCCATGGCCCCTGCCTCGTACACCGTGTTTCCGTTTGCCAGATCCTTTTTCCCCGCATAGTTCAGATATCCTGCCGCTGCGATCATGACAGCCAGCGTGGTGATGATGATCTGGTTCCTGCGGAACAAACGTTTCATGTTCATGTCCTTCATATGCTCTTTGACCTGTTTCATATTCTTGATTTTCATATCCTGCACTCCTTTATTTATTCCACCCTCTTTAATACTTTTATTTTATGTGGGGGAAGGCCAAATAATGCTTCCATTGCCTCAGAAATTTCAGCTTTTATCGTTGGACTGCCTCCGCCCTCCGCGCTGATGATGATTCCGGAGATCTCCGGACTCAGTTCTTTCTCTATGATAGGCACGTTCCCGCTTCCGTTGGAACCTGAGCCGGACAACACCGTGCTCTCATCCGACTGGCTGTTTGCAACTTCCCTGGTGCCCCCGCCCGAATCCTTTTCCTGGGTTGTGCTGGAACTGGTGGATCGGTCTACCCTTACCACCTTTTCACTGGAGGATTTTAAGACCACCATAACATCCACCTTTCCCACCCCGTCCACGGACTTAAGAAGGTTCTTGATCCGGTTTTCCATCTGGGTCTCATAGGAACCTTCCCCGCCAGGGGACGCTGATGCGGGATATGCAGGATCCCCCTCACTGTTTTCAGAGGAACCGCCGCCCATGTGATCCTGGCCCAATGACCCGAACATGGAGGACTCTCCGGTCTGTGCCGGATCCTGTGCGTCTCCGGTCCAAAGGGGCACCGCCCCCGGACCCTGGCTGTCTGCAGCAGTCTGGTTCTCCTTCCCTTTATCCTTTTTCTGGCTGCCCGGCAAAGGAAATGACAGGATCATCAAAAGAACCCCTATGAGCAATAACAGCAGCCACTTTTCCTTAGTCATTTTTCCACTGAATTTGGATATGCGATTCTTCAATCCCATAATACCCCGCCA
The DNA here is from genome assembly GCF_040545455.1 of Enterocloster citroniae. NCBI lineage: Bacteria > Bacillati > Bacillota > Clostridia > Lachnospirales > Lachnospiraceae > Enterocloster > Enterocloster citroniae. The sequence goes on along the minus strand of NZ_JBEPLZ010000002.1, from coordinate 291,014 downwards.
CCTTTCCCGTTAAACGGTGAATGATTTGATTCCTGCCCCCGGCAGCTTCCCCTCCCCCAGATGATCCGTTTTCCCCATCATCTTCCCTGCCACCTCTGCGGCCGTCACCCCGGCCATCCGCCCGGTCACCTGCCTGACTCTCTTCCCCAAGCTCCACCGGTTCCACCATGATACTGTCCACCTGGTTGGCCTCCACGTTCACAGGGCGGCTGCCCATATAGTCTTCCTTTCCCTTTTCTTCCCCTTCACTGCGCCGGATCTGCATCTGAATGTCCGTCACCTGCCCATATGTGCTGCTGTTCCTGTCACTGTCGATCTGCACCCTGGCATTGACACAGGCAAAGCCGTCAGCAGCGGCCATGGCTACCACATCCTGTTCCACAGCCTCCTCATACTTTCCCATAATACGGTCCAGCCTCTTGTCATCCATCTCCCACAGCTGGCTTTTTAGATCCGCCGTATCATTATACAGGGAAATGGACCGGAACATGGAGGATATCTGTTCATCCAGGCGCAGCTTACCGGTCAGAGGGCTTACCACCAGGAGGATCAGCACCATTCCGGCAAAAAAGCGGATATATTTCTCATATTTAGAGTCTGCCAGAAGGTTGCTCACCACGGACAGGAAGATCATATAATATATGATGTTTTTTACCCAGCTGTAGACAGACTCCATACAAACCTCCATTTAAATAATTTCAGAAATCATCCGGCGCTCTGTTCACTCAAACTCTAGGATGCGAAATAATTCACATTCGTGGATGCACAGGTAATGGCAATGGATATCATAAACAGGAACATGGAGTACAGCACGATCTGGATCAAAAGCTTGTGCCCCTTGGACACCCCCGACACGCAGGACACCACCCGCTTGTCGCACACCGGCTGCATGACGGCAGCCACGCACTGGTAAAGTACCATGAGCACCATGAGTTTTATAATGGGAATCACGGTGATCACTGCCAGCACCACCACGGCCGCCGCTCCCATGGTATTCTTGATCAATACACCTGAGCCCAGAACCATCTGGGCCATGGCTCCGGCCCCCTGGCCCAGACCCGGTATAATCTCCAGCAGCCGCTTCATTCCCGCTTGACCGGCCGCATCCGCATAGGGTAAAATCATGGACTGAATCAGATGGAACCCCACCACCAGGCCGGTAAGTGTCTTAAGGCCCCATCCCACTGCCTGTTCCAAAAGTTCCGTAAGCTTGGTTAGAAGGGCTTCCTTCACCACATGACTGCCCAGGACCATCAGCACGTAGATCTTCACCATGGAAAGCAGGACCGTACTGCAGATCCACTGGACCAGGGTCACTGCCCCCAGCATTCCTTCATATAGCGCCAGGGCGCTCATGCTTCCCCCGGAAAATGCCACCGACATAAAGTATGCGGGCATCATCAGCTTCATAAATTCCAGGATCTGATCCAGCACCTGGGCCGCCACCTGAAGGCTGGCCGCAAAACTGGCTGCCAGACATGTAAAGAGAAGGATGTAGGTTACAAAGAATCCCGTATCTGAAATCTGTCCGCCCTTAAACACGGATGATACATTTGAAAACACAGCCCCTATGATCCCAATGGCCGCCACCTGAAACAGCATGTGCCCGCCCCTTCTCACCTCGGAAAACAGCGTGTTCTGAATCCCTGCTCCCGCCTGTCCCAAAATCCCTTTCAGATTTCCCTTGACCAGCTCCTTCATCAGTTCCCAGAAGGAAAAATTTCCCTGGATCCCATCCTGCTGTCCCATGACTTCGTTTAAAAACTGCTGAAGCCCTTCCATCTCATCCTGGATGCCCAGTTCCTGGGCCGCATGGTCCATGTCCGTTCCTGAATCTTCCGAAACGCTCCCATCCGAAACGCTCCCATCCAAAACGGACGGCAATCCGTCCATATTATAAGCAGAGGTATCCGCGGTAACGGCCCAGGCCATTGCACTGCCGGCTCCAAAGGCAGAAAGCAGAATGACCAGGCCCGTGACAACAGCTGCCTTTGTAAACCATTTTTCCGTCCCTCTCATGACAAAAATGTCTCCAGGGTGCCAAACAGGGCCAGCAGGATGGGCATGCTGATGCCCAGTATGGACAGCTTTCCAAAGATCTCAATCTGGTTTCCCAGGGAGCCATATCCCGCATCCTTGCATATGCCTGAGGCAAACTCCGCCACATATGTAATGCCGATCATCTTGAGAAGGGTCACAAGATACACGCTGTTTACCTTTATGTATCCCTGGATCTGTTCCAGCGCATCCAGGATCGCCCTCAGCTTGCCAGTGCCGTAAAAAAAGATAAAAAAGCCTGCCGCCATGACCATATAGGCCGCATACTCCCCTTTGATCCCCTTTAACTGCACTGCCAGCAATACGGTGGCAATCCCGGCTGCCGCGATCGTGATGATTGTCATACAGCCACCGCCTTTCCCTATAACGCAAACAGGTTCTTCATGGTTTCAAACAGATCATATATGTATGGTATCATCCAGAACAGCACCAGGACCAGCCCTGCCAGGCTTGTCAGGAATGCCTGTTCATCCCTGCCGCTGTGTTTTAACACCTGGCAGATTACGGAAACCAGGATTCCAACTGCCGCTATTCTAAATATCAGATTTACACCCATTTGCCGTCTCCTCAACTTTTAATATTCCATTTCAACACGCGCCGGAGCGTGATCCGGCATTCGTACATCATGATCCGGTATTAATACATCATAATGACAAGGAACATACCCCCCATAATGCCAAGGCTGGTATAAAGCCTGCATTTTTCCCTCTGGTTAGTCCTCAGATAATCAATGGACAGATCCAGCTGTTCTAAATACAGCTTCAGGGTACGCTCCTGCATGTCCACATCCAGATACCCCAGATGTTCCCCCAGGCCGGTCAGCTGTTCCAGATCCTCATCTGTGAGGGGAAGCCTTACCTTAGGAGAGGAAAGCAGCCCTACCTCCCTGCTCCATATCTCCTGAAGGGATTCCCCTTCCTGGCGGCAGATTCCCTCCGCCGCTGAGGTAAAAAGCGTTCCCAGCGGACCGGGGTCCCGCTTTCCCACACGCTCCAGCCCTTCGGCCAGAGGCGCATGGCTGTATGTGATCTCACCTTTTAAAAAATAGATCATCTGCCGCAGCTTCTCAAGCAGGCGGAGCCGTTCCCGCCACTGCATGGCTGACCATACGCCAAATCCGCCTGCCGCAAACAGTACCAGCAGGCTTCCCAACCACTTAAATGCCATGGCTACCTCCTCTCCCTTCAGCTGCCCGGATCTTTTTCCCCATAAAGGACATTTCCGCCCCTGTCCCATATGGATCTCACATGCCCCGGCCCTCCCCGGCTGTCTAACAGGATCAGCCGCTCAAAGGTGCCCTGGGCCAGAAGTTCTCCCATGCAGGGCTTCTGCCTGATGTCCTCCAGGGAATTGCCGTGAATGGTTGCCGCCAGGGAACAGCCGCAGTTCCTTACATATTCAATGGCTTCCATATCCTGGCGGCTTCCGATCTCATCCACTGCGATCACCCCCGGCGCCATGGTGCGCACCAGCATCATCATGCCCTGGCTTTTGGGACAGCAGTCCAGCACATCCGTGCGCACTCCAAGGTCATTCTGGGGAATGCCCTGATAGCAGGCCGCCAGCTCCGACCGCTCATCCACCACGCCCACGCTCATGCCCGGAATCCACCGGTCCCTGCTTCTTCCGTTGGAGACCTGGCGTATGATATCCCGGAGCAGTGTGGTCTTACCGCATCTTGGAGGTGAAATGATCAGGGTGTTCAGGAAACGGTCCATGTACAGGTAATCCATAACCGGATCCGCACAGCCCAAAATCTCGTGGGCCACCCGTATATTGATAAAGGAAATGAATTTCATCAGCCGGATATCCTGCCCCTGGACCAGTGTCTTTCCCGCCACTCCGATGCGGTGCCCTCCCTGTATGGTCAGGAATCCCTGCCTCAGCTCCTCCTCCGCCGCGTAAAGGGAAAAACTGCTCATATACTCCACGGTTTCTTTCATCTGGGATTGGGTGACGGTAAGAAATCCATTCATGTCCAGACCGCCCTGATCCTGCCGAAGCCTGCCCTCCCTGGTCACCAGGTATTCCCTGTTCTCGCAGATCATCATCATCGGCTTCCCTGATCTCAGGCGTATTTCCTGCACTTCCTTAAAGTCCACAGGGACCTGTCCCAATATGGTCCTCAGTTCCCTGGGAAATATTTTTAATATCTCTTCCTTCTTTGCCATGAGCTTCACCCCTTTTACCTCAATATATGAGACATGCCTGAAAATATGACTGGAGCCCATCTGAAAAAATACAAAAAAATAAGAAAATGCAGAATCACATTTTCTTATCCCTTTTATTTTTCGTTTTTTGTTCTGTTTGTCCTCTTGACCTTCCTTACCACACGACCTTCCGGCTTTCTGTCGATCCGGAACACGATCTGCATAAACCTGGCCACTTCATCCCAGGCCTCCCGGCTTTCGGGTATCAGATCCATGCTCATCTGGAACACATGGAACATTCCCTCGTAAACAGACACGCGGCGGCGCACCCCCGCTTCCCTGGCCTTTTCAGCAACCGACAGCGTATCGCTGAGAAGCATCTCAAAGCTTCCTGCCTGAAGCAGCATGGCCGGAAGTCCCCGAAAATCCCCAAAAATCGGGGAAAGATATGGGTCCTTCGGATCCGCATCCCCCACGTAGGAGGAATTGTACAGCATACTCTCCCTGGTATTTCCAAATAATGGGTCTTTTTGGAAATTAAATTCATAACTGTCACCGCTGCATGTGACATCGGCCCACGGGGACATAAGCACCAGGCCGGCCGGCTGGGGAAGCCCCCTGTCTCTGAGGTAGAGGCACAGGGCAAGGGCAAGACCTCCCCCCGCTGAATCCCCGGCCACCACGATCTGCCCCGGCCTGTAATGCTTTTCTTTGACCAGCCACTGGTAGGCATGGATGGCGTCCTCCAGGGCCGCAGGGTAGGGATCCTCCGGAGCCACCCGGTAATCGATGGTCAGCACATCCCCCCCAAAGCTTAGGCGGGAATAGCGCACCGCAAATTTGCGGTAAATATTTTTCATGGGACCAATATAACCTCCCCCGTGCAGCTGCAGCACCACCCTTCCGGTGACCACACCCTCGGGCTTTAGGTATTCCATTTTAAAGGGGTCATTTTCAATGATCTCATATTCGTAACCGGACGGGCAGACCCAGGCCGGCTCTACCGGATTTTTCCGGAATTCTCCTGTCTTTATCGGCTTTCCCAGGGAGGTTTCCATAATATCGTGGATCATATCGCGCATCAGGCCTCCCCGGATGCTTACTTTTTTACTCCGCATACTGTCTGTTTCCTCTCTGTCTGTTTCCTCTCTGTCTGTTTCCTCTCTGTTTGCTCCGCCCCGGCATCTCATTACAGGTGGAACCGCCGGATCAGCTCGTTCTTTACGCCCCTGTCTCCCAGGAAAATGGTCATGGCCAGGATAAACACGGTCAGAACCACGGTTATCACAGCCATAAGAGGCCGGGTTACAAGTCCCGCCGCCCACAGGATCAGCGGGATAAAGCTGAAAATAGTAATGGCCAGCTGATACATAAAATAACTCTGCCAATTCAGCCTGTTAACAAGGATCAGGAACACAACCGCCACATCCGCGAACAGGATGGTTGCGGGAACGGCATAATTTACAGACCATCCCTCATATCCCAGCACCCAGTCGATCATCACCAGAAGCACCTGCATTCCAATGGTTTCTATCATCACTGTCTTGCCCAGATTGGCATGGCGCAAAATGGAATAGCGCATGGTAAGGCCAGCATAGGCAATGCCCGGAATGGCGATACCCGACCACCACAGATGGTCATAGGTGGCTATATTCACAAGTCCCAGGACAATGGCCATGGCGGCCAGCACCCCATAAAACAGATAGACCAGTTTTTTCCATTTATTTTTATCATACTCGATCACTGGATAATTCCCCTTCCAGCACAGGGGCTTTACAAGACCGTTGCTTTCCAGCTCCGCTGGAACCCCATCCTCTTTAAGGCGCTGAAAAAAGCAGTCCTCCAGGCGGTCATCATCAAACACCTTGGTAAAGGTAATGGTGACCGTGTCACCGTAGGCGCAGATCCCGCATTTGGCCGGCTGGCGTTTGGATACGCCGATGAGCAGAAGGAAGTTCTCAATCTCCTCCTGATATTTCTCATCCATGGATATGGGGCCGATATTGGACAGGGTAATGGTATGGGCCCTGTCATTGCGTTTAAAGATAAACCCAAGGGCCAGCCATTTGACACAAAGGGGCAGTATACGCACATACCACTTCTTTTCATTGGATACATTATAGGAAATGGTCTGCTCCAGCTTTTCCTTGACGATCTTTTCATCCATCTGGGTACATACAGAGGCAAGGATGGAGTCAAAATCCCCGTTTCCCTGGGGCTGACCATAGTAAATGCCTGTTACCGCAAAAAAATTGGAGGATGTGTCAGACCCGAAAAAAGCCCTGAGGTTAATGGGAAGGTTGACTTCAATCCGCTGGGGGCCGGGCTTACCGTCCATGTAGACCTGGCAGATGGACCAGATCAGAGAGGCGGTCAGGTATTTTGTGACACTCACCTTCCGGGCGCGGCATGCCTGCTTCAGATCCCGTATATTGACACGGCCGTGTATGACGCTCTCCCCTCCCAGGGGAAGATAGTTTCCCTCCAGATGGTAGGCCGGCTTGGAGCTGTACCGGGTCCGCGGCATTTCCCTGTAATTTTTCAGATAGCTGTCCTCGATCTTATCAGCCGGCCCCTGCTCCTCCTCCCTGAGTTCCTGCTGCCGGCCGCTTCTCAAATCAAGATACCGGGCAGTGAGCTCACGGATAAAGTTCGTGGCCCCCATCCCGTCCGTAACAGCATGAAACACTTCCAGGTTGATACGGCATTGGTAATAGCTTACCCGGAACAGGTACAGCTGATTACTTTTTGGATCAATATAACGGCAGGGCCAGGTGTTTTCCTTCTCTATATAAGGGGTCCGTTTATTTCCCTCAAAATAGTACCAGAAAAAACCCCGCTTTAACTTGACTTTAAATCCTTTAAAGCGCGGCAGGGTATCTTCCAGGGCCTGCTGAAGAAGTACCGGATCGATTTCATGTTTTAATACGACTGATATGCGGAATACGTTGCTCAGGTTTTCGTTGGCGATCATGGGGAAGATCTTTCCCGTATTGTCCAGCCTGTGCCAGCGTTTTCCCTGGGGATTCTTTTTCATGAACCTGCCCCCTTCCTTTTCTAAATGACCGTCCTCCGGCACGTTTTGCCAAAGTCTCAGGTTTCGCTGCTCTCCCGGCTCACCGTCTACGTGGATATTATACCCCACACGCTTATCATCCTGCAATCAGATTCTGTTTATACTTGATACACGCTTTGTGGAACCGGTATTTTATGGTATACTATGGTCATCGGTCACATAGGTATACATGATCAAAAGGACGGAGGAATAAAATATGGACCATTTAAAAGAAACATGCGCTGCTGCGAGAAACCTTCTAAAACAAATGCCCAAGGCAGACCTGGGGTTTTTCCCTACTCCTCTTTACAAGCTGGACCACCTGTCAGAGGAATTGGGCGTGAATCTGTATATTAAAAGGGATGACTTTACAGGGATGAACCTGTTTGGCGGAAACAAGATCCGCAAACTCCAGTATCTCATCGGGGATGCTGCCGCAAAGGGATGTGAATATGTGTTTACCTTTGGAGCGACCCAGTCCAACCACGCCATGCAGACCGTTTCCGCCTGCCGCCGCTGCGGACTAAAGCCCGTGCTGTACCTGGTAGCGATCGTGGAACCGGACGAGGAGGATCTGCGCTCCAACCTGCTCCTGGATAGGATCATGGGGGCGGAGATCCACGTGGTAAGGATGAATCCGGGCGAGGAGGAAGCGGAAGCGGAGGAACGCTCCGTCCAGATGGCAAGGGAACATATGAAACAGCTGGAAACCCAGGGACACAAATGCTACGAGGTGCCCATGGGAGGAGCCAGCCCGGTGGGTTCTGTGGGCTTTATTGAAGGTTTTGTGGAATTTGCTGAACAGGTGGCTGACATGGGTATCCACCCTGACTATATCTTCCACGGAACCGGAACCGGCGGGACCATGGCAGGGCTGGCCGCCGGCAAGGTGCTGACCGGCCTGGATACAGAGATCATCTCCATCAATGTTAGCTGGAAGGATGAAGGCTATCCCAAACGCACCCAGGACCTGGCCAATGAAAGCCTGGCGCTTCTAGGAGCGCCTGTATCAGTGGAAGCTTCCAGAGATATCCATACGGACTTAAATTACTACCTGCCCGGCTATGAGATCCCCAGCGAAAGCGCCACCGAAGCCATCCGGCTGCTGGCCCAAACGGAGGGTCTGTTCATTGACCCGGTGTATACTGGGAAGGCATTTGCCGGAATGCTGGATCATATACGAATAGGCAGGGTTCCCCAGGGCAGCACCGTGGTGTTCTGGCATACAGGAGGGGCCACCGCATTGTTTGCGGAAAAGGAGATTTTGGGGGAGATCCTGTAGCCGCCGGCAAAAAACAGCAGGAAATATCATGATTAATATTCTTTCTCCTGTACAATTAAGGCATACATATGTACCGCACAAGGAGGAAGAATCATATGAAAACCATAACCACACACACCATTGAACTTACAGGCACCCACTATGAGGCAGGTTATCACCTGGGAACCTGGATGTCAGTTCATTCACCACACAAACATATCTGTACGGCCGGATTCCCGGGACTGGGGGCAAAGGAGACGGCAATGGCAGCCGACCTGTTCTCCAGCTGCTGCCCCGGCCTCAATGAGGAGCTGGCCGGATTCGCCGATGGACTTAAGACTCGGCCGGAAAACCTGGTTTATTACGCCATGACCTGGCTTCATCCCGGTTGCAGCCACATGGCCCTCCTTCCGTCCATGACGTCAAACAGCCATCCCCTGGTGGCCCGCAATTACGAATTCAATGATGAGATGGAAGACTTTACTCTGATCAGGACCTGCATCAAGGACACCTATACCCACATTGGCACCAGTGTGCTGGGGATCGGACGGGATGACGGACTCAATGAACACGGACTATCCGTAACCATGAGTTCCTGCGGTTTTCCTGTGGGAGCCAATCCAGGCATGCGCCGCCCTGCCGTTACCGGGCTTCAGTTCTGGGCCGTGATCCGCACCCTTCTTGACACCTGCCGGGATGTAAAAGAATCCCTGGAGCGCCTGGAGGATATGCCCATTGCCTATAACATGAATCTGATCCTGGTGGACAGGGGCAAAAATGCGGCCCTTTATGAAACCCTTGACGGACACAAGGCGTATAAGTCCATTGACCCCTCATCCCGGGATCAATACCTGTTTGCTGCCAACCATCCCCTTCTCAATGAAATGATCCTTCGGGAATCCCAGGCCATGGAGCACTCCCTGGTGCGCTGCCAAACCATGGAACATTTTTTAACCAAGAAAAAGGGCGGGTACGGGCAGGAAGAACTGAAGCAGTTTCTTCTCACCCCCTATCCCTGCGGACTTTCCTGCCCCTTTTACAAAGACTTTTTTGGAACCACCAAAAGCATGGTCATAGACCCGGAAGAACTTACCATGGATCTGTGCTGGGGCGGACGGGAAGAAAACGGATGGCGGCATTTCTCCATCCATGAACCGTTTTGTGAGGAAAGCAGGAGCATCACCATCTGCAACAAGCCTGCCCCTCCATCCATCTTTCAGAACAGGAGCAGTATATGAATTACGAAAAAGCGCTGGAACAGGCCATCCTGTATATAGAGAACCATCTGGGTGACCCGTTGACAGTGGAGGAGGTAGCCTGCCATACAGGCTACTCCTATTATCATCTGACAAGGCTGTTTTACGCCCTGCTGGGTGAAAATGTGGGCGGATATATCAAAAAGCGCCGCCTTTCCAATGCTGCCGGCCAGCTTCTCTACACAGACAAACGGATCATTGACATTGCGCTGGACAATGGATTTGAGTCCAGCGAAGCATTCAGCCGGGCCTTTAAGTCTGTTTATCAGGCAAGCCCTGTCCAGTACCGGAAAAACCGCCTGGACCTTTTCATCAGCGCCAAGCCGAAGGTGGATCAGCAGCTGATGACCCATCTGACTAAAAACCTTACGGTACATCCCCGGATCGTCCAGCTTCCTGATATTAAGGCCGCCGGACTGAGGGGACAGACCAGCCTCAGCAACAATGTGCTGCCCGACCTTTGGAAACAGTTCACGGGCATGATCCCCATGATCCCCCATGCGGTTCCGGACGGCCGCGGCTTTGGCATCTGTGAAGCCTGCCGGGACGGCAACAACCTGTATACCATGAACGATGATGTCCTGTTTTCAGAAGTAGCTGCCCTGGAGGTTTCCTCATTTGAGGGCCTTCCCCGGCCCTTTGTGCCAAAAATCCTTCAAGGCGGCCGGTATGCGGTTTTTACCCATACCGGCGGCTTACGGAACCTGAACCTGTCCTTCCAATATATCTGGGGCACCTGGTTTCTGAAGGCGGAGCAGGAACTTGACAACCGGGAAGACTTTGAACTGTATGATGAGCGTTTTCTTGGATCTGACCATCCTGAGAGCCAGATCGACCTGTATATTCCTATCCGATGATCTTTTATTTCATTTTTGTCAAATGCTGCAACTTTTCGACCCTCCCATCCATCTAATCTATGGAATACTAAAAGATGGGATGATCGAAACATGGTTTTTAGCAGTCTAAACTTTATATTTATATTTCTTCCAATATTTTTTACCCTGTATACCGTATGCCCGGGCAGATGGAAAAACCTCTGCCTGTTTACCGGCAGCCTGGCTTTTTACTTTTATGGGATCAGGGAACACCCCTTTTATCTGGCCCTGCTGGTTTTGTCCATACTGGTCAATTACAGGCTGGGGATCAAACTGGGCCAGAAAAGGCAGAAGATCAACAAAGGCAGGTGGCTGGCTGCGGGGATCATCTATAACCTCTCCTGGCTTTTTCTGTTCAAATACTCCGGCTTTTTTGCCGGGAACATAAATCAGCTCTTTTCATGGGCCGGGATCAGCCTGTCTGTTCCTGTTTTTAACATGATCCTTCCTGTGGGCATCAGCTTTTATACCTTTCAGGCCATATCCTATCTGGTGGACGTTTACCGGAAGGATGCGCCATACGAAACCTCGTTTATCAACTTTGGAATGTATATCTGTATGTTTCCCCAGCTGATCGCTGGCCCGATCGTCACATACTCCTCCATCCGCAGGCAGATCAGCAGGCGAAGGCACACCGTAATCAATATTGAAGACGGGCTGCGGGAATTTACCATCGGCCTGGGTCTAAAGGTTCTGCTGGCCAATCAGATCGGCGGCCTGTGGAGCCAGGTGGGCGCCATTGGCTATGACAGCATTTCCACCCCCCTGGCCTGGCTGGGGCTGACTGCCTTCAGCCTTCAGATCTATTTTGATTTCTATGGTTACTCCCTGATGGCAAAGGGGCTGGGCAGACTCATGGGGTTTTCGCTGCCGGACAACTTTTCCCATCCCTATACAGCAGTTTCCATGACCGAATTCTGGAGAAGGTGGCACATGACCCTGGGAAGCTGGTTCCGGGAATATGTCTACATTCCCCTTGGTGGAAACCGCAAGGGCAGCCTGCGCTCCATCCTCAACCTGTCCGCAGTATGGCTTCTCACCGGTTTCTGGCACGGCGCCAGCTGAAACTTTATATTATGGGGCGCTGTCCTGTTTGTTCTCATAACAGTGGAAAAGCTGGGAATGAGCCGCATCCTGTCACGGATCCCCCCGTTGGGCCACGCCTATATGATGCTTGCCATTGCGCTCACCTGGCTGGTATTTGCTGTTACGGACCTGTCACAGACGGCAGTCTACTTCCAGCGCCTGTTTCCTATCTTGGCGCCGGACAGGCATTTCACCTACTACTCCGGTGATGTGTTTAAATACGGGAAACTCTATTTTATCTCCATTGCCGCCGGATTTCTCTTCATGACAGATCTGCCCGCAAGGATCTATCACAGGGTTAAATACCGATTGATCTCGGCAGCGGCACTGTTAGCCATATTCTGGCTGTGTATTTACTGTATGAAAATGGGAGCTGACGACCCATTTCTATATTTCAGATTTTAAGGGGGATGTCATTATGAGAAAATGCTGGTATACCTTTATTCTCACCATCAGTCTGGCAGGAGCTGCCGTGACTCATGTCTTTCCCGGCTGGATGGACCACGCCGTACTCAGGTCAGGGTCTTATCTGCAGGGAAAAAGTATTGCATACGCAAAGGCCTCCGTGCCGGTCCATGGAAGATGGACGCGGCAAAAAGCACAGAAAACAGATAAGGCTTCGGATCCGGAGAAGATCTCCCGGAAAATGCCTGCAAAACTTTCTTCAGAAGCAGAGGCGCCATCCGATGCGGATGCTTCCGCAAAAGGCCAGGCGCCATCCGATGCGGATGCTTCTGCAAACTCCCAGGCAGCGCCCATACCGGACGAAAATTTCTCCGGTGTTCTGTTTATTGGAGATTCCAGAACCGTGGGGCTGTGGGAATATGGAAATCTGGGCAATGCCCAGGTGTTTGCCAATTCAGGCATGAGTGTCTACAACCTGTTTGATGCCAAGGTAACGCTCAGGGACGGGAGCAAAAAGACATTGGAGCAGGTACTTTCCCAGGACCGTTATCTCACCATTTATGTAATGCTGGGAATCAATGAACTGGGCTATGACCGCCAGCGCACCGTGGCTCAATACCGATCCATTGTAAACAGGATACAGGAAATGCAGCCAGAAGCCCAGCTGATCCTGGAAGCCAACCTGCACGTAACCCAGAAGAAATCATCTAAAAGCCCCATCTACAACAATGAAAACATCAATGCACTGAATGGGGAAATCAAAAAAATAGCAGACGCTGAACGCTGCTATTATATAAACGTAAACGAACTGTTTGATGATGAAAATGGGAACCTGAAGGCCGCATACACCTCAGACGGTTCCCATGTATTAGGTAAATACTATTCCATATGGGTGGATTGGATCCGGGGCGCCGGCTCATAACCTGATTTCAGGCCCTAGTTGTGGGGGATCTCCAGTTTTTGTACCCGGTACCCCTCCCTCCCCTCCTCTACCTCCACCACGGCCATGGTGATGGGCTGGCTAAACCTTCTCGGGCCGCAGCTGCCCGGATTCAGCCAGGTCCTGCCGCCCTCCTGTTTTTCCTCATACCGGTGGGAATGCCCATAGATGATCAGGTTCCTGTCGCCCAGGTCCTTCGGCAGGTGCTGCTTATTATGGATCATAAGGATTGAAAGTCCCATAATCTCAAGGCATAATGTCTCCGGAATATGCTCTGCCCACTCTTTGTCATTATTGCCCCTCACCGCATGGACCGGAGCGATCTGAGCCAGTTCATCCAATACCGCCTGGCGGTTGATATCGCCACCATGCAGGATCACCTGGCAGGTTGTAAGTATCTCCTTTACCTCATCCCTGATCAGTCCATGTGTGTCTGAGATCACTCCGATCCTGTAAATTCCCATGCCCATTCTTACCCTTTCCTTATTTTACCCTCGGTGAACCAGGGTTTCTTTCGTTTACATCCTTCCAAACGCTTTCAGGAAACGCAGTTTTTCAATGGCCTTGTTGGCCATCCACCAGTTCTCGCTGACAGCAAACTCCTTTGGATACTTCTCCCCCTGCCGGAACCATGTCCATGTAATATTCCACACACCGCCCGGGTTTCTGGTATCAATCAGGTAATCCAGCTCAGTATCCACTATTTCCTCATTTCCTTTATAAAAAACGCTTTCAGGCGACCAGATAAACTCAGAAGGCCGCGGCGTATAGAAAGCCCACTTTTCCGGGTTGCGCTCCATCCGGCTGTTGATCAGATCCGGCATCACACCGGCGATAGCTGAGCAGTCAAAGCGGGCGGATAAGCCTGACTCTGCGATATCCCATAACAGGATTCCCAGGCCGCCGGCTCCCATTTCCCCCAAATCCTCCGCTGTCTTTACCTTTTTTAATATTTTATCCACATATCCCGCCGCCCTGGCATATAACCCGGACCGGCTGCCCCCGTAGCGCAGGACAAATGCACAAAGCCCTGCGGTCAATCCCATGTCCTGTTCCCTGTTGGTTTCCTCACTGTACACGGCCCATGGCGCCTGTGCCGGGTCATCTCCGGAGGGGACGGTGAAATGCCATCCATCCTCGGAGCAGTGTGCTCCGCTGTCCAAAAACCTTATGATCCCCTGTACAATGGGATGCTCCTTATCTGTAAGGCCGCAGGTGCGGAGGATGCTGACCGCAATCATAGTTGTATAGGGTGAGGATTCCCTGCTCCAGTTATCAGGATCCAGCGTGTTTGCAAAGCCTCCGTCCTCATTCTGGTATAAGCCAAGAATCTCCATCACCGTTTCCCGGTTTCCGCCCTCAAATTCAAACTGCCATAACGCCAGGTCCAGTGGTCTGGCATTGCGGTAGATCCATTTCCGTATCTCATCATATGCGGCTGCGCCTAACTGTTTCATCTTCGTACCTCCAGGTTGTGTCATAGTAGAAAAAATATACCACAACCGGAGGAAACTGTATTGAAAAAAAGCGACATGTCCGGATCCCGGCCCCCGGCTTTCCCCTATCGGCTGGCCATTGCGATCTGCTTTGCCTGGACCGGCCATACGCTGTGAAACCGTTTAAAATCGTTGAGCAGATGTGCCTGATCCGCATAGCCGAATTGACCGACTGCTTCCTGGATCTCAAACCGCTCCCGGCATACGATCTCCCTCCACACATTCTGATACCGCACCAGACTGGCGGTGCGCTTGATGGAAATACCGATTTCCTGCCTGAACAGGCGTTCCATCTGCCGCTGGCTTACACTGGCGCAGCCGCAGATGTCCTTGACCGCGGCACATCCCCTGGATCTTAGCATATGGTCAACGGAATTAAAAAAATTGGCATTTAATCTGCCGGTATCCAGTTTTTTAAGAAGATATTCTTCCATCCATTCTATTTTATCCCTCAGGGACTGCTGATAAAACAGTTCCTGAAATGCATCCCTGCTTCCGGGCACCAGCAGTTCAAAGTCCAGCACCCCATTATAAATATCCCTCATATCCAGATCCAGGAACAAGCGAACGGCCCAAAAATAAAACCTGACCGCAAAGGTAGTCATCTTCCTCTTTCCTGTTCCCGGTCCCACGGTGACGGAATAATCTTGGATCCCGCAAAGGCGGCTTTTGACGGTCTGCGGTCCATGGTTCAATTCTATAATGACATCCACACAGGTATCCGGGATAACCAGAACCCCGGATAAGGGTTCCCGCTCCCCGGCAACGGAAACAGCAGCTTTCTCTTCCCCGTCTTCCATTTCCCCCATGGATGTCCAAAAACAGGCAACATACGGTTTTAGCGCCCGACAGGGCGTATGTTCCGTATAAGTGCTGTTTTGCAGATAGGGGCGGGATGTTAAGGGATGGTAATGTGTGTGAAATGATGGTGTCATACTATATCAACCTTATCTTTCTGTCCTGTGATTCCTTCAGTATATAGCATGTCCGTCATAAAAACAACCTGCATCCCCAACTGCCAGCAATTTCCTCCCGGCCCGGCATTCCCTGCTGATATAAAAGACCTGTCCGTTCTTCACCCTTGCCCCGGCATCCGCCTTCCCTTCCATCACACAAACCAGGCCTGATCCGCACAGGCCTTTGATCTGGCTTCTGGAAACTCCCAGCTGCCTTGCAAACAGGGCGTCCATCCTCGGCTTCAGGTATCCCCCAAGCCATACCTCCACCTCGCTCCACTGCTCCTGTCTGCAGGGGACCGTGGTATCTGTCTCCCGCACCGTGTACTTATCCCAGTGCTCCACCATCTGAGCCCTGTTTTTTGCAAACAGGCTTCGGCTGCTTCCATAGGCAGCGGCCAGGGTCCTGTCATTGTTTAAAAAGCCCTTATATTCCCCCTGCTCCAGCGTATCCGCTTCCACGCGTTCATATACGGTCATGTTAAGGCTTGTCTCACACACCGTGCAGCGGTAAACCAGCCACACGTCCAGCAGCCGTCCATTTGCATTGACCCTGAATGTTCCGCTGTTTTCAAACTCTGCTTTCCGTCCGCATTTCGGACACCTTCTTAAAACCCCGGGCAGCGTCTGGGGCAGGACGATCCATTTCTTTCTATATTCCTGTTTCATTTTTAAGTTCCTCCATCAGCTACTCTATCATGGAGCCTGCCTGCCATAAACCTTAAACACTGCCCAGAAACAAGAAAAAGGCAGTGTATCCCGTCAATCCGGTACACTGCCCTGGTCCTCTGTTTCCTGAAGTATCTTTTTTTCCTGAAATGTTTTCTTTTCCTGAAGCACAATCCTCTGTATGCTTTTTTCAGACAGGAAATACTGCTCAGCCAAGGACTTTACCCCCATCCCCTGTCTGTATTTTGTAAATATCTCTTTATTCCGTCTCCGGAGTTCTTCCTTTGCCCTGGAAGACTCTCCCCAATTTTTTCTGTTTTCCTGCTTCCTGGGAATATATACATATCCCCCGTCAATATACTTTTGAATTAATTCAACCAGATTCTCCGGAAGAATTTCATTCGCCTTCTGATAGCGCATCGCCGCCTCCCAAACATATTCTTCTGTCCGGAATAGCAAAGGCTATACAATTACTTTCATTCACTGCATCAGCCTATGCTATGCAGCCATAATATATTTCCTCATAGAGAGCGACCCTCCTGACCCTGATATGGTAACCGGCCGTTCCCAGAGCGAGTCCTTAGATTGTTCTGGCAAAAAAGATCCGGCTTTTTCATTATATCACAGATACCCTGATAAAAAACCTTACATTTTGTACAGAGCCATGTTTGATCCATCCTCTACTTAAATCGCCTGTAAACAGCTTCAAATTCCTCCGCCGTGGCGCGGATCCCATTGACCGAGTACTCCGTCCCCCCTGATGTCCGGCTTACGCAGTAAAACGAGCATACCTGACGCACCGCTTTGCCGCTGTATTCATAAACCGCACCGCCATAAGCCCGCCCGCCAAATCCGCCCCAGCTTCCCTGGGTTCCGACCATGGTCTTTTTTGTCTCTTTGTCATACCACAGGCGCGCTCGGTCCCCCCGCAGTGATCCGCCGCACTCAGACCCGGTCACCAGCTCCTTTACTTCATTATCCCCCATGGCATAAAAGCCGCTGCAGGACCAGGGAAATGCAGGCTGGTCATAGGGCTCCGCACAGGCATATAAAGCAGGCTCTCCTGATCCGTCTATGCCACACAGCCTGTATGTCCTGCCATAGCCCAAAAATCCATCCTCTGCGCCCATGGTCCTATGCTGCACAAATGCATAAAACAGCGCCATTTTGGGCGTGATCATATTCTTGAGAAGTATCTGTGACAAATCCCCATCCACGTTCTCCCCCGTCTTGATCACATGGCTGCGGATATCGGACTGATACAGGGATGCCACGCACACGCCAGGGGACAGCCGGTTGTCATAGGACACATAATCATATACCGGGGCGATCACCATCCTGCCTGTCTCATCCAGGAATCCGGTCTTGCGCCCCTTCTCCACCTTATAGCACGTTCCCCGCCAAGACACATAATCATAGATCCCCACATGAATCAGCTTCCCACTGCCGTCAACCAGGCGGGTGATTCCCCTGCCTGTCAGAGCCATACTGCCATTGTCAAACAGACGTATCTCATCATACAGGACAGGTATCTTAAGATTCCCCTTCTTATCCGCCACACCGTACTTTCCGCCCATCCGCACAACTGCCTGGTCATTAATAAATCCATAAATCTGGTCATACTTGACCGGTATCAGCTCTGAACAGTCCTCCGCGCTCAGGCATCCCGTTTTTCCATTAAGTGAAAGGATCAGCACCTCATTGTCCTGCCCGCCGCTTCCGATCCACTGATAGATCAAAGGCACCTTGACCGTGCCCTCACAATCCACCACGCCCCACTGTCCGTTGCTTTCCACAATAGCCAGATTCCTTCCAGAAATTGGAAGAACATGATGATAGGAGCCCTCCATGATCACCCGGCCCTCTCTGTCCGCAAACCCGGCCCTGCCATTTGTACGAAAACAGATCAGGTCATTCTCAATGAAGATCAGGTCATAGGCAGCCGGAAGCAGCATGGAACCCTTTCTGTCAAAACACCCGTACAGACCGTCTGACTGAACCACCACAAACCCGTCATTTCTCTCAATACGATCATATTCCGGGGAAATGATCTCATTTCCCTTTTGGTCAATCATACCATGTGCGCCGTTTTTTACGATCTCCGCCAGGCCATCCTGGAAATAATCCGCATCATCATAAATTGGTTCAATCACGGTTTTTCCTTCCAAATCAATATACCCGTATGTTCCGCCCATACTGAAATAAGCCATCCCCTCCTGAAAGGAACTGACACTGTCGCAATCCAGGTAAAACACAGGATTTCCTTCCCTGTCCATAAAACCATATTTGTCACCTATGGCAAAATACCCAAGCCCCTCCGCAAAGGGGGCGGCACTGTCATAAATAAAAGGCAGGGCCGTCTCTCCCTTCTTATTGATAAACCCGTATTTCCCCTCATAGGACACACAGGCCAGCCCCTGGCTGAAGGGATATGCCTCATCATAGACAAAAGGGGTTATCTCCTCCCCCTCCACGTCCATAAATCCATATGCCTCACCGCTGTGGACCCAATAGATTCCCTCTGATTCCACTGCAAGATCGATGCGGCCCGTTGATTCAGGCACGGCCTGGTACGGATACCCGGAGTTCTCCTCCCCTTTCTGCCCTGTCCGAGGAGACTTGGCATCCGGGCGGACAGCGTTAAAACAGTTAACCCAGGCGGTATCATCAGACCTTACACCGCATCCGGCCGCTGCCGCGGCCAACAGAAAAACCATTAAAAACAACGAACGCCTCACTCTGATCTCCTCCTTCAGCCCATTCTGTTTATTTGTTTATGACTGTTATTGTAAGGCACCCTTGCATCCGATTTCCATCATTTTTGCATCATAATTGCATCATCAGCTTGGCGGCTCCTGCTCTGTCCCCCAATCAAACGCACCGCAATGTCCTGCTTGCCAATATAAAAAGATCCCACCAAAGCATATTTCGCTTCCATGGGATCCCACCCTGATCTATCCTCTGCCCTGCATCAGTGAAACCACCCAGTCCGTATATCCATCCCCCGTATCCAGATCCATGTTTGTCTCTATCCGGTTCCGGATACTGACTGCTTTCTGCTGTTTGATCGGATCATACCCTGTCTTTTCATAGGAGGAATAGTACAGCCCTATCCCCCGCTTCTGCCAGCCCGGAAGGTCATTGTAATTGATATTCCTGGAAAAGAGGAGTTCGTTTTTAAAGGAAACCGATTTTCCCTCAATCTCTTTGGTTGCCTCCTGGGCGGACTTCCCTTCCTGCCGCAGCAGCCAATAACAGTGGGCATTCAGTGAATTCCTGTGTGCATCCTCCTGCCTCCATGCAAAATAGTCCTTCACACATTCCAGGTTAGGAAGGGGGACCACACGGCAGTCAAAACAAGCCAGCACTCCCAGCTTTAAGGAGAAAAAGGCGCTGGCCTCCCCTGCCAGAACCGAATTTATCTTCCTTGTCTTCCTGCCAAATGTCCTGTCGTCCGGATGGAACAGAAGGGAGATCTCATCGCTCTGTGTATACCCGTATACGATCCTGAACCCGCATTCCATCAAATGCTTTACCGTATCTGTCATGGCATCCCTGAACCGTGTATCAAAGGGCGCCTCAAACTCACAGATCTCCTTGGTCAGCCTTGTAAAATTCCTGCCGTCAATGCGTACCACCAAATAAAGGTCAGGCAGGATCACCTGATCCAGTGAGGTCTCAAATCTGCGCATATTAATATCTAATGTTTCAAAATTCATCTTTCCCTCCCATTAAAACACTGATTTTTCCACTCGTCCACCTTAAATTCCCCGTTCCGGATGCATACAAAATACAACCGGTCAAATCCCTCATCATGAGCCGGCATCTCCAGCCGGTTGGAGGTATATGCGATCGCCCTGTCGGGGACGCAGGCTTTTCCCAAACGCCGGGAATTCCGCTGGATGCAGTCCTTTACCAGGGATTGGAAGAAATATCCTTCTATCTCATAGCCATTTTCCCTGGCCGCCTGTATGTACCGCTTCCTGTCCCCGGCCGTGGGGTTTGTGTTGTCCACCACAAAACTGGCCCTTTGCTTCAGACATTCCTCCAGCAGTTTTGCCTCCTTAGTTCTGGTATGCAGGGAATCCAAATTGATATGTACAAAATCCCGGGCAAAATTCTGCTGAAAAAATGTAGATTTGCCGCTTGCCTGTATTCCCATAAAAATGATGGCTTTGGGTACCTTGTCTGACTGACTCATCTCAACACCTCCGTCTGACAACATTATACCTGATTGACCGCTGATCTTTCAATCCTATTTTATTCCCCTGTGGGATGAGCGCCTCCTTCCCGGCCTTTTGTCAAACCCATATGGAAACGTTCTTCCTCACAGGCCGGTATGATTTATGTTTCAACCGGACATATCATCCCTGTCTTTAAATCATTTCAAATTAGAAACATTTCTAACACTCATAAAAACGGAATAAAAATGTAAGAAAACTTTATTTGACTGAAATGCTCATTTATATTAGATTGAGAACATATGGAATCGAAACTGTACAACATAGCAAATAAAAAAGAAGGGCAAGGGAAAGCAATGACAAAACGTGTGATTTGCGCTTTATTGAGCGGTATCCTGGTTGTTGGCAATATGGGGCTGGGCAGCACGGGACCGTGGGACGCGGGACAGAGGGCCGTGGGGCTGGGCAGCTTTGTCAGTTACGGGGCAGAGCCCTCCTATGCGGAGGCCAATGCTGTGGGACCTGGAATCCGGGCAGCGGTTGGGATCAGTGATTTTTTGGATCAGGAGGTGGCGGATCCCATTGTCAAACCAGTGGACCGGTACTCCTATGAACAGATGGAGGCCGATATCCAGTCCCTTCAGAATACATATGGAGATAAAATCTCCGTTCAGGTCATCGGAACCTCCCTGGACGGAAGAAATATCTATGATATCATTCTGGGAAACCCAGATGCCAAGGCACAGATCCTCATCCAGGGGGCTATCCATGCAAGAGAGTATATGACCCCGCTGGTAATGATGGGTCAGCTGGAATATGCCCTGGCATTTTATGAAACAGGGCACTACAATTACAAATCTATATCTGATATGCTTCAGAAGATGGCCATTCATTTTGTTCCCATGACAAATCCGGACGGCGTAACCTTAAGCCAGTTCGGCATTGATGCCATACGCGACCAGGGACTGAAACAGGGCATCATGGACTGCTATGCCCGGGATGTGAGCCTTGGCCGTACATCCGATTCCTTTGAAGTATATCTGACAAAATGGAAGGCAAATGCAGCCGGTGTGGATCTGAATTATAATTTCCCATATGGCTGGGAAGATCTGTCCACCACACTGGCGGCTCCTTCCTACGCTGCCTACAAAGGCACCGCCCCTTTTTCGGAACCGGAGAGCAGAGCCCTTTTTTCACTGGCGGAACAGTACCCGTGGGCCATTACCATCAGCTACCACTCCCAGGGTGAGGTCATCTACTGGACCACAAGCAGCAACGGCGCTGAGATGGCATCCAATACCCTGGCGGAAGCCATCTCGGTCATGACCGGTTATTCCATGGATTCCAGCGATGGAAAAGGCGGCTTTAAAGACTGGATGCAGTCCAGAAGCGGGGCCGTTCCCGGGGTAACCCTGGAAGTGGGTAAAACCCCATGCCCTGTGCCATTCTCAGAATATCCTGTGGTCTGGCAGCAGAACAAGGGCGTCTGGATCCAAGCTCTGGATTATGTGGACCGGCGCATCTAAGGATGGCTGGGTCTTCCCTTTTTTAACAAACCAGCCGGCTCTTATCCAATTGAAATAAGAGCCGGCCTTTGTTTTACTGCTGTGTCAACCGCTTTCCCTCATACAGATCGCAAAAGGCTTTATACTCAGGGTTTTCCCATGTCTTGTCTTCAAAGGTAGTGTACGATACAACCATTGCTTTAAATGACTCAATAGCGCAATTTTCATCGATCGCATATCCCTGAGAATCACCATAAGAACTTCCCGGGACCAAATTAATATCCTCAAGCAATACTTCTGTCACATAGGTGGGGTCATTAAAACTCATCTGCCCCTTGATCTTTACAGGAAGGCCGTTGGAATCCCAGGCCACAAATGCCAAGACCGCATCACGGATATCCTCCTCTGAATTGTTTTGGATAATGGCCTGGAGCAGATCCGGATATATTGACTTATACCGGTCATTCTGGACCGCATAGTTTGTGTTGCTCACAAACACGGGCTGACTGGCCAGGGATGCCTCTAATTCCTCAGCGGAAGCATTTTCCACCCTTGTTCCTGACGGGGTATCGGATTTCACAAAATCAGCATCCTGCATCTCAACTTGAATTTTTATGTCATCGGTGTATTTCTTTCCCTCATATGCCTGGCGGAAACTGTCCTCATATGGGTTCTTCCATTTATCACCGTCAAATGTCTCAAAGGACAATATGATCGTTTTAAAAGAATCCACTTTGCAGGATTCATCAACGGAAAATCCGGAATCTTCCCCAAATGTACCCCCGCCCACTAAGTTAATGTCCCTGTAATTTACCTTTTTGAAATACTCGCCTCCCTGAAAATCCATATTGCCCACCAGCTTGACGGGAAGCTTATTGCTGTCCCAAGCCACAATGGCGAGAACAGCATCTTTAATGTCCTCATCCGTATGGTTCTGGATGACCGTGCTCAGCAGGTCCGGGTAAAGGGACTTGTACTGATCATCCTGTACAACGTACTCTGTGTTTACAACAGAAACCGGAAGACCTGCCAATAACTCATCAAACTCTCCTGCCGACAGTTCCTTTACCTCCTTTGGAGGCGCCGCAGTCTCCGCCTGGGTAGTCTCCTTTTGTGTGGTCTCCTCTGCTGGCCCGGACGCGGTCTCCTGCGCCTTTCCTGTGTCCGTTGCAGGAGTTGTCCCCCCTCCGCCGCAGCCGCCTAATACCAGTACTGCTGATAAAATTACCAGAAACGATCTTTTCATATGTACTCCCCCTTTTTTGTTTCATCTTAGCACTTTTCATAAAAATAGTCCATAACATTGTAACCATATGGATAAAATTGGATAAAAAATTGGGCATTAAAATAGAGGACATGCCCTTTGGGGGTACATCCTCCTTCTCTGACAAGAAATTAATAAAATCATCATTTATATGGATTCGGATGGACTCTTAACCCCAAAAACCATTATGGTCTTTGAGGTTCAATACGGATTCTTTCAATCATACGATTCTGTTTTCTATTTGCTGTCGCTTTCATTGATTTTAAAGTTCTTCCTCACCTGGAACATTCTGGACAGCATTGTTTCTTTGCCTATATTGCAGACTGTAGTAAAATCCGGTATGCCATGTTACCCTTTTATTTCACTTACCTCATTCAGCAGGACTTGTCTGTTCTGATAAATGAAGCCAGACAGCATATGCAGATTATTTAACTGATAAAGCCGGTCAGACACGGAATAGAACTCCGATTTTCTAATTCCCATATTAGAATAATAGTTCAGAAAGTCCTTATCATCCTCCATCATAAGGAAACGCAGATTTTCAATGAATTCCCTCTGTTCCTCTGCTGTATTCAGTTTGATAAATTCTTCTGTCATGTACATTTTTAAATCCTTTTCCATGTTGGTATCCTCCTTTCCACAAAAAATCCCAGGCCAACTATAATCGTCAACCTGGGATTCCCTTATTATGTTTATAATATCGGCTTATTCTTAGTTCTATTCCATTATTTTATGACTTATAACCCAATTTAATATTTCATCATAACCAATACTGCCATCTGCCACGCCTAATCCAAAAGCAATCCTAGCGGCTTTTTCTTCCACCGTAGGATAAACTTCTATCTCCCCAAATCACTGGATATACTGAAAATAGCCGATTCCAACAGCCCCCTGTCTCTTTATCCATCCAGTCCGCCTGTTTTTTCTATAAGCCTTCCATGAATTTTTATTACTTCATCTACTGTTAAAATTATCATTTAGCCAACTCCAGAAATGCTTCCATATTTTCTTCAATCAAAGCGTCTGCTGTCATTTCTAACTTTTTTTCTCTTGCCTCTCTGATTCCTTTTATCGCTTCGTATTCCTCAAAATCTACCACAATGTATCTGGGCTTATTATTTTTGAGAATTACAGCAAGACCATTTTCGTCTACAATATGCGTTACTTTAGAAAAATTCTGATTTGCTTCTGTCATTGCTACTAACGCTTCTGTGTTTACCATCATATTCATCACCTCAACTTTAGTATATGCTAAAACTAGGATAAATACAACCTATTTTTAACAATCATCCTTTTCCCCGCTACTTGTGATACGGTTCCCCCCCAATGATCCTGTAACTCCTATAAATCTGCTCCAACAGGACCACCCGCATCAGCTGGTGGGGAAATGTCATTTTGGAAAAGCTCAGGGCATAGTCCGCCCGCTTCATAACCGCTTCAGACAGCCCCAGGGAGCCGCCGATCACAAACACGATCTGGCTTGTGCCGTCAACACCCATCTTTTGAAGCCTAAGAGCCAGTTCCTCGCTGGACAGCATCCTGCCTTCAATCGCCAGGGCGATCACATAAGCCCCGTCCTTTATATTGGAGAGGATCCTCTGACCCTCCTTTTCCTTTATCTGCTTTTCAAGGGCTTCGCCCGCCCCATCCGGTGTCTTCTCATCCGCCACCTGGATGATCTCCAGCTTGCAGTAACGGCTCAAACGCTTGGAGTACTCCTTAATGGCATCCTCAAAGTACCGTTCCTTTATCTTTCCAACTGTAACAAGGGTAATCTTCATGTATTAAACTCCAATATCATATCGTACCAGACCGCACCGCCGTGAACCGACCGTGACACTCCCATGTTCACGTATCCAAATTTCTCATAATAATGGATCAGACGGTCCTTGCAGGTAAGGATCAGGCCCTTTCGGCCCTGTTCTTTAGCTCTCTTGATCATTGCCTCCATCAGGGCTGCCGCCACACCCTGACAGCGGTATTCCTTCACCACATCCAAGCCGAAAATGCTCTGATATGCTCCTTTGGGATCGTGAAGGGAGCTGTCCTCAAACATCTCATCCTCAATGGTCCTATGGTCTGTAACCGCTCCGTTGACCAATCCAATGATCCCATCCTTTGTCTCTGCCACCAAGAAACTTTCTCCAAACAGTTCCAGCCGTTCCTTTAAACGTTCCCTGTCCGCAGCTTCTGCAGCAGGAAAACAAGCCAGTTCCACCTGAACCACGGCATCCAGATCCTGCGGCTCAGCTGTTCTGATTCTATAATCGTACATACGTGAACTCCTTAAACACATTCTATCGTCAATCTCATGCTCATCCTTTGACACGGAAATAATATCCAACCCCCCACTTTGTATGTACATACTTGGGGTCGCTTGGACTTGGCTCAATCTTCTCCCTCAGTCTTCTCACATGGACGTCCACAGTCCTCACGTCACCGCTGTCCATGGCCTTATTGCCCCACACATAGGTGAGCAGCGCCTCCCTGCTGTATACCTTGTTGGGATTGCGCACCAAAAGTTCCAGCAGGTCAAACTCCTTGGCAGTCAGGTTAATTTCCCGCTCACCAATGAACACCCTGCGGCTTTCCGTATCCATCTTAAGGTCGCCGGAGCCGATCACACTGACATTGGCCTCCTCTTTTTTCATACGTTTGTTCTTGGAACTGCGGCGTATAATGGCCTTGATCCTGGCCTTGACTTCCAGAATGTTAAAAGGCTTGCTGATATAATCATCTGCCCCGTATTCCAATCCCAGGATCTTATCCATATCGCCGCCCTTGGCCGTCAGCATGATAATGGGCATGTCGGAAAACTCGCGGATCGCCTGGCAGACCTCATAACCATCATACTTTGGAAGCATAACATCCAAAAGCACCACATCATACTCTGTCTTCTTGGCCAGTTCCAGCGCTTCCTCGCCGTCATATGCACAATCCACTTCCATGCCGTCCTGTTCCAGGCTGAAGCGGATACCCTTTACAATCAATTTCTCATCATCTACAACTAATACTTTTGCCATGTTCTTTCCCCTTATCTATTAATGGCGGCCTGAAATAAACTCAGGCCGCCCAACCGGATTATACTGTGATACTGTCCTTAATCTTCTCAAACGCTGCGTCCTTAATTCCGGACACATTCATGATATCCTCTATAGATCGAAAACCGCCGTAAGTCTCCCTGTAGCGGATAATATCCTCTGCCCTGGATTCACCTATGCCCCGAAGGCTCATAAGTTCCTCCCTGGTGGCCGTATTCAGGTTCACCCTGGATGACGTTCCGGAGGATCCCCCGGATGACGTTCCAGAAAATGCTCCGGAAGATCCCCCGGATAACGCCCCTGGATCCGCTCCCAAATTCCATCCGCCAACAAGTCCCTGGGCCTTCCATTCCTCGGCCTGGCTCTCACTGGGAACATCCAGTTTCATACCGTCCTGTACCATCTCAGCCAGGTTCAGGTATTCTTTGGCGCCGTCATCCTCAAAACCTCCGGCCGCTTCAATGGCATCCCAGACCCTGCTTCCCTGGGGAAGTTCATAGACTCCGGGACTTTGGACCTTTCCGCATACATGAACAAACACACCGTCCAACGGCATTCTATCATCCAGCGCTGTCTCTGGCCGCGCCGGATCCACAGCAGGCGTTCCCTGCAAAATACGTTCCTGTTCATTTGACGTTTCCTGCAGAACGCGTTCCTGTTCCTCTAAATCAAGGATTACCTCCTCTTTTCCGGAGATGTCCTGATGATCACTACAGCTATAGCATATGCCTGCAGCCAACATGCATATGACCATGGCTGGCAGTTTTAATGTTTTAAAAGATATAAGTCTCATCTGAATGGTATCCCTCCTTATCAACGGGTACCATCCCAGCCTGATATTACTATTCTATCTAAAACACCCTTTAAATACAAGCGTTATTTCCAATTTTTATCTTTCAAAGACCACAATACCTCCAATGGCAATGGCTGCCCCTATGAGCTTGTGCCAGGCAAAGGGGGTCTTATCCACTCCAAACAATCCAAACAGTTCAATCCCATATGCCACAATGATCTGTGATATGACGATCAACAGAGCTGTCTGTGCCGGTCCCAGGCTGGCCATGCTGCGGATCACCGTGTACGTGATCAGGGCTCCCATGATTCCGCCCAGCAGCACATATTTAGGTGTAACCTGCATCAGGCCCATAACCGGCTCCCTGCCAGTAAAAAGCCATATGACCACGCAGGTAATAAAGGCGGTCAGCTGCACCCATCCGGCCGCCACCCACACACTGGTCTGCTTTGTCACCTCCGTATTAAATACACCCTGTAAACTCATTAATGCACCTGACAGCAATGCAATTATTATTCCCATGTCTTCTCTTTCCTGCCTTTCCATTCTTTTTCCTGTTTCCTTATCTTTCCCTTTGAAATTATTTTTATTCTCAGGTAAGGAGTTGTCAGGCATCTGCATATGATGTATAATCGTTCACACAGGAGGCTCCGTTTATGGGTAACATCGCAACATCAATCTTTCAGATGTCATCATGGTCCATGAAGACACCTGCTCCATATTCTGCCTTCCACATTCTATTTGGAGGCGCAGGAATCCTTACAGCCATTTATCTGGCCTGGAACATGTCAAAAAAGCAGCCCTTTCATGTGCTGTTTTTCTGTGGGCTGATACTGGCTGCCAGTGAACTGTATAAGCAGGGATTCCTATATTACATTGTCAATGGACAGCAGTATGACTGGTGGTATTTTCCATTTCAGCTGTGCAGTGTCCCCATGTATCTGTGTCTGCTTCTTCCTGTTATCCATTCACTGGCTCCAGCCCGTTTTTTAAGGGCAGTATGTACATTTATGCAGGATTTTGCCCTGTTGGGCGGGATCATGGCCCTGTCTGAGCCCAGCGGCCTGATGCATCCTTTTATTGTACTGACCCTGCACGGATTCCTTTGGCATTTTATACTGATCTTCATTGGCCTTTACAGCCGCCTTGCCGGCCTGGGAGGAACAAAAGCCAAGGAGTTTCCAGGCACGATCCCGATTTTCCTGGTTTGTGCCGCCATTGCAACGATCATCAACATCGTATCCCACCCTTACGGAAATGCCGACATGTTCTACATCAGTCCCTATTATCCCAATGGGCAGATCGTATTTCATGAGATCGCACTGACCATCGGAACGGCCGCCGGAAATGTTCTGTACCTGCTGTCTGTGATATTAGGCGGTTTTCTGATCCATATGGGCCTGGGAAAGATGCGGATGAAATCTTCAATACGAATGCGGTCTTCACAGTAAAAAGAACAAACTTAATCTTTACAGCAAAGGAGAAATAAACCATGTCAAAAGAAAAAACAGAAATCGATAAAGCAAAACAGGCAAATGCATTCCATGACAGAGGCTTTAACTGCGCCCAGTCAGTTGCATGTGTATTTGCAGATAAAACAGATCTGGACGAGAAGACCTTGTTTCGCGTAACAGAGGGCCTTGGCCTGGGTATGGGCTGCATGGACGGAACCTGCGGCGCCATCTCCGCTGCCGCCGTACTGGCGGGCCTGAAATGCAGCACCGGACACACGGACGGCCCGGATTCCAAAGCCATCTCATACGAGGCTGCTGCTTCCTGCATCCGCGCATTCAAGGAAAAGAACGGCAGCCTTGTCTGTCGTGAGCTGAGGGGCGAAGATACAGGCACGCCGCTGCGCTCATGTCCGGGGTGCATTGAGGATGGGGTGAGGATCATCCAGGAGCATTTGTTTAAAGAAGACTAAGACCCATATACGCAAAAAAGAACCGCGGCAGCATGGCACACGTTCCATCCATGATGCTGCGGTTTTCCCCGCCGATCTTCATCGGTCTGATATGTTCCTTGATCTAATACGTTCCTTGATCTAATACGTTCTTTGATCTAATACGTTCCCTTTTTCAACAGTTTCCTTAAATAGGCAAAGGTATGGTCCTCTCCCTTTTCTTTCAGCATAATAAGCAGCTTTTCCAACAGCGCTCTTGTCTCCGGATGGATGGTGATGTATCTTTTTGTATATTCATAATATTCCAGAGGAGCCGCACTTGTATAGTTCTTTCCCTTATAAACCTCACAGGCGGCAATCCGGTCACAAATCATCTCTGCCACATACCGCAGCGGCATCTTGTTTCCTACCAGTCCGTCTTCCTTGTGGTTGGAAATGTCGATCCAGTACTCGTAATGGTGTTTGTTCCTGCCCTTGTGGTGAAGCCAGGCCCTGGAATAACCCACAAGCTCACGTTCCGCCGCATTGGGGCTGCGGTTTCCCTGGTAATAGCGGACACCGGTCCAGAATTCCTCCGGGCTGTATTTGGAAAGGTCATGCGTCAGCCCCTGCCAGTACAGGCCAATCTTAAAACAATGCCTGCGTACCAGGTGCCTGTGCTTTGTAATCGTACAGTAATGCCTCCATATATTTTGAACTTTCATTCATAAATCCCTTCTTTTCACCCTTTATTCCAGTTAGTATATCATAAAATTCACCTTTTTGCCCCTGTTTCTTTCGATTTTAACCTTTGAACAATAGAATCTTAAGTTTGCATAATTTGTTTATGCTTTATGACCAAAAACGTTTGACACTTTTCAACATTTGTGATATTCTAAGGTCAGTTGCGAAATAACTTGCAACAGAACAATTTTTTATATTTTTTGGAGGTATCGTAATGAAAGGTACAGTTAAGTGGTTCAACAACCAGAAGGGTTACGGTTTTATTTCTGACGAGCAGGGCAACGATGTATTCGTACACTACTCTGGTCTGAACATGGAAGGCTTCAAGTCCTTAGATGAGGGCGCAGAGGTTGAGTTCGACGTAGTTAACGGGGCTAAGGGTCCTCAGGCTACCAACGTAACCAGAATTTAATCAATGAACAACAGTGTACCTTTTTCAAACATATATCATTACTGATAGAGTTGAAGTAAGTTATATCTGATTTCAAATGATTACAAGTAGGAGCCAGTCGTCTGACTGGCTCTTTTTGTTCCGTTTATGATCCCTACCTGGCTTTATCCAGGATATCCTTTAACTCATCCACGGTAAATCCATAGTTCTTTCCACAGAAATGACAGTTCACCTCAATGGTCTTTCCATCATCGATCATTTCCTGTATATCCTTTTTTCCCACACTGATCAATGCCTTTTCCACACGGTCCTTTGTACAATTGCAGTAAAACCGTACCGGCTCCCTGTCATTGATCTCCAGTCCAAACTCTCCCAGGATATATTCCAGTATCATCTCCGGCGTATTGCCCACATCCAGCAGGGTGGTAATGGAAGAAATCTCTTTCAGTTTTTCCTCCAGCCTTCCAATAATGGATTCAGATGCCCCGGGAAGCAGCTGAATGATAAATCCTCCTGCCTGGCGAACCGTGTTGTCCTTATTCATCAGCACACCCAATGCTACGGAGGAGGGGGTCTGTTCTGAGGTGGCATAATAGTAAGTCAGGTCCTCTGCAATCTCTCCTGATACCAGGATAGTCTGTCCCACATAGGGTTCCTTCAAGCCGATATCCTTGATCACACTCAGCACTCCCACGCCCAGGGCACCGCCCACGTCCAGCTTTCCCTTTGCATTGGGAGGCAGCATGACCACGGGGTTAAAGGCGTATCCCTTTACATTTCCGTGGGAGTCAGCGGTAACGGTCAGTCCTTCAATAGGTCCGTCCCCCTGGATCTTAAGGGTAAGGAGGTCATTATCCCCTTTCATGTCGCAGCCCATCATGGCTCCGGCTGTCATAAGGCGGCCCAATGCCGCGGTTGCTACCGGGCTGGTATTATGGGCCTTTCTGGCTTCCTCCACCATATCCCTGGTTGTGGCGGCAAATGCACGGATTTCTCCCGCAGCCGCAGTTGCTCTAACTACATAATCTGACATTGTATCACACCAATCCTTTCACTGTGCCTTCTGTTTCAGGTCACTTTCCCATTTCCCTGGCAACCACATAAATCCGTTCACTGTCATCCCTGGCCGGATGATGGGTGCATGCATCGTATGCTGCCACAAACTCCATGCCCGCTTCCCCAATGGCCTGCTTTATCTCCTCCAGGCTATAGGCCCGCTGATAATGGGTTTCCTCAAATTTCCGGTAAAGCTCCCCTTCTTTTACAAAAAGGGTCAGGTCATATTCATTGACCTTGTCTTCCTCATCATAAAAATTATTCCAGATAAAGCTGGATTCCTCCCTGTCCTCTGCAAATGTATAATCCGCCAGCATTTCCCTGTATTTATATTCTGTGTTGAGATCAAAGATAAATACACCCTTGGGATCCAAATAATTATTGACCAGCCTGAACACCTGTACCAAATCCCCGTATTCCATAATGTAGTTCATGGAATCACAAATGCTGACCACTGCCCTCACCGTACCGTACAGTTCAAATTCCCGCATATCCTGCTGCAGATAAAGGATATCCAGTCCGGAATCACGGCTCTTGTTCATGGCGATCTGAAGCATTTCCCCGGAATTATCGATTCCGATCATATCATATCCGGCTTTTGCCAAAAGCTCTGTCAGGCTTCCGGTGCCGCATCCCATGTCCAGTATCAGGCCGTCAGAAACTCCGTATTCCGCCAAAAGACCTGTCACATAAGCGCACCATTCCTCATAGGGCACATTGTCCTGGAACACATCATAAACTTCCGCAAATCCCGTATAGGCTTCCATGTCTCACCCTCCTGTCTTTCACTGCAAAAGCGCCTGTCCGGATCATCTCCGGGCAGGCGGCTTACAATCAGATATCATTATGCGTTCTTACCGCAGCACTTCTTATACTTCTTGCCGCTTCCGCATGGACAGGGATCGTTGGGGAAAATCTTCTTATCCTTGCGGACCGTGCCGGAAGCTTTCTGATTCTTGTAAAGTTCCTTGCGCTTATCCTGGGTAAGGATGCTGTCCCACTGAGGAAGCTCATACAGCCAGTTAGCTTTTGCCTCCACCATATTGTAATACAGCTTTTCCGGGTCGATCTCAATTTTGACCTCTGTGTCCTCTTCCATGGTCTCAATGGGATTCTCATAGCCCTTCAGGCTCTCATTGATTCCATCCAGGAAACCTGTCATGATCAGTATCTCAGTTTCGTACTTCTCAGCCAGTTCCTTTACAGTTCCTGTCACAACCTCTGCCGGGTTGGAAAGGATCTGCTCATAAATTCCCTTTTCAATCTGGAAATATCCCGCCCACAATTCTTCTCTCTTTTTATCATCCAGGCCATCGCCATATGCCAGATTTCTCCATGTCTCTAACAGTGCCATAGTAAAACCATCCTTTTTGTATTTTTATGTGCTAGACCATAGTATATAACAAAAGTCAGGATTTTTCAAATATATTTTGTCTTCTGGATATAAATACATGGCATATGGCAGCATATACGATACCGCCGTATAAATCCAAGGGTATTTTTTTCGATTTTCTGCAGATAATAAGCAGGTAATCAAATAATTTTTTAAAGGAGGTTTTTCCATGAAGGTCAATGGCAAGAACGAAAGCATTCAATGTTCCATCAAGAACTGCACCCATCACGCGCAGGATGAGAATTACTGTACACTGAACGTAATCAAGGTAGGCACACACGAGGCTAACCCAACCGTAAAGGAATGTACAGACTGTGAGTCTTTTGTAAACAAGGCTTAGTAAATCAGGAAAAGGGACAGGACCTTGGCTTATGGCCGCAAGGTTCTGTCCTTTTTTTGTACAAATGTGGATAAACTAATATTTTTTCAGATAATAACATTTTATCCACAATCTTTTCCACATTATTGTGGATAAGTGGATTATTCGTGCAATTACAACTGTTTAATGGGATTGAAGATTAAAAACGCGGGGATGAATCCGGACTTACTGTTCAGACACGCGTTTTTTGGGGTAAGACTTGGTAATTGGGAAGATTAAGTTGCAGGGGCTTAGGTTGCAGGGGCTAGGGATGCAGGGGCTAGGGATGCAGGGGGCTCAACTAGGCTTCCGCTTTGTGTTCGGTCCCATGCCTTCCCTACGGGAATTGTGGGTCTGATTCTGATTCTCCGGCTTTTGTTTTTCCGTTATACTGTTAAACATTTCATTGGATTTTTTTTGTGCCAGTTTTTCTTCTCTCTCTTGGTCCATATTATTACGTATAATCCAATTATCTCAGACAATAATTGGATTTTTCCTTTCTCCAGATTCTACTGGGTATTTCATCTCACTGATAGTATGATTCAAAATTTTAGGTTCCAGTCCATCATGGGATTGTAATTTTTTCCATTTGTGCTATAATGTGATTTATGGGGACATAGCTCAGCTGGGAGAGCGCTGCGTTCGCAACGCAGAGACCGCGGGTTCGAATCCCGTTGTCTCCATTTGTTCAAAACCCACGTGATTGCGAAAAGCAACGTAATAGCGTGGGTTTTTTAATATCCAGAAATGTTACATTATCCTTTTATCGGTATGAAAATATGCATTTATATCACACGAAGTATCACACGAAAACGAAACTCCGGCCACTGATATCTGATTGATCTCATCATTTAGTACCCTTGTCCGCTTGGGGGGGATGCATCTTGCATACTATAAGCTGTATGTATTATTAATAGTATCTTTTATAAAACGTATATACAAAATATAATATACAAGTTATAGAGCATACTAATAAATGGGAGGCGAGACATGATAAGCTACGAGCCGTTATTTCGGACAATGAAAGAAAAAGGCATAACATCATACAAATTGGGGAAGATGGGTTTTCCAATGTCCACATATCATTCGATCAGACACGGAAACAGCATGAATATCAATACACTTAACACGCTGTGCAGGCTTCTGGATTGTTCTGTAAGTGATGTATTGGAATATATAAAAGATGAAGATGACACTAACGGCAGGGAATGATCCCTGCCGCTTTTCTATTCCAATTTCTTTTCCCGGTAAAACTCCATATAACCGCACTCATCACATACATAGGCGATCGTGGGCCCTAACTGCTTTTCCTCATCCGGTATTTGATGGATCGCATCAATCCAAAGCATATGCGTCCGTATACGATTTTCTTCCATCTTACCATTACATTTAGGACAAATCATATATTTTCATCCTCCTTTTTGTTATTTCCTTTATGTATTATAGTAAAAAGAATGTAAAAAGGAAATATTATTTTGTATTTTTTTGATCAGTAATACAGCCAGCCTATGACTTAGCAAACACCAAACAATTGTTTGATGTTCTTCAAAGCAAAAAGAGGGCTGATCATAAAACCAGAAACGCCAGCACTCAACGCTGCTCCCATATTTATTTTCCCTCCCTGGTCCATTGACATAGATATGGATGGGTGATATAGTTGTTCTGACAGAACATATGTTTTCAGGGATTTCGATCTTTTCAAACAATTCTTCCAAATATTCTGGATTAACCAAATCTGCTCGTTAAAGGTAGGGACTGGAAAAGTCGGGGGACACATTGGATACATTAAGTAAAAAGAGAACGCGGAGCCGTCCTATAAAGATATACAAAGCCTGATTTCCAAAAGTAGTTTAAACCTAAGTTTTTATAAAAAATACCAGGAGGATTTATCATGAGGAAAGTACTATTATTTATTGCATCTGCTCTTCTGTCAGCATCTATGGGAATGACAGCCTTCGCCGGAGAATGGAAACAAGATGATACTGGATGGTGGTATCAAAATGATGATGGAGGATATCCAACCAGTACCTGGCAGAACATTGACGGAAAGAACTATCTTTTCAACGATAACGGATATATGCGAACCGGATGGATAAAAACCGTCAACGGTAACTGGTATTATCTTAACCCTACCGGCGAAATTAGATATGAGGACTTGACGGAAAATAATACCACATATTATTTTGATTCAAATGGCTTCTGCACAAACCCTGACAATGAAAGCAGCATTGAAAGTGACTATCAGTCCATATTGGATCAGGAACGGCTTGAAGCTCAAAAGCGCCTTCTGGATCAAGGTTCGTCAAACGGGAATGCTTATGAGGAAAACATAGTATATGAACGGGATGCATCACCACAGCCTTTAAAAAACAGGTTTCCTTTAGCTGATACGCAGCTTTAAAAATAATTATAAAAATCATTGCGGTTAAACTGTTTGGAAACTGGATGAATATCGCACTAAAGAAATGGAAAACCAAGCATACTGAATCTGCCGCTTAAACAAAACATCCCCTCTGATGCCAGTACAAGGCTCAGAGGGGAAAATTAAGAAAACATATAATACTTCTCTGGTGCTTAAGACAGGCCTATGCGCGCCTTCCCATAAGGACTTGGAATGATTTCTGAATTTTCTTGGAAAATGAATCCTGTTGTCCCCCATCTGCACCAATTCCCCCACAGGACATATATTAATACCAAATACACCCAGGGAGGTATCCCAATGCCCGGAGGATGGGAATACCAGCCATACATTACCACCTATGACTCTTTTATTTTTTATAATGCCATTGGAACCCATGATGACTACTTTTATCATCCCATTGCGGTGGCAAAACAGATTGTCAATGGAACCAATTATCGATTCATGACCATTGCTGAGCCAAAAGAAACAGGTCTTACGCCGCATTTTGCCATTGTGGAGATTTATCAGCCGCTAAACGGTAAGGCATATGCCACCAGTATCACACCGTTGTAATAAAAGCCCCGTCCTGGAACGGGGTTTTCTTTTATTTTGCACGCTTCTCTTCCTCTGCAGCTTTTTGATCCGTCACCATGCTTTTAAAAGTCTCAACTTGAAAGGGATTGAAATCGCAAAAATCACACATGCTAAGACAAAAACACACCGGATAGGTAAGCATTTGCAAACAACCTGTAATCGGGCCTTTGCGATTGCCCCCGTAAGCCGGGCCTGTGTTATTCTTATTGTGTTATGTGCAGTAAAATGATAAAGTAGAAATATACATGAGAGCAGACAAAAATCATTACCATGGAGGAGGGATCAAGTGTGAAATTTATTGCCAAATGTCTGATTGTTGTTTTAGCCATTGTTCTGGCACTTGCTGTTTATGATACGGTTTTTAACGGCCTCCTCAAAGGAGACGGCTACCGCCCGGTTACTGAGCAGATGAGAGAAATCAGCAAGGACTAGGAATTTCCTCTTATTTCCTTCACAAACTTCTTACAAACCGTTCATATTTTGTCTATGGATTGCTCATATTTGCCGGATATACTATGTCTTGTAAACAAATATTGCTTATAAGATTTTTTTCATAATACTCAGCCGGCAGAAGAGATTCTGACCGGCTCCTCCCTTTTTATAGGGATTGTCTTGCCAATTCACTGCGATCTGTGTTATAATCGCCCTATGGAGACATAGCTCAGCTGGGAGAGCATCTGCTTGACGTGTAGAGGGTCGCAGGTTCGAGTCCTGTTGTCTCCACTGGTTAAAGTGTGCTGGAACCCTTGATATTACAAGGTTTTTAGCACTTTTTTTATTTTATACCACCTAGATTTTTGAAGACAATTGAAGACAATTTTTATTTGTCGTCAATATAGGCTTCTGAATCTGGCTTAACATAATCCACCACATTTCCAGTACTATCTTCTATTCAGGCGAAAATCTGACAATTGTGCCACCCAATGATTTATATATTTGTTTTATATCTGACCGCAGCCACATTCTCTCCGTCCGGTGTTTTGTAACCCAGATTAAAGCCGCTAAAAGACAGGCTGCTTTTATCGTCCACGCTGGACACCTTTGCATTGACCCATACTCTTACTTTTGTTTTGCTGCCAAGATCCGTATTCAGCACAATGCAGTTGTCATCCCTGTCTGTATTTGTAAACAGCAGATCAAACTTAAATTTTGCATCATAGCCTCTGAACACAAGGCTCCCCTCTCCTTTTTCAAAGCGCAGGCTGGTATCAATACTTATGTTTCCGCCCTGTTCCCCGATGTTGTTGGAGATTATGAGTTCTTCATGTTCTGAGTTAATATATACAATCTGTACATCCCCCTTACAGACTTAAGTTCTCCGCTCAGATTCACCCATGTATCTTCTGAGGTGACAGACGGACTGCTGCAAGCCGAAATTGATATTATGAGTATGGATACCCCCAACATCACACCAATACGCTTCATATCTAAATTCCTCCCCATTCATATGAATCATTTCAAATCCCATACCGTTCAGGTACTCTTATATAAGGATACATCTGCTAACTAGAATACAGGTTCATAAAGGATGGAATTTTTAAATATCGTTGAATGGGTACGATTTCTCCTTTAGAAAAAAGCCGGCCCGCAGCACATCTGCTGCAGGCCGGCTTAAAAAGGGGAGGATAAGTATTAAGAAAATTCTTAACACTCTCATTATTGCCTTTTTTTTCTTTGATATACATTCATGGGACAAATTTTAAAAAAATTATTGTAATGGCCCATTTTCCAGTGCAACCAAAATTAAGGCTATATCCAGATTAACAGCCGCGGTCTCGTTATCTATGAACTCCACTTGTCTGAATCTCACGCGGTCAGGAATCATTTCCATTGCCGCAAACATATCTTCAGCAGCTTTTATGGATTGATAGACAACATACGGTTCTCTCATCTCAAGTCCCTCTTACTAAACATCACTGATCTACCAGGCTCAATTTCAATTGTGATTTCTTTTTATCTGTACTCTAAAAGATAAAGACAATACCCTTCTATTTTAGTTTATCACCCTCCGAAAATCAATCCACTTTTTGTGTACGTTAGCATATAGTATCTGTATGATTACCTATTTCTTACAAACACAAAGTCACACACCTCAGTATTGAAAATCCGGCCACATGACTCCATCTCCGCTGTTTCGTTTCTGCGCTCCTTCCACTGTACTGAAAGATGCAATGGGATGATCCGGTGTCACGTACAGGATTCCCTCCTTCGTTAAAAGCGTAAGATAGACTTCATAGCGTATTCCGTCTTTTCTGTTGGTATACTCTGACAGATCCGCCGTATATCCGATGGAAGACTGCCCTCCTTCAGCCAGCTTCCTGGCGGGGAGGGTATCCCCCTGGGGGATCTTTATAATGGGCCCCGCGGTCCTGCCCGAAACGCTTCCTCCCCCTTCTACGCTGTAACTTGAACTGGAGCTAAAGCTGCCCGAGCGATTGCCCGAACCGCGGTCGGAAGGCGACAGTTCTACGGTCCCGGTGTCCCGGATGATCAACTCCACTCTCTCAATATCATCCTCATCCAGGGGCATGGATTCATTTGCCGGAGAAATCCAGGCATAAAGCAGATTACGGTCCCCGGAAGATTCTGAGTCCAAGCTCCAGTTCGTTTCCACCCTGCGGGTAAACAATTCACCTGTATACATCTCGTCCAGTGATTCCTGTCTGATCCCCTCTGAAGATTTTAGAACAAAAGCGGGTTTAATGGATTCAGCCATATCAACAAGCAGCACCGCCCGATCATAATCATCTGCTTCCTGCTGATAGACCTGTCCTCCAACAATTATACTGGCCACCAGAGTCTCTCCGCTTTTTCTTTCCTTAGGCACTGCCATCATGGTCACTGCCATCTTTTTATCCTGCAGTTTTACATCTATCGATGTCTCAGAAAACAAACTCTGCCCTTCTCTTATCAAAGTCTCCAGTTTATTACTGCTCTCATAAAGAGATGTCCTTACGTTTTCCAGATCATTATGTATATTGACTTCCCGATTGTTATATTCCTGTCTCAGAGACTCTAATTCTCTCTTTATCCCTCTGACCTGAACATGATTCACTGCCAGCATAACAGCACAAAAAATAATAACGGCATTCTTTAATTTATTTTGGTTCATAGCATCCCCCTTTTCTGATCGATTTTTAACATTGGTACTTAATTCTCTCTTTCAGGATATCACATGTCAGAAAAGAAGTCATCCTTCCCGATGGCCGATTGGACCACCTCGCGCCAGGATATGCTCTTAGCCCTGCCAAGGCAGCGGCAGCATACATCCTGAAAACCTGCCCCTGAAAAGATCTGTGCCGTCTCACTGGTCGCTTTGACATAACCTGCCGGTGTCTCTCCCCCACATATGTCACAATAATGTTTTTCCATGATAATCTCCTTTCTGATATTGACACCAGGATCCGTAGGTGGTATAGTTTTTATGTCGAACGTGTGTTCTATCTTTATCCTTTATATGGTGTCACATTTCGTGTCTGCTTATGTTATATCATTATTCACATTTCGTGTCAATATGCAGAAGTGTTTTTTCACATTACGTGTCATTATTTCTTTACAAAGGACACGCGCCGTGATAATATGCACTTATAGAAACGAGGTGTGAACAT
This sequence comes from Enterocloster citroniae, assembly GCF_040545455.1. Taxonomy (NCBI): domain Bacteria; kingdom Bacillati; phylum Bacillota; class Clostridia; order Lachnospirales; family Lachnospiraceae; genus Enterocloster; species Enterocloster citroniae. Next base: position 251,596 of record NZ_JBEPLZ010000002.1, on the reverse strand, counting down.
GGGCGAATTTTATAAGGTTTTTAAGTCACTCAGACAGGAACGTGGATATTCCCAAGCATATTTGTCAGATGTGCTGGATATCTCCCGAAGCGCAATCAGTATGTATGAAAACGGCAACCGGGAGCCTGATTTTGAGACCCTGGAGAAAATCGCTGATTTCTTCCAGGTAGATGCGGACTATCTTCTGGGGCATACAAAGGTTTCCGCTATACCGGCGGAAAAACAGACTTATGAGCCAACCTACGAAGATATACAAAGCCTGATTGCACGCAATGGAAAGAAACTCACGGTCGAACAAAAGCAGGACATCATACGGATTTTGTTGTCTGATGATTAAGGAGTGAACCGTTTTGGATCGTGGTGGGATATTGTGCAAGATTTTAGAGGTATACAAAACCTGCGGGATTGACAGCTTTCCCGTCAACAGCATTGAGGTGATCCAAACATTAGGGATTCCCTTATTTAAGTACTCAGAACTTCCATCCAGGAAGGAGCTGGAATGTCACCGGGTCAGCGATGATGCATTTAAACTCAAGGGAAGCATTTACTACAATGATACCTTCCCCCACCTTTGCCGCCAGCGTTTTACATTAATGCACGAGGTTGGCCACATACTGCTGGACCACGCCGGAGACACCATGGAGAATGATCTGGAAGCGGACTTCTTTGCAAGTAACATCCTGGCCCCCCGCATTCTGATCCACCGGCTAAAGTGTTATGATGCCGCCTTGATTCACGGAACCTTTGGCTTATCATATGCCGCCTCAAACCGTGCGTTACTGTCCTATAGGGAGTGGTTCCGTAAGATATCCTACAGCGCGGCCAGACGGCCTTCCGACACAGAACTGCAGCTGGAACATATGGTTTTCCCCAATCCATCATGCCTCAGTACCAATTCCATGAAGCCATCCGCAACCAGGTCCCGCCTTTCCCGGGATACAGAGGAATGCATTGATTTTTTTGATGAACTGCAACGCAACCGAGGGAACACTTATTGGATGGAGCGGGCTAAATCACAGTGGCTGTATGCCAATGATCTGTAACAGCCCTATCTTATTTATCGATGGCTGCAGGGTACATTTTCCATAATACGGGCATATACTAAGAAAAAACAAGGTTATAACCATGAACCAGCATTATAAATTTGTCAACACGCCGCTTCCATATTCTTACAATGCTATGGAACCCTATATTGATGAAAAGACAATGTACCTGCATCATGATAAACATCTTCAAACCTATATTGACAATTTAAACAATGCCCTGAGTCAATACCCGGAATTTCAAACCTGGACCCTGGAACAGCTGCTAGTCAATGTCCCAAGCCTTCCAACAGCTCTTCAGACTGCTGTCACAAACAATGGAGGCGGTGTATTCAACCACCAATTTTACTTTTCTAACCTTACAAATCCTGCGCCTTCTCAACCCGTGGGTTTGCTTGCTGAATCCATCAACATGGAATTCGGGAGTTTTCAGGACTTTCAAAATCAGTTCAAAACCGCCGCCCTCTCTGTATTTGGTTCAGGCTACGCCTGGCTGGTTGTAAATGCGGTTGGACAGCTTGCTATCATAACAACAAAAAACCAAGACACCCCTCTGCCCTTGGGGATGTGCCCTGTGCTTAATCTGGATGTCTGGGAACACGCCTACTATTTAAAACATTATAATTTGCGTGGGGATTATATTGATGATTGGTTCCACGTAGTAAATTGGAAGAATGCAAACAGCAGCTACAGAAGATGCTTTGGCATGGAGCCTTAACCTTGTCCATGTATCATTAACACTGTTATGTATTATTGACACTATATATGTATCATTAATCCCTGTATAAGATCCAGCCCCGTCACTGCAGAGGCGCGGGCGCCAAGCGCGGCTGGACCGGTTTTCCGGTCCTCCCTTTATTTTTTTCTTTTTGTTTGCCTGAACATCCTTTCCCACAGCATATTTGAATACGCCTTCTTCTGTTTTTTGTTCAGCATATTTGAACGCGCCTTTTTTCGTTCTTCCCTGATTTGTCGTCTTGTCCTGTCCCCTGATACGCAGGCATTTTTTTACATATACCAATTCCCCGCCTAATCGCTCGACATTTTTCGTCATAATATATCGATTTTTGTTGTCGTCTCTCCGCTTGATAATCCCCCTCCCAGCGTATAACTTTACAGTGGTAACAATACATTAGGAGGATTAGAATATGAAGTACGAAAGAGAAACCTGTAATTTACTGCGGCGTCTGGGTGTCAATAATTCTTACAAGGGATTCCGCTATACCGCCTACGGCGTTGGACGGGCCATCCATGATCCTGAACTGCTCACTTACATCTCAAAAGGATTATATGTAGATATCGCCAGCCGATTCCAAACATCTATTGGGTGTGTTGAAAGGGATATCCGGACCATAGTGAAAACGATATGGGAACATGGCGACAAAATGCTTTTATATGAAGTTTTTGGCTTTGAGACAGAACAGAAACCACGAAACGGTGCTTTTATTGATGCAGTAGCTCATTATGTAGTAGAACATTATTACGATTAACCATGAAGGGCGCATTAGCAGCGCCCTTGGGTTCAATCATCTGACTTACTTGGCTCTTTCTTCATTTGTTTCTTGCATTTTCGCAAATCACATCTGGCTGCCTCTGTCCTATTTTTTCTATACCCCCTGTACTTTAGGTATCATGTCAGGAGGGAAATAACTATTCTCCGGGTAAGTATGATCATACAGAGGGCTGTCAAAATAACCCATGGCCTGTCTGTAAAAAATCCAGGCCCACCGCAACCTTGCGATGGGCCTGACTGGACGATTGAGATTGTATCCCCCAGCAGCAATCCTATGACTATTACACTAACGCTTCTGCTCAAGAGTAAATCACAAATAAGCCGCAGCCTCCCAGGTTGATGGACCGACAAAAAAACAGAAACCAGCATAGCACCAAACCCACAAAAAATCAGCCCCGGCACGTCACTCGCGCCGAAGCTGATTTAAAAAGGGGAGGATAAGTATTAATTACTTTATCTTTCAGGTATACTCATATTATCACCCGATCCAATTAGAATATACACTCCCCATAAAATTTTTTGCAAACAATAAAAAACAGCTATAATATCATCAGCAGCGTTCCGGTGATCAAAACCACACTGATAATGATGGAGAGTGAATTCACCGCACTGGACAGGCCTATATCCCCCTTTAGTTCTGCTGTGTAGGCGGGAGAAGAGGAGGCAATGGGGCTTAATGCCAAGATGGTCAGCGCCTGCCTGTATTCCAGCGCAAAAGGCAGCAGAAAATAAAATGCCAATGCCAGGGCTATGGATATGGAATACCGTATTCCCAATATCTTCACGATCCGCCCCAGCTGGCTTCTGTCCCCTGTCATCTTAAATCCCACACCCAGCATCAACATTGCCATAAAGGCATTTGCATTGGCAATGATCCCGGTAAAAGACACCACCGGGGACGGCAGTGAAAGGTGGAGCAGTGAAAGAATTGTCATCAGCAGATACGCGTCAAAGGGAACGGATGTGAGAAGGGATTTTATGACCGGCCTGATACTGAATCCGCTTTTGCCTCCCTTTGCCATGGATGCAATGCTGTAGGAACCGCCCAGGCAAACCAGGGCATTACCGGAATCAAACAGACTGGTTGCCACCACTCCCAATGGCCCCAGGAATCCCTGCGCAAAAGGCAGAGTGAAATTCCCTATATTGTATCCGGACATATTTATTATATGAAACGCTCTTTCCTCTCCGCTTTTCCCAATGCTTATGAGAAACGCCATGGTCACAAAGATCACGCCGCCGCCCAGTCCCAGCAGGCTTAGAAGAAGCATGGAGGGCTTCATATCAATCCCTGAAAAATTTGAAATGATCGCAGCGGGAAGCGTGATCTTTAATACAATTTTTGACAATACATAAAAATCTTCTTCCTTAAAAAAACCCCTGCGCCTCAGCACATAACCCACCACGATTATGGCCACAAAAGACGCTGCCTTTATCAGTATTTCCGTCATTTTCCTATCCTCATCTGTCTGAATATTGAAACATACGTTATGTACTATAACAGAATTCAGCCCGGACTACAACCTGTTTTCCCTAACATTTTCACCTGGGCTCTAATCCTTCCCTCACTTATGAGAGGCGGGGTGGATATGTTACAAGAAAACTGCCGCTGCCGCTGCACACAATGTATGCATAAACCGCGGCAGCGGCACTCTCCATTCCCTCATCTATAAGATCTTTCCATCTATAAAGATTCTGTCATCTGCACAATTTCTACCTCTTGCATATTACACCGGCTCACCCATTACACGTATCCCAGCAGCCCCGGAAGCCACATGGACAGGATAGGTACATAGGATACAAGTAACAGCACCACAAAGATGGCTGCAAAATAAAGGAGCAGCGGCTTTATTACATTCTCAATCTTTGTCTTTCCAACCTTAACGCCTACAAACAGCGTGGTCCCCACCGGAGGTGTGATTGTACCGATACAAAGGTTAAATATCATCATAATACCAAAGTGTACGGTGTTCATCCCCAATGCCTGACAGATGGGCAGGAAGATGGGCGTGAAGATCAGGCAGGCAGGAGTCATGTCCATGAAAGTGCCGATGATCAACAGCAGGATATTGATGATAAACAGGATCACATACCTGTTATCACTGATCCCAAGCATGGCCTCGGACACAGCGCTTGGTATGCCGGTAAATGCCATAACCCAGCTCATGATGCTGGACACACCGATCAGGAAAATGATAATACCTGTCATCTCCGCACTGTCCAGAAAAATCTTTGGCAGTTCAGACAGCTTGATGGATTTATAAAAAAACAGGGACAGGATCAGGCTGTACACAACTGCCACCACGCTTCCCTCGGTTGCGGTAAAGATACCGCTGATAATACCGCCTATCACGATCACGATCATCAAAAGGCAGGGAATAGCCTGGAAAAATACCTTTACCTTTTCACTGGAACTGTATTTAATAGTGCTGCGGTACCCTTTTTTCTTTGCAAAATAAAAGATAACCGCCATACATGCCAATCCCCAAAGGATTCCCGGAATATATCCCGCCATAAACAGAGCCGCCACAGAGGTACCTCCGCTGACCAGTGAATACGTGATCATTACATTGCTGGGAGGGATCAGAAGACCGGTGGGCGCCGTGGCTATATTGGCCGCCGCGGAGAAGTCCCTGTCATATCCCTCCTCCTCCTCGATAGGCCCGATAATGGAGCCCATGGCAGATGCCGCCGCTGTACCGGAACCGGAAATAGCTCCAAAAAGCATATTGGCAACCGCATTGGTATGTGCCAGTGCGCCGGGGATACTGCCGGTGAAAAGTTTTGCAAAATTAATGAGACGGATGGCGATCCCGCCCTTGTTCATGATATTTCCGGCCAGGATAAAAAATGGAATGGCTAAAAGGCTGAACACGGAAATACCGGAAAATATCCTCTGTGCGCCCGTAAGCACGGCCGCCCCTGTATTCAGGACAGGGAGGATCGCACAAATGGATGACACTGCCAGGGCAACCGCAATGGGAACGCCGGCTAAAAGCATTACAACTAAAAGTACCAGAATGATCAGTCCGCAGACTACTGCTATATTCATCTCTTACGCCTCCTCCTTTCCGCTAAAGTCCCTGTGCATCATATCCGCCGCGTTCATCAGGCTGAACAGCATGATAAGCAGGCCGGTCACAGGCACGATCACATAGATGTAACCCATGGGTACACGAAGAGACGCCGTGGTCTGGATCATGGTCAGCTTTGTAATGGAAATACCTCCATACACCATTACAACACCGGCAAATGCAAATGTGAGCAGATCAATGGCAATCTCAAGACATTTCCTTGCCGGACCAGTGATCTTATCTGCCAGGAATCCCATGCGCATATGGTCCCTTTTTCCAAATACATAAGCGGAGGCAAGCAAAGCCATCCAGGTAAAGGAATAAGTTAAAAGCTCCTCTGAAACAGTGCTGGGGCGGTTAAAGAAATATCTGGTTACGATCTGATAGGTGCCGATCACGGTCATCATGGCAAACAGGCATATGATTACAATACCCAGGATCCGCATAATACCGGCTCTTACTTTATGCATGCCTTCCATCCTACTGTCCTCCCTTTGCTTTTTCATTTGCTTCCTGAATGTGCTGATACAGGTCTACGATCTTTGGATTTTCCTTTTGCATGGTCTCATGGAGAGGAAGGACCTTCTGCTTAAACGCATCCACATCCACGTCTATGAACTCCACTCCCATGTCGTTTACGGCAATGTTCTTTGCCTCCTCAATGCTCTTATCCCACTCGTCCATTTCCACCTGGGTGGACAGGGCTGCCGCATCCTTGAATATCTCATATTCCTCAGGGCTTAAGCTTTCCAGGAATTTAAGGTTGGCTACCAGCATGTCCGGAACCATCTGATGCTTATTGTAGGCATAATACTTTGCAACCTCACCGTGCTTGTTGTTGGTAAGGGCCAGCTCATTGTTCTCAGCCCCATCGATCACTCCCTGCTGGATGGCGGTGTATACCTCACCAAATCCCATGGGAGCAGCGGCTGCGCCAAATGCATTTACCATGGCAACGCTGGCAGGGCTCTGCTGAACCCTGATCTTTTTGCCCTTTAGGTCATCCGGCGTATGGATGGGCGTTTTTGCATAAAAATTTCTGGTGCCTGCATTATACCATGTCACCACCCTGAATCCCGCCTCGTCCGTGGACTCATACACCTGTTCCATATAATCCGTATCCTGCATCACCGACTTATACACTTCCTCTGAATCAAACAGGTACGGCATACTGAAAATTTCATACACACTTGCAAATGTCTCCAGATTGGCTGTTCCAGCCACCACAAAATCAATGGCACCTGTCTGAGTCAGCTCTATGGCCTTCTGAGCAGATCCAAGGATCTCGTTGGGGAAGATCTGAACCTCATACTTATCTCCCAGGCGTTCTTCCACATATTCCTTAAATGCCAGCAGCCCCAGATGCTCCGGATGTGTTTCCGACTGTGCATGGGAGATACGGATGATCCGCTTCCCGGATGTCACAGAGCCACAGCCCGTAAGGCCGGCAGCTACCACAGCTGCCAGCATACCTGCTGCCAGTTTCTTCATGAATTTCCTCACCATTTCCCATTCCTTTCCCTTTATACGGTAAAAATCCTTTGTTATTATTCTGGACTGAAATCCTCCATCTCATACTGCATAAAAATAACCCCTGCAGCTGTACAATCCAGAACACATTAAGGTGTTGGCGCCTTCCTTAACACTTTCTTAATTATATAGCCCGGGGCATTTTATTTGTACCGTAAAAGTTTGTCATTGGGGGAGAAGATTTTGTCATTTTCTTAACACAAGGATAAACCCTTATTCCCCGGACGGCCCGGATGACAGGCTGTCCCTGTACTCTGAGGGAATGACCCCTGTGATCCGCTTAAACACCTTTGCAAAATAATTGGAATCATAATATCCCACCTGAAGACTTACATCCTTGACACTTGCATTCCTGTTCCTTAAAAGTTTCTTTGCCTCGCTGATACGGAAATTTGTAAGATAGGAAGTAAAATTCTGGTCAAAACACTGTTTAAACAGCTTACAGAAATAGGCATCCGAATAATTCATGACTCTGGCCGCATCCTGCATGGATATTTCCTTCATATAATTGTTCCGTATATATTCCCGCATGGTTTCCGCGGTCTGAGCCATACGACCGGCTCCGCCTTCTTCCTCCCCATGGTCCATGGGAAGATTCTGCCCGCCGGCATGATCACCAGGCACCCCTCCGGACGACCCGACAGCGGCTCCGCCGGACGACCTGCCAACTGACGCACCTGCTGCTCCGCCTGCCACCCCGCCAGCTGACTCACCTGCTGCTCCCCCACCAGCCCTGCCAGCCTCCATCGTCTGCTTCTGTCCCTCCCTGCGGTCAGTCAGCCGCATGGCTTCTTCCATAACAGAGACCAGTTCCTCCTCATCGCAGGGTTTTAACAGGTAGTCCAGGGCGCGGATGACAATGGCCCTCTTAGCATAGGCAAAATCATCATAGGCGGTGAGGAATATGATGATACAGTCCTCATCCATGGACCGGATCCGCTCCGCGGCCTCCACCCCATTCATCTCCGGCATGGAAATATCCATAATCACGATCTGGCTCTGTTCCCTTCCAAATACCTCCAGCGCCTCTGCTCCATTGACTGCCTCACTGATATCCAGGCTGTCCCCAAAATGCCGGTTCAGCCGTTTGGCAAGGGCCATCCGCTCAATCTGCTCATCATCAGCCAATAATATACGATACCTGCTCATGCTCTCATCCTTTCCATTCACTTAAGCGCCTCTCCCGTAAAAGCCATCTGCACCACAGTACCGCAGCCCTTCCTGCTGTACAGGAACACCTCCCCGTCCTGGTACATTCCATGGACCCTTCGGTAAATATTCCCAAGTCCTACTCCGGTGGCCTTCTCATCCCCCTGCTTCAATGCTTCCTGGATCTCCACAAGGCGTTCTTCATCGATTCCAATGCCTGTATCCGCCACCGAGATCCACAGCCTCCTTCCCCTCATCCAGGAGCGTATATGGATCCTCCCGCCCTGGCTTCCAGGTGATATACCGTGTATGATGGCATTTTCCACCAGGGGCTGAAGGGCAAAGGATGGCACCAGCACTTCCAAGGTATCGGGCCGGCAGTCATAGCTGCAGCTAAGCCTCTGCCCAAACCGCATCCTCTGCAGATACATGTAATCCTGCACCACCTTCAGCTCACGCTCCAGAGGCATCACCGAGTCGGTGGATTTAAGATTGTAGCGGAACAAACGGCTGAGGGCGGTTATCATCTTTTCCGTGGCGCCTGCGTCCTCAATCTGGGCCGTACTGGCGATCATGTTCAGCGTGTTAAAAAGGAAGTGGGGATTGATCTGGTTTTTCAGCATCTGGAGCCGCACGGCGTCCAGCTGTTTCTCCGCCTCATGCTTTTCTGTCAGGGCAGCGATATATCCTTTGGTGGATGCTTTCATGGTACAGAAGGCCCTGACCAGACTTGCTATCTCGTCATCCCCCTCTGCCTGTATATCCGGCCCTGAGAAATCATTTTCCCCTATACGCCGTGAATCCTCGGCCAGTTCCACCACAGGACGCACAATACTGCGGCTGACCGATTGTTTTAACCACCTCAGCATCAAAAGAGCTGCCGCCCCCCAGAGAATACTGATTATGGGAACCATCACCAGCAAAGGCTGCTGCCTCTGATAACTCTCATTCCCCATCTCCACGGTCATCTGCTCCAGTCTGGCCGCGTGGGTGCCCAGATATCCCTGAACACGGTAAATGGTGTAAAGACGTTCCAGATAATCCTGATCGTCCTCATCCATCTTAAGGAACTCATCCCTTGCCCTGGCATAGTTCTCATATAGATTGGAAATGGACCAGGTTCCCGCATACCGCTCGGCCCCGATCTTACCATAATCAAACGGCAGGGACCGAAGAGCCGACACAGCCCCATTCCTAGCCGTCTCAAATTTCATCCTGTTTTCTTCATTCCCGTCATTCACCAGGGACACAAAGGCATTGCTCTCCTCCGACATAGCGGACCAGAATGACAGGGTCTGGGAATTATTCCTAAGAACCGAACTGAATTCCCGCATTCCAAATCCCGCCACCAGAATATTGGCTGCTATGGACAGAATCACCACTGCGGCTGCAGAACGTGAAATATAGCGCACCTTCTGCTCCAGGGAGCAGGATAGCCACATCCTGCCAAAGTATCCCGGACTTTTTCCTTTTCCATGCCCTGTATCCATGCCCTGCCTCCTGTCCTTACATTTTATTCAATTCCTGAAAATATTTTATACTAGTTTTCTCCTTTTTGGAAGACGCAATCCCAAAATAAACATATTATTATAAAACCGGGAACAGAAAAAATCCCCTGCATCCGCAAGTCACACGACCTGCCTGCCGGGGATAGCTATATCCATCCAACCATATCCAGTTTCAGACACCCTTCTACAGCTTCTGGTCCTGATCAGAAGCCACATATACCGCAATATCCTCTATATCACAATTCAATATCCTGCACAGGTCGTTCACTGTCTTCATGGATACGTCCTTGTTATGCTTCAGTCTGTGTAGGGTACTGTCAGACACATGGTGGCGTTTTGTCAGGGTATACCAGTTTTCTTCTGAACGTTCCAGTGTCTTCCAAAATGGCGTATAATCTATCATTCCAAACTCCTGTATTCGCGTAAGTCCCGGCGTCTTGCTGCGGCACCAGCTGACAATCCGCTTGATAGATTAAGCATAAAATAGATTTAGGATATTGAATATCTTCGCAATTACGAATATACTATAGGAGATAGGATGTATAAACTGACAAAATCAGACATTGAAAGGCAGAATCAATCATGAACTACTTTACCAAAGAACGCATTGAAAAACTGGCAGAGGATCAGGAGGTGGCCAGACGGCTTCTGGAATTTGCATCCATGGACGGAGCAGCCTTCTTTGAGGAAGTCCGCTCCCATCTCTCCCCTGAAGATCTGGAGGATTATCTAAAGGAAAATCCGGATGAAAGAAAATATTATAACAGTTCTGAACAGCGGAAAAATGGGGGCAAAAGCGGGCGTTAAGCTTGCTTATAGGTCTGTTTGCACCCATTTTCACATCGGATGGACATCTGATGCTTCTTGACCGGCTTTTCCGGTCAAGAAGATAAGCCGTCCTGAACCGTTACAAAATATTCATAAAATAAAACGGCCTGTCATATGACAAACCGTCCTTCTTCTGGTTCTTCTTCAAAATAATCTTTGTAATCCACTTCTATGGAATGGCGCATGCGCTTCATACTGTAATACAGGTGTTCCTTGAGGGATTCCTCCAACCCCTTTTCATCTCCCTGGGAGATCAGCTGAAACAATTCCTCATGTTCCCCTATGATGCGTTCAAAATCCGTTTCCGTTATAAAATCCAGCATACGGAACCTGGTGTAATGGAGCTGCTGGGCCTGAAGCATTTCCCAAAGCTTCTGGCGCTTCACTGCCCAGAACCAGATGGAGTGCATCTGCGCATCCATATGATAAAACTGTTCAGGTTCAAATCCGGGTTCCTGGGTCAAAGCCTTCTGCTGGGCAATGGCATGCCGGATGTCCTCCATGACCATGGGTGTGCGGACCTGGGTAAAATCCCTGAGTACCATGGTTTCCACCGCTACCCGCATATAGATCATCTGCTTGATATTATCCAGGCTTAAAAGAGTGACATAAGTCCCCCTGTAGGGAACGGTCTCCACAAAGCCCTGTTCCTGCAAAAGCCTGAGGGCATCCCTCACAGGAGTCCTGGACACGCCAAAGCGGTCACATATATCATTTTCACTGATCATCTGTCCAGGCTTAAGCCTCAGATCCAGGATTTCCCGCTTCAGGGTCTCAAATACAAGCTCTCCGCGGTTCTTAAAATTCTCTTCTCCCATGGTGTCACCCCCATACAGTTATCCGTCACTGATCCGATGCCTCCAGGAAATCCTGACCTGGAGGCACCTCTTTGGGGATACTTCCCCAATTTTCTGTTATTTAGGCTGCTTTCCGATATATGCCAGAATACCGCCGTCCACGTATAATACCAGACCGTTCACAAAATTAGATGCCTCGGAAGCCAGGAATACAGCTGGTCCGCCCAGGTCCTCTGCCTCGCCCCAGCGGCCGGCTGGAGTCTTGGCAATAATGAACTGGTCAAATGGATGTCTGGACCCGTCAGGCTGGATCTCACGAAGAGGCGCGGTCTGAGGAGTGGCAATATAGCCGGGTCCAATGCCGTTGCACTGGATATTGTACTCGCCGTATTCGGAAGCAATGTTCTTAGTAAGCATCTTTAATCCGCCCTTGGCTGCCGCATAAGCGGAAACAGTCTCACGGCCCAGCTCACTCATCATGGAACAGATATTGATGATCTTGCCATGGCCCTTCTTGATCATGCCGGGGATAACTGCCTTTGATACAATAAATGGAGCATTGAGATCCACATCGATCACCTGTCTGAATTCGGCAGCCGACATGTCACACATGGGGATCCTCTTAATGATCCCTGCGTTATTGACCAGGATATCGATCACGCCCACTTCCTTCTCAATTACGGATACCAGTTCATTCACAGCATCTTCGTTGGTGACATCACACACATAGCCGTGTGCTTCGATTCCCTCTTCCTTGTATGCTGCCACGCCCTTGTCCACCAGCTCCTGCTTGATATCGTTAAAAACAATGGTTGCACCGGCTCCTGCCATGGCCTTTGCAATGGCAAAACCGATTCCGTAGGATGCGCCTGTAATCAGGGCAATCTTACCTTCCAGTGAAAAATTCTGTAAATATTCGTTCATTTCCTTATCCTCCTAAAACCTGTGATATGTTCTGCATCTACTCGTTCTGCATCTGCCTGATTCTTATCTGTCTGCCCCTACATCATCTGATTCGGCATCATGGTATCCATGTCATCGAACTCCATGTTCTCTCCGCCCATGGCCCAGATAAATGTATAGTTGGATGTACCGGCTCCGCTGTGGATGCTCCAGGACGGGCTGATGACAGCTTCCTCATTCTTCATGATGATATGCCTTGTCTGGGTGGGCTCTCCCATCATATGGAATACCACGTTGTCTCCCGGAACCTCAAAGTACATATAGATCTCCATACGGCGCTCATGGGTATGGGCCGGCATAGTATTCCATACACTGCCCTCTTCCAGAACCGTCATGCCCATGGACAGCTGGCAGGTCTGAAGCACATCCGGGTGGATGAACTGGTTGATCACGCGCTTATTGGCAGTCTCGGCAGCGCCGCATGGCCTCTTGGCAGCCTTCTCAATGGGGATATAGGTGGTGGTAAAAGAAGTATGGGCCGGTGCACTTACCATGTAGAACTTGGCCGGAGCAGAGGCATCCTGGCTGGAGAAGTAAACCTCCTTGGTTCCCTTGGTAATATACAGACAGTCCTTATATCCCATGTTGAATTCCTGGCCGTCAGCTACGATCTTTCCAGCGCCTCCAATATTAAAAATACCCACCTCACGGCGCTCCAGGAAGAAATGAGTGCCGAAATTCTTCCAGCAGTCAATTCCCTTATCAATGGAAACAGTCTCGGTTGTGGGCATACATCCCAATGTCACCATACGGTCCACGTGTGAATACACGGCAACCACTTCATTCTCCACATACAGGTTCCGGATCAGGAATTCATCCCTTAATTCCTCTGTGGTATAGCGCTTCACATCTCTCTGGTTTGCAGAATAACGAATATCCATTACTTAAATCCTCCTTTGGCTGCGAGGTTGTATTCCAACCTATCAACTTGTATACAACTTTTTAAATCTGTATACAGGTTAGCACATAGTCATTTCAATTTCAATTGGCATAATATACAAAATTGGATTACATTTCTATGCATGTTTACAAGAGTGGATTGCATTGTCTTTACATTTATTATATACTCATATGCGTACTTGCCTAACATCAAAGAGAATATCAAGGAGAAGCATCATGAGAAAAAACATTCTGGTTGGCCAGTCCGGAGGGCCCACTGCTGTCATTAACGCCAGTTTATACGGAGTCATCACCGAGGGAAAAGCCCATCCTGAACACATAGACACGGTTTACGGCATGGTAAACGGAATCGAGGGTTTCCTCTCAGGCCGCTGCATGGATCTTTCACAAGAGCTGACCGCGGAGGACCTTTTGCTGTTAAAGCAGACCCCGGCGGCATATCTTGGCTCCTGCCGCTATAAGCTTCCCGAGAATCTGGACGCCCCTGTTTACGGGCTTTTATTTGAAAAATTCACCTCACTGGGCATTGGCGCCTGCCTTTATATCGGCGGCAATGACTCCATGGATACAGTGGACAAGCTGTCCCGCTGTGCCCGTCTGCGCCATGAAAACGTATCATTCATTGGGGTACCTAAAACCATAGACAACGACCTTCCTGTCACGGACCACACACCGGGTTACGGCAGCGCTGCCAAATATGTGGCATCCACGGTCAGGGAAATATGCCTGGACGCCTCGGTATACCAGCAGCCCGCAGTCACTATTGTGGAGCTTATGGGCCGCCATGCCGGCTGGGTCACTGCGGCCAGCGTTCTGGCAAGAAAGCACCCTGGAGACAACCCTCTCCTTATCTATATGCCGGAAGTTCCCTTTGACATGGAACAGTTTTTGGAAAATGTAAAAAATGCCCTGGATCAGCAGCCCAATGTGGTGGTCTGCGTATCCGAAGGCATCAGGGATAAACATGGAAGATTTATTTGTGAATATGCCAATGAGGCCAGCCTGGACACCTTTGGCCACAAAATGCTCACTGGAAGCGCCAAGCTTCTTGAAAGCTATGTGCGCAATCGCTTCCATGTAAAAGTCCGTTCCGTGGAACTGAATGTAAATCAGCGGTGCAGCAGCCTGCTGGCATCTGCCGCGGATGTGCACGAAGCAGTCCTGTCCGGACGAACCGCTGTTCAACAGATGCTGGGCGGCGCCACCGGGTGCATGGTCACCTGTTCCCGCCGCCATACCCCTTCCTATGAATTGGAATACGGGCTGACGGATGTCTGCAATGTCTGCAACAAGGAAAAGGGCTTTCCGGTGGATTGGATCACCCAAAAGGGTACGGATATCGGTCCCCAATTCCTGGAGTACGCACTGCCTCTCATTGCAGGGGAACCGGAGCGGATCATGGAGCTGGGCCTTCCCAAATATCTCAGCCGTTCCAGGAAAACACCTGCCTGATGAACCTTATGTTGGGGTATTGCGGACATTTAGGAGCAGCTTAGGCGAGGGGGATCAAAGGACATTCAAGGGATGTATGACAGAACATACGTAACGGAACATGCATGTTAAACCCCTGCATTTGCCCCGAATCCCCCGTCCACAGGCAGAACCACCCCGGTGATAAAACCGGCAGCCTCGTTATTGAGAAGGAAAAGCAGGGCCCCATTGAGTTCTTCCGGCTTTCCGAACCGGCCCATAGGGGTTGCGGCCAGTACCTTGGCCGCCCTGGCTGCCGGGGCGCCGTCCTCCTCATACAAAAGCCTCTCATTCTGCCGTGTCACAAAAAACCCCGGCGCAATGGCATTGACCCGGATGCCTGCCCTGGCAAAATGCACGGCCAGCCACTGGGTAAAATTGCTGAGAGCCGCCACGGCCCCGCTGAATACCGGTATCCTGGTCAGGGGCCGCTTCGCACTGGCAGAGGAAATATTCAGGATATTGCACCCGTCCCTTCCCACCATATCCTTTGCAAACACCTGACAGGTAAGGAATGCCCCCAGGAAATTCAGATCCAGCACCTTCTGTATGCCCCCATATTCCAGATCGAAAAATGTGACCACATCCCCTTCAATGTCGCCCATCTCAAAATACTCCTTGGATGTATTGGCGCAGGCCTGGTTGCCTCCTGCTCCGTTTACCAGGATATCACAGGGGCCCAGTTCCGCCAGGACCCTGGCATGGACGCTTTCCAGCATATCCTTGTCCATTACATCCACCTCATAGGCCGAGGCGGTGCCGCCCATGTCCCGTATCTCGCCTGCAATTTTCTCAGCCGCCTCCAGATTGATATCCAACAGGGCCACTGATGCCCCTGCCCCTGCCAGAGTCCTGGCAAACATACCGCACAAAATCCCGCCCGCTCCTGTGACCACAGCCATCTTTCCGGTCAGATCCGTTCCGAATACCATACCTTTAACCTCCCTCCATTTGGTTTTGTACATGGTTTCTATGTAAAAAAAGGGACCAGCGCACTCTACCCTGATCCCTTTATTCGATCTATCCATGAAAGTCTATTACTTGCTCATCTTCTCCACTGCCTCAAACAGACCGTTGAGATATGTTGCGCCCAGAGCCCTGTCGTACAGACCATATCCTGCGCGTCCTGTCTCACCCCAGATCATACGTCCGTGGTCAGGTCTCACATAGCCGTCAAAGCCGTTATCCACCAGTGCCTTTACAATTCCGAACATATCCAGGGAACCGCAGGAAGACAGATGTGCTCTCTCCTCAAATCCATTGTCCAGAACAGCCACATTTCTGATGTGTGCAAAATGGATCCTGCCCATGGCAGCATACTTTCCGGCCATTCTCACCACATCGTTTTTAGCGGAGCAGCCCAGGGAACCGGTACACAGCGTGATACCGTTGTGCTTGTCATCCACCAGCTTTAAGAAGCGGTCCAGGTTCTCCTCGCAGGTAATGATTCTCGGCAGACCGAAAATGCTCCAGCATGGGTCATCCTCATGGATTGCCATGTTCACATCACACTCTGCCGCAACCGGGATCACTCTTTCCAGGAAATATTTTACATTATCCCACAGCATATCCTCGGTCAGGTTATTGTACTCCTCAACAACTGCCTTTAATCCTTCTCTTGTGTAGCTGGAATCCCATCCCGGAAGAGTCAGATCGCTGTCGCTGTTCAGAGGATTCACTGCGTCCACCTGCTCCTGATAATATACCAGTGAAGTGGATCCATCACCCAGCTCATGGTCCAACTGGGTTCTTGTCCAGTCAAATACAGGCATGAAATTATAGCATACACACTTGATACCGGCTTCAGCCACACGGCGGATGTTCTCACAGTAGTTCTCAATATATTTATCCCTGGTTGGCTTACCCAGCTTGATATCCTCATGAACCGGAATACTCTCGATCACATCGAATCCAAGGCCCGCATCCTCAACCTGCTTTTTTAACTTGGCAATGCTTTCACGGCTCCATACCTCACCTACCGGCACATCATAAACAGCTGTTACAATAGACTGCATTCCCGGGATCTGGCGGATGTTCTCCAAGGTTACCTTGTCATCTTCTCCGTACCATCTGAATGATAATTTCATGTATAAACTCCTCCTTAAAATTGTTGGTTAATGGATGTCCCTTTATTTAATTTTATTATATCAGATACAGCATTCCCGTCCATAGTGATACTTGCCCAACATATTGCAAATGTTGTTGTTTCATGCTAAGATTGGGTAAAATAATACCTCACCACACGGTTTATACCTGCTCCTGCGCCCGCGCACAAACTGCCCCAGAAAGGAAACTCCCTGTGAAAAAACAGATATCCTCGGACTTTAATACAAGACAATACATGCAGCCCGTTGACTTTGAGCTGTTTTATTACAATGACACTACCTTAAAATCCGTGGCTGCCCATGAACACGATTATTATGAATTCTATTTTTTCCTGGAAGGCGATGTACAATACCATGTGGGAAACAAAAGTTATCATCTGGAGTACGGTGACTGTCTGCTGGTCCCACCCTCCACTCCCCACTATCCGGAATTTCTTTCCCATGACAAACCATACCGCCGCTTTGTATTCTGGCTGGGAGCGGATTACTTCAAAACACTGCGCCAGGCAGATGAGGAGCTGGCTTATGGTTTTGACTATGCCCAGAGCCATCAGACCTACCGTTTTCATACCGACACCATCACCACCCAGGAGATACAGGGTAAGCTTACGGACCTGATCGAGGAGTCGGCCAGCGGCCGCGCCTTCCATCGCCTGACGGCAGAACTTATGGCCGTGTCATTTTTGGTATATATCAACCGGCTGCTTTATGACAGCCTTCACCAAAAGTCAGTGGTCTATGAAAATGTGCTCTACCTGAACATCTGCGACTACATTAACCGGCATTTGGAGGGTGATCTGAGCCTGGACAGCCTGTCCTCCTTTTTTTATGTGAGTAAATATCACATATCCCACATATTTAAGGACAATATGGGGATCCCCCTTCACCAGTATATCCTGAAAAAGCGCCTTCATGCCAGCAAGAACGCCATCCTGTCCGACCAGCCCATCAGCCATGTTTACCATCAGTACGGTTTTAAGGACTACACCAGCTTTTTCAGGGCCTTTAAAAAGGAGTACGGTGTCTCCCCCAAGGAATACAGGGAACATCACCGCCTGCCGGAACAGCAGGACTATACCATTTAGGAGAACCATGAGCCATGAATCAGAGAATCCCCATACCATTTGACAGATATACCGCCTGTACCCTATGCCCCAGGGCCTGCAGTGTCAACCGCCTGGAAACCACCGGCTACTGCGGCTGCGGCCATGAGCTGAAAGCTGCCAGGGCTGCCCTCCACCACTGGGAGGAACCGTGTATCAGCGGTCCTGAACAGGAAAGAGGCGGAAGCGGGACCGTGTTCTTTTCCGGCTGCACCCTAAGATGCTGCTTTTGCCAAAACTGGGAACTGAGCAGTGACAATTTCGGCAAAGTACTGACCGCAGAAGAACTGGCGCAGATTTTCCTGAATCTTGAATCCCAGGGGGCCTACAACATCAACCTGGTCACTCCCACCCAATACCTGCCCCACATCACATCTGCCCTGGATATGGTGCGGGACAGACTTACCATACCCGTTGTCTACAACTGCGGCGGATACGAAACCACAGAGATGATTCTGGCCCTAAAGGACTATGTGGATATATGGCTTCCTGACTTCAAGTATTATGATAACCGGCTTGCCCTTAAGTATTCCAGGGCATCTGATTACTTTGAGCAGTCCTCTGCCGCCATCCGGCAGATGATCCGTCAGACCGGCGCCCCTGTATGGCAGGATCACAACCCGGACCAGGATCACAACCCGGACCAGGATCACCTCCCAGGCCAGGAAAGCGTCTCCTCCTTTCCCCTGCTGAAAAAGGGCGTTATCATACGCCATATGGTCCTTCCCGGACACAAGGATGATTCCATTGCCCTGCTTCACTGGATGAAAGATCATCTGCCTGAAGGCCGGTATCTGATCAGCCTTATGAGCCAGTATACCCCCTTTCACCACAGCAGCGAATATCCCGGCCTGAACCGCCGCATCACCACCTACGAGTACAACCGTGTGGTGGACACAGCGATTGAACTGGGTCTGACTCAGGGGTTTATGCAGCAAAAGAGCAGCGCCAGGGAAGAGTATACCCCTCCCTTTGATCTGGAGGGACTGTAAATTAGGAAAACAGCGTAACTCCAACAAAAAAGCGCCTACCTGCCAGCATTTCCTTTTCCCTGGCCTGTAAAACGCCTGATTCCACTCATTCCATATACATATCTTCAGAGCATGTCTCAACTGTGTGTGTTTCAAACGTGCTCTAAACAACAAGGAAGACGAGTATCGAATCTTTGACTAACCACGTTCTCGATTACGATACTCGTCTCCAGACTATCTCGTCCATTGGACCAAGCCTCACTTTTCTGAAACAATTGTTTCTTTTTATTTCTATATTAAGTTGTTACACCATTCTACTATCTGCTACTTCGCTCTTACTACTTCATCTAACTACTTATGTCTGATCCATTTTCCTTACTTCTTTGTACCCTACTATCCGGTATTAATTGAATTCGTTCTAATGATACTTTCTCGTCATATCACTAAACCGATATCTGATCTTTTGATTAATACTCTTGAGATAGTTTCATGAAAATGTTATCATCCATTGTTTTATAAATGTTTCACTTTTTAACAGCTTGTATCTTTAAATTATTTCTTTAAATACTGCAATTGCTTTTTAAACTTTCCAATTTGTTAACTTATTTCTTTATATTAAATGGTTTTCCTTTGTAAACTTACTCATTTACATTAAAACTTCTTTAATCTTTGAAACTCTGTTACTCTTTGAATCGTTTCCCAATCGACTGGATTCTTTTGTTTCTTTAAATCAATTACTTAAAATTACTTTACTGCCTGAGCGTTTCACTTTTTAGTAGATTGGCTTTTCCTGGTCTAATATATAATAAAATTTCTTTTACTATATATTAAACTAAAATTAAGTCTTTGGTGGTCCGTACCTCCTTTGCTTGGATTTTATTACTTGTGAACTGATTGTCTACAGTTCCTTGAATTCTTTTTTGTTCTCTGTTCTTTTGTTGTCTTCATTATAGTAAATGGCATTCTATTTGTCAACACTTTTTTAATTTTTTTATTATCTTTTTAGTTTATTTATATTTAAATCCAATTAATTACAATTGTTTCCGTTTTAATACAATTTCACCCTTGATTATTGTACTAATTGTTTAAATATTCTGATAATTTTAGAATAATCAAACGATTGCTCCCCCTTCCTGTGGCGGATTTCCGGTTTTTCGTAGACAGTGACTCCCTACGGCTTTTCTTAATGATCTTATTTCCGTTCTCAACAACACAAAAATAAAATGAAAGCCGCCATTCCATTGTTTGGCAAAACAAAAACATGGAATGACGGCTTTTTAGATCACCTGTTTTCTTAATGTATTCTTCTGTGTACCCTTTGATCAGAACCCGTCTACCTCATCCCTGGAAGGAATGGATGGAGCTGCCCCCTGGCGTGAGACAGCGATCGCCGCTGCCTTTGCAGCCCATTCAAGAGCTGCAGCGGCATCCATGCCCTGCACCAGGCCTCCGATAAAAAATCCGGTAAAGGTATCCCCGGCAGCGGTGGTATCCGCCACCTCCACCTTATAGATCCCCTGCTTTAACAGGCGTTCCCCGTCCCAGTAAAGGGAACCGTCACCTCCCAGGGTCAGGACGATCCTGGCTCCCGGAAACTTGGCGGACAGCTTTCTAAGGAGCGCTTCTCCCTCTCCCTGCTCATTGCATATATCCCCTGCCTCGATTTCATTTAACAGGAAATAATCCACATATTCCAGTGGATATTCCCCTATCCTGTGATCCATGGGCGAGGGGTTTAATACGATCTTCATCTGTTTCTCATGGGCCTTTTCCATGATATAACCGATCTCGCTGATCTCATTCTGCAAAACCAGGTAATCCCCTGCCTCAAAGTGTTCCATGACTTCATCCACCATGGATTTTGTGATCTCCTGATTGGCGCCGCCGTAGAGAAGGATACAATTCCCTCCGTCTTTTGCCTTCTGGATAATGGCATGTCCGGTCTTACCTTCCAGCACTGCGATCAGCTCCGTGTTAACACCGGCACTTTGAAGCTGCCGGATCAGGAAGTCCCCGTCTCCTGTTCCCACCGCGCCTGCATGCCAAACCTCAGCCCCGCTTTTGCTCAGGGCAATGGACTGGTTTAACCCTTTTCCGCCGGAAAATACATTCATGCTGTCTGACGACAATGTCTCCCCACCCCTTACAAAATGATCCACACTGTAGGTATAGTCAATATTCAATGAGCCATAATTCAAAATCTTCATGTACGTTCCTTCTCCTTTTCTGCTTCTATATTGAGTATTGCACAGCATTACATGCTATCCCATCTGATTATACGATATTTTATCCATTTACAAAAGATGTAGTTTAAAAAATCATTCCGCGTCCAAGGGAGGCAGCATCTTTTCTACATCCTGTGGAATCCTGGTCAGATCCCTCTCCACGATCTGGTACACAATGGCATCCGGCGGATTCTCCTCCAGCATAGTATAGTCAAATGCCTGCCAGTGGTAAAAGTCCACATTTGCAAAATATCTGGGCAGTTTATCCATCAATGCGGTTCCAAATGAGTCCCTGATAACCGCGATCTGCCTTTTGTCCGGAGCTCCCGGGGTGGACATATGGAGTATGTTTTTATCCCCGTTCACATCCTCTGCATTGACTGTCAGCTCATCCCTGTAACCGGTCACCACCGCATTCTCTTCACTGCAGAACCGTTCCGGCAAATGGAACAGGTTCACCAGATCCCCGGGAGTCCCCTGCTCATAAGTTACGGTCACACCCTCAATGGGTACCGGCGTACCGCCCAGGGCTTCTATGATCATCTGCGTTCCCACGTATCCCCCTGCAAAATTCCAGTGGGTATCGGTCTTGTAGTACCAGGTATAGTCCCTGTTGGCATTAAAATATTCCCTGGGGTCCAGCACCGTGATACCGGAGTGTTCACGGAGATACTCTTCCAGCTGGGCAGGCCTGTTCCCCTCCCATACGCGGCCGTAGCAATCCGGCATGTATTCCCTGTAAACGCCTTCTTTATTAGGCGGTATCATTACGATAAACGGGATCCCCCTGCTCTCATAATAATCTGCCGCCCGTATGATCTGATTCCCGATCCATGCAACATCATCCGGATAAAAGGGCTCCGTGCCCAGCGCATCGTACAGGCTCATGCCTCCTGCAAAAAAATACCAGCCGTCTTTTCCTCTGATCACATCCTGGTTATCCGCATATCCGAACAGCTTTAAGTTCAGCACTGAATTGGCGCTGAGAAAGCGGTTTCTGAAAGCCGCATGGTCGTTGATGTAACTGTCCACCGCTGAGGGAAATGTTTCATATGTATCCGCTTCAAACACAGGAAATTCCGCAAGGGTCCGGTTCTCCGTCCCCCCGCCATCCCCCTTGCCCCCGGCCAGCATAAACAGCAGGTTGGGAAGGAGCACAAGCGCCCAGAATCCCCCGATCAAAATCTTTTTTATCATAAATGTACTCCCTTATGTATGTCAGAATCTGAAGTAGATAAACGCCTGATAGGTACTGCTGACCATGAGCATTGTACAGAGAAGGAGCAGGAATGCCATAACCGCCACATCCAATACCCCCATGCGCTCTTCATCAAACAGCCGCTTTTTAAGCCCAGGAAACAGCTGCTGAACAGGACCGCAAAAGCATACTGCAAGTATCAGGAGGAAAATGATCCGATTGTCCATAAAAATACGGAGATTCCACAGGCCTGCCTTTGGAACCAGCATGGCAGTGACCATGACCTTGGCCTGGTGAAGGTTCTGCACACGGAACAGCAGCCACCCGAAAGCTACCACCACCAGTGCGTACACGTGGTTCAGCACCTTATATGGATTCTTATCCAAAAGCGTTCCGATCCACAGACGCTCCGCCACGATAAATATCCCGTAATAGATGCCCCAGCAGATAAAATTCATGCTGGCTCCATGCCACAGTCCCGTTGCAAGGAACACCACAAACAGATTGACGCAGGTCCTATTAAGGCCCTTGCGGTTGCCTCCCAGGGGAATGTAGAGATACTGCTTAAACCAGGTGGATAAGGATATATGCCACCGCCTCCAGAACTCACTGACAGAGGCGGACAGGTAGGGGAAATTAAAATTTTCCTGATAGGTAAAGCCAAACATACGCCCCAGTCCAATGGCCATATCCGAGTAACCGGAAAAATCATAATAAATCTGGAAACTGTATAGAATGACTGTAAACCACACCATGGCCGTGCCCAGCTGCTCCAGGGGAAGTTCCCAGATCCGGTCCACCACCTGTCCAAACATATTGGCAAATATCATCTTTTTGGCAAGTCCGCAGACAAACCGCTTGATGCCGTAGGCGTGCATGGAAATGCTCTCCCTGCGGCCCGTGATCTGCGGTTCCAGTTCATTGTATCTTACAATGGGACCTGAAAGGATCTGTGGAAACAGCGATATATAAAGGGCAAGCCTGAACATATTTTTCTGCACCGGCTTTACGCCCCGGTATATGTCGGCTATATAGGAAATGGCTTGGAAGGTATAAAAGGAAATGCCGATGGGCAAAGGAATGTTTCTGGGTGTAAATCCATCTTTTCCCGCAATGGTATAAACCAGTTCCAGGAAAAAATTAAAGTATTTGAAATACCCCAGCAGGCAGATGTTTGCTATGACGCAAACGGCCAGGGCCAGCTTTTTCCTGCCCAGCCTTTTCCTGTCCGGTTTCATTTCTCCCGGCCCTTTTTCATCGGATGCTTTCACACCTGGCCCTCTGTCAAGGCCCGCAATGACAAGGCCAAATACATAATTGACCAGAATGGATAAAAGCACCAGCACCACATAGCGGGGTTCCCCCCATGTATAGAATATCAGGCTGGCGATCAGCAGGATCGCATTTTTAAGTTTCCGCCCCGGCATCAGGTAATAGATCAGGGCCAGAGCAGGAAGGAAAAACCATACAAAGGTAAGTGAGCTGAACAGCATAGAGTAATGTTACCTTTCTTTTGCATCTTTTATTGGCATCTAAATCATGGGCATTGCATCCTGTTTCGGAATCTTGCGGCGTATCTTGCGGAAGGTGATCATGTGGGCTGCCGCGGTGATGGCCCAGGACACCGGATATGACAGATATAGGACATCCAGGGAATGATATGCTGCAAATACAGTGAACACCCACAGCACACGGAATCCGCAGGCCCCTGTCAGTGAAACGAACATGGGAATAATGGAGTAACCAAGGCCGCGCAGGCTTCCCACCATACAGTCCATGATGCCGCAGAGAAAATAGGTGGTGCAGATGATCCCCAGCCTCAGCATACCGTATCGCAGCACTTCCGGGTCAGAGGAATAGATCCCAAGCAGCATCCTGCCGCCCAGCACGGCCGTCAGCCCTAAGGACAGGCCAACTCCGGTGACCACCCCCAGGCATATGTACATGATCTTATTGATCCTGCTGTATTTCCTGCCGCCCAGGTTCTGGCTGGTAAAGCTTAGATTGGTCTGATACACCGCGTTCATGGCCGTATACACAAACCCCTCTATATTGGAGGATGCTGTATTTCCCGCCATGGCAATGGAGCCAAAAGAATTGACCGAGGACTGGATCAGCACATTGGAAATGGAGAATATGGCTCCCTGCATTCCTGCCGGAAGTCCGATCTTTATGATCCGCTTCAGCTTCTTGGGATGGATCCGCAGGTTCTTAAGGGACAGCTTCAAGGCTCCGGGCGCTTCCATCAGGCTCTTTAACACAAGCAGGGCCGATATATGCTCGGATATAACCGTGGCCCACGCCACACCGTCCACCCCCATGCCAAGGCCGATCACAAAAAACAGGTTCAGAACCACGTTCACTATACCGGCCGCAAACAGGAAATAAAGAGGGCGCCTGGTATCCCCGATGGCTCTCAGGATCGCTGCGCCGAAGTTGTACAGCATCAGCACAGGCATTCCCAGAAAATAGATCCGCATATACAGCACGGACTGGCTCAGCACATCATCGGGAGTCCCCATCAGGTGCAGCAGAGGTTTGGCTGCCACCAGGCCTAAGACCACCAGGAACAGTCCGCTGAGGACACTTGTGGTAATGGCCGTATGGACCGTTTCGCTCATGTCCTTTTCCCTGCGGCCTCCATAGTACTTGGCCACCAGGACATTGACACCCACGGACAGGCCCACAAACACATTGATCAGCAGATTGATCAGGGCCGAGGTGGATCCCACTGCCGCCAGGGCACTGCTGCCTGCAAACCGTCCCACCACAATGATATCCGCTGCATTAAACAAAAGCTGCAGGATTCCTGACATCATTAAAGGCACGGAAAATAAAAGGATCTTGCCCAAAAGCGGACCGTTGCACATGTCTATTTCATATGACTTTTTCATCTCGCGTAAACTCCCTGTATACTCCTTTTTTCTGCTGTTTTCCGCAGTATCGGTACGTTCTTATCAGTTTAGCACAGGGGCTGTTTTTTTACAATGGTCTGAATCAACGAATTAAACGCTGTTTCAGATCTTTTTTGAGAATTATTCTTGACTTTTCTTCCAATGTCACGTAAAATGTAGCAAGTGATAAGGGAGTAATTGGCATGCGCTGCATGTAATAAGGTCAACACGCTGATAGATTCTATCTGGCTTTATTTTAAATAATGAGACTTATCTACGGCAAGAGAGCTGTAGATGGGTCTTTTTTTATACGCCATTCCATATATTAAACCAATAACGGGAGGATCTGCTATGTCATTAACCGAGTTATTCATCATTGCCGTGGGCCTGTCCATGGATGCATTTGCTGTTGCTGTCTGTAAGGGCCTGGCCATGCCCAGGATGAGCTGGAAGGGTGCGCTGATCGTGGGTCTGTACTTTGGAGGATTCCAGGCCGCCATGCCATTGTTGGGATACTTCCTGGGCTCTAAGTTCAGCATGGCTATCCGTGCCTACGACCACTGGGTGGCTTTCCTCCTTCTGGTCCTCATAGGCGCCGGCATGGTGAAGGAGTCCTTTGAAAAAGACGAGTCCTGCGCCAACGCGTCCCTGGATGTGCGCGGCATGGTCCTTCTGGCCGTGGCCACCAGCATCGATGCTCTGGCCGTGGGAGTCACCTTCGCATTCCTGAACGTTGACATTGTTCCTGCCGTGTCCTTTATCGGCGCTGTCACATTTACCCTGTCCATGGTGGGCGTAAAGGTTGGAAATGCCTTTGGCTGCAAATACAAATCCAGGGCGGAGCTGGCCGGAGGCGCCATTCTGATCCTTATGGGGCTTAAGATCCTGCTGGAACATTTGGGGCTGTTGGCATTTTAAAACATATCTGCACCACATATTTTCAGCACATATTCTCAGCACATATCTGCAATAAAAAAGCTGTATCCGGCACATCATACCTGCCGGGTACAGCTTTTTTCATGTTTTTAATCCACTCGTTTACCGCTGGAATCCAGACGGAATCCGTCAATGGTACAGTCCGCGCGCATCACACCGCTGTCAGGGCTCAGGTAATATACATCTCCCTTATAATCCTGCCATCCGGTCTTCATATATCCGTCTGCGCCGAAATAGTACCATTTTTCATTGATCAGGGCCCAGTTCGTGAGAACCTCGTCCTGATATTCATATTTCCATCCCCGGGTCTCTTTTTTCCATTTTCCCAAAAGGATGTTGCGGTATGCATTCATATCCTCCTCGGGAAACACGGAAAAATACATGGACGACCTGGCATCCCCATAACAGAATTCCACCACATAACAGCGGTTTAGGTATTCATAGAGATTGCCTGCTGCCTTTTCCCGCTCCACGGTCTCCGGCCGGACAATGGGATAATGAGTTCCCTCCTTCAGGCCATAAACCGTGCATTCCAGATACTTTTGTGTCTCACCGTCATAGGTGAGAAGATAATAATTCATTGTCACGTCATCAAGATTGATGTCGTTTCTGTCTTTTGTAACCGTGAATGTATCACTTTCCGATGCCCTGTAGCCAAGCACATAGGTGGAATACCCATCATAGATGGATGTCCTTCTGCTGTTGATATCCATGTGCATGGATACAGGCACCTGTGGCTTTACGGCTGCTGCTTCCGAAACAAACACCGAGCCTATACTTAGGACAGCTGCAGCCACAAATGCTCCCAGCTGCCGTACCGGTCTGAAACCGCTCATCCGGCACCCTCCTCTCAATCTTCTGACTCCGCAGGACTTTTTATTTGGCAATGACCTTCATAAAATTCTTTTTGCCGCGCTTAAACACAAGGCCTTCGCCTGCAAACTGGTCCTTTGAGAAAACTGCCTTGATATCCTTTACAGCATTCCCATCCACGGATACACCGCCCTGTTCCACATTTCTTCTTGCCTCTGAACGTGAAGCACAAAGTCCTGACTTCTGAAGCACGCCCAGCACGTCAATGGCGCCATCGGTAAAGTCCTCATCTGTCAGCTGGTATGTGGGCATGTTAGCCGTGTTGCCGCCGGACTCAAACAGGGCTCTTGCCCCTTCCTGCGCCTTGGCTGCCTCTTCCTCACCATGCACCAGGCTGGTGAGTTCATATGCAAGGATCTCTTTGGCCTTATTCAGCTGGCTGCCTTCCCACCGGTCCATCTCATCAATCTGCTCAATCGGAAGGAATGTAAGCATACGCAGGCACTTGAGTACATCCGCATCCGCAATATTCCTCCAGTACTGGTAAAACTCAAAGGGAGATGTCTTATTGGGATCCAGCCAGACAGCGCCGGACTGGGTCTTGCCCATCTTTTTGCCCTCGGAGTTGAGCAGCAGCGTGATGGTCATGGCGTGGGCATCCTTGCCCAGCTTTCTGCGGATCAACTCCGTGCCGCCAAGCATGTTGCTCCACTGGTCATCACCGCCAAACTGCATATTGCAGCCATAGCGCTGGAACAGCTCATAGAAATCAAAGCTCTGCATGATCATGTAGTTGAATTCCAGGAAGCTTAATCCCTTCTCCATCCTCTGCTTATAGCACTCAGCCCTCAGCATGTTGTTGACGGAAAAATGGGGTCCCACTTCCCTGAGAAAATCAATGTAGTTAAGTTCTAACAGCCACTCCGCATTGTTGACCATCAGCGCCTTGCCTTCAGAGAAATCTATAAAACGGCTCATCTGTTTCTTAAAGCAGTCACAGTTGTGCTGGATGATCTCAGGAGTCATCATGGTACGCATGTCGGAACGTCCGGACGGATCTCCGATCATGCCGGTGCCTCCTCCGATCAGGGCGATCGGCTTGTTGCCTGCCATCTGCAGGCGCTTCATCAGGCACAGGGCCATAAAATGCCCTACATGGAGACTGTCAGCCGTTGGATCAAAGCCAATATAGAATACAGCCTTGCCTTCGTTTACCATTTTCTTAATTTCTTCTTCGTTTGTGACCTGGGCAATTAAGCCTCTGGCAACTAATTCTTCGTAAATCTGCATGGTGTTTTCTCCTCTTCCTACTCTAAATATTTTATCATATTTCCTGTTTCATGCAAGGGCTTGATTCTTACGTTTTTCTATCAGGCAGCATTTCCCCGGGAGGGGGAGATGTTTTCCTGAGTACTAAAAAAGCCCCGTCCTCTTGATTCAAAAGGACGAAGCCATGTGCTCCGTGTTACCACCTGATGTTTACAGACAGCTCACGCTGCCCGCCTCTTCGAGTACTGGAGTGCATGCCTCTCCTTTATACTCTAGCACGATAACGTGTGCAGGATCCGTCACAGCCTACTGGGCAGCCGCCGTTGGGTGTGAAGCTCTAAGATGTATTCATGACCTGCTTTCCATGCGCCTCTCATCACCCGGCTGCTTTCTGTATGCTTTTGCAGATCATTACTTGTTCCCGTCATAGCCAATTCATGAAATTATCCCCATTATAGACAGGCTTCCCTGTTTTGTCAAGCCCTAAATACCGTCTGTTATCCCTGCATCCGCCTTTTTTAGGGATTCGGGCCTCTGTGAAAATGTCAGCACAAACACAGCTCCCAGGATCAGGGCAAACCCAATAAAATCAGCAGGGGTAAAGGACGTGTTCAGCCAAAACACGGAAATAATGACCGCGGACACCGGCTCCACACTCCCCATAATGCTTCCCCGCAAAGGGCCTATAAGGCTGACCCCCTGCAAAAACAGACCAAAAGCCAGGGCTGTCCCCACCACGATCACGCCGGCCAGGGCGCCAACGGTTCCCGTATCCCACACCGGCGCGCAGGTCCACGGACGCACGAATATTCCCATGGCAATGCCGCCCATGAACATGCCGAATCCCAGTACCTGGTAGATATCATATTTGAGGATCAGACCGCCTGGTATCATGGTATAGATCATGGAGCTGACAGCGGCCAAAAGGCCCCAGAACAGCGCTTCCCCCGAGATATGGAAGGTGTGGATATCCCCATGGGTCCCTATGACAAAGGTGCCAAGGAGCGACAGCCCGATGGCCCCCAGCTCCAGGCCTTTGGGAAGGCGTTTTCCACGGATGCACACCACCAAAAGGATCAGTACCGGCGACAGGTACTGCAGCACCGTGGCGGTTCCCGCATTGGATGCCTGGATAGCCATAAAATACGTATACTGGCAGAAGGTGATGCCAAAAATAGCAAAGGCCAGAAGATGGAGTGCGTCCTGTTTTTTTCTGAATATATTAAGATTCTCCCTTCCGTTCAGCTTAAATCCTGTCAGGATCAAAAGGATGCCTGCAAAGAAAAGGCGCACGGTCACCAGCCACGGTGCCTGTACCGCCTTCTGCTCAAATAAGAACTGGCCGCAGCATCCTGAAAAACCCCAGCATATGCCGCCTGCCAGCGCCATGATCGTCCCCATGGTCTGTCTGTTCCCTGTCTTCATAGTTATGTTCTGTCTCCTGGTTATGTATTGTGCCCCGTCTATGGATCGTGTCCCGGTCAGGTATTGTCTCCCGGCAGGTATTATCTCCCGGTCAGGTATTGTCTCCCAAAACCGCCATGTCTCTATTTATACTTGGAAATGCCTTTATTGTCAACATTTTCGTGGGATTCACTATTTACGAATCCCTGTTTCTATACTATAATGAAGCATTGGAACATATCCGTGCGCTGGGGGCATTACATATAGATCGATCCCACGCATAACGGCACGGTATTTATACATGGGAGGATATAGAAAATGGGATTCACGTTTATTAACAAACTGCCGACTCCGGCAGAGATACGGGAACAGTTCCCTCTGGACCAGAAGCTGGCACAGATCAAACAGCAGAGGGATGAGGATGTCAAAAAGGTATTCACCGGGGAAAGCGACAAGTTTATTGTGATCATCGGCCCCTGCTCTGCCGACAATGAGGAATCCGTGTGCGATTACACGGGACGCCTTGTTAAGGTTCAGGAAAAAACAAAGGACAAGCTCATCATCATTCCCCGTGTCTACACCAACAAGCCGCGGACCACGGGCGAGGGTTATATGGGCATGGTGCACCAGCCCGATCCTGAGAAGAAGCCCGATATGTTCGAGGGCATCCTGGCCATCCGCCACATGCATATGAGGGTTCTGCGTGAGACAGGTCTGGCCACCGCTGACGAGATGCTTTATCCCGACAACCTGAACTATCTTTCCGACATGATGGCCTATGTGGCAGTGGGCGCCCGCTCTGTGGAAAACCAGTACCACCGCCTGGTAGCCAGCGGATGTGATGTGCCTGTGGGTATGAAGAATCCCACCAGCGGCGACCTGACCGTTATGCTCAACTCCGTGGTGGCCGCCCAGCTGCCTCATGATTTTATCTTCCGGGGCAATGAAGTGCAGTGCCCGGGGAACCCGCTGACACACACCATTCTCAGGGGAGCTGTCAATAAAAGGGGACAGTGCATTCCCAACTACCACTACGAGGACCTGAAGCTGCTCTTTGACCTGTATGCCAAGAGAGATCTGAAGAACCCGGCCTGCATTGTGGATACCAACCACTCCAACTCCAACAAGCAGTACAAGGAGCAGATCCGTATCTCCAAGGAAGTGCTTCACAGCCGCCGTCATTCCAGCGATATCAAAAAGCTGGTCAAGGGACTTATGATCGAGAGTTATATCGAGCCGGGCAGCCAGAAGATCGGCCAGCACTGCTACGGCCAATCCATCACAGACCCCTGTCTGGGCTGGGAAGACTCAGAGCGGCTGTTGTACGAGATCGCCGATAATCTGGACTAAGCGGGAAATCATTCCTGACTATCGCCTCAGCCGGAAGCAAAACCGCAGCTGCCAGTTAGTTTGGGCGCTGTGTTTTGTTTCCGGCTGAAATTATTTCCATCACTTTTTTCAATCCACCTTGGGGAAGCCGGGCGTACTTGGATGTAAATATCAGATATAAAAAGGCCGGCGTATAGGACGCCGGCGGGACAACTCTCTTTTCTCTTTTTAACTCTTCTGCAACTCGTTTGCATCACTTCTTCAACTCGTTTGCAAACCAGTTAACTGGCCAATGCCGTTATTCCAAAATAAGCCAATACGATCACGCCCAGTATGATCCGGTAATATCCAAAGAACTTAAAATCATGCTTGCGCACATAACTCATCAGGAACTGGATGGAGTAGATGGAGACCACAAAGGCGATCAGCATTCCCAGGACCGTATAAAAGATCTGTGGGCCGGTGAATACATTGCCTGCCACAAAATATTTCACCAGCTTTAAAAGGCTGGCTCCGAACATGACCGGGATCCCCAGGAAAAATGAGAACTCGGCAGCAGCGCCCCTGGAGCAGCCCAGCACCATGGCTCCCAGTATGGTGGAGCCGGAACGGGAGGTTCCCGGGATCAGGGCCAGCAGCTGGATCATGCCGATCATAAAGGCTGTCTTGGCTGAAATCTGCCCCACCTTATTGATCTGAGGATTGGAGCAGACGCTGCTGTTCTCCAGTACAATGAACAGCACGCCGTATATGATCAGGGCCGCCGCCACCACATAGGCGTTAAACAGATGGGCTTCCATCCAGTCATCCAAGAGAAGCCCCAGCACGGCCGCGGGCACACATGCGATCACGATCTTGATCCATAAGGCCCAGGTGGCATCCTTTTGGCGGCTGCTCTTGGTAGGGCTGAACGGGTTCAGCTTATGGAAATACATTACCACCACCGCCAGGATAGCCCCCAGCTGGATCACCACCAGAAACACGTCCTTAAACGCATCCGGCTGGTTTAACCGGATGATCTCATCCACCAGTATCATATGCCCTGTGCTGCTTATGGGCAGCCATTCCGTAAAGCCCTCCACAATACCCAATACAATTATCTTCAACACTTCAACTAAAGTCATAAATTCTCCTTACCGCATGACTGCATTGCTCCGGCTGCATGCTGTACATTTTATGTAATCTTTTCGGTCACTATACCTGTTTTATAGATTCTCGATCTGCCAGTCCACAGGCGTCAGGCCGTGTTCTTCAAGAAAGGCATTGGTCTTACTGAACGGCCTGCTGCCAAAAAATCCACGGAACGCGGAAAGGGGACTGGGATGGGGCGCTTCCAGGATCATGTGCTTTGGATTGTTTAACATGGGCTTCTTGGACTGGGCCGGCCTGCCCCAGAGGATAAATACCATGGGCCTGTCCTGCTCATTGAGGATCTTGATCGCCGCGTTGGTAAACTCCTCCCAGCCGATATCGTGGTGGGAATTGGCCTGGTGGGCACGCACCGTAAGAACAGTGTTCAGCAGCATAACGCCCTGATCCGCCCATTTTTTCAGATAACCGTTATTGGGGATATAACATCCCAGGTCATCATGGAGTTCCTGATAAATGTTCACAAGGGAAGGCGGGATCTCCACATCCGGCTTCACGGAAAAACACAGGCCGTGGGCCTGTCCGTCATTGTGGTACGGGTCCTGCCCCAGGATCACCACTTTCACATCAGCCAGAGGCGTGAAGGCAAATGCATTAAAAATATCATCAGGAGCCGGGAATACCTTCCTGGTCTCATACTCGTGCTTTACGGTCTGGTACAGTTTCCTGTAATAATCTTTCTTAAATTCACTGCTTAAGGGCTGCAGCCAATCATTGGATATTGCGGCCATCTTCTGCATCTCCTTTTCTTCTACATAATTATCCATATTTTCATATTTTAGCATAGGAATACAAAGGAAACAACGGATATATACAAAATATTTGTCAAAGATTTGAGGAATTTGGACATGGGAATGGATTAATTCCCATAAAAAATCCGATTCCCCCCTATCCGGAAGGGGAATCGGACCTTTTTACGGAAAACTTGGAAACAGATCAGCCGCCTGGAATGCGTCAGAATCTGATCTCAGTATCGGAGAAACCTTGTTCCTCTTTAATTTTGATCTGGTATTTTTCACGCCAGAAAATATAGGCCGTGGTTGCCGCCAGCACCAGGGCAACTATAAAAAGCAGCACAGGAGGATAATTTTTCATATTCTCATACACGATCCATCCCAGAGCGGTATAGCAGATCATTAAAAATAGAATCAAAGCCGGCTTGCTCATGTGAAACTTTGAGTTTTTCCAAATTTCAGGATACTTATAAAGAACAGCAATACACGCCACATTGGGAATGATCTTTGTCAGGTATGTCAGGCCTGAGGTCATGCGTGAAAACAGCGTTGTGTCAATTCCTAAAAGGATGGGCATAACGGTGATAACAAACATCAGGCTTAGAAGCATATACGGAACACCATGCTTATTAAGCCTTCCGAGAATGCCCGGAAACCATCCCTCCTCACTGCTGCGGACCAGAGCATTTGCTGTGTTTAGGAAACTGGCATTGATGGTCGTGGCAAGGGCGATCAGCGCACCGCCTACAACAAAAAACAGATAACTGTTTCCCGGATAAATTGTTTTTGCCACAAGGGTAAGGGGCTGGTTTGCGGTTTCACTCAAGGGTAAAACACCGGCTGCCACGATTGCGATCAAGGAAAACAGCACCATGGCGGTTCCCGTGATGGCAAGGTTGCCAAGTATAATGGTCCGGTGGGGATTCTTCACACGCCCTCCGCTGTTGGTCAGCCAAAGGCCGCCTCCCATTGCAAAAACCAGCATTGTAACAGAATCCTTCATCCCCTGCGCCCGGTTGAGAAACATTTTGTCAATGGTAAAATTATCAATATTAACTTTTGGAAGTCCTAAAATCAGAAAGCTTCCCCATGCAAGAATTAAAATAATATTGAGGGCTGTCTGGAGCCTTGCCACATTTTTACCCCCAAAAAGATTTGCTATAAAGAAAACAGTCACGACCACCAAAGCGATCACAGTCTTATTAACAGGAAAAATACTGTCCAGATAATTGGCAAAAGAAACTCCCATAAAACCAATGGTTACATCTGTTAAAAAGATGATACAGGCATAAATGCCTCCCAGTTTCCGGTTCAGTATACTGGCATATACGTAATTGCCGCTGGTACGCGGCAAAACGGATGCTGCCAGCAAAAGGGGACCATTTGCTAAAAATACGGCAACGCCTGCAATGAGATAGGCAATGAAAACACCGCTGCCGGTAAAACCAATGCAAACACCTGTCATTGTGATGATTCCGGCTCCGATTACCATTCCAATGCCCGTGGAATAACATTCGGAAAAAGTTAACTTTTGTTTTGTATCATGAGTATTACCAGACATGAACAGATACCTCCTCATTCCATGAAAGATTGCAGCCGGAAGCCGGGACAGTATTTTCCGGCTGCAATACCGTTCTTATTCCCGGATCAGGTACTTTGCAACCTCTGATACGTTGGAATATTCCTCCAGGTGTTCAATTGCATCCACAAACTGTTTGGCTTTTTCCGCTCCGATATACGGGGCCGTACGCGCCATAAAATGTTCACGTTCCTCTTCAAAGGTATAATTATTCTTGGGATGGCCTTTTGGATATTTAAGCGTTTCTGTGACAGTGGCACCATTTTTTAAAGTGACCTCAACTGTTGTTTCAGGAAAATCACGATCCATAAAAATAAGAAATGCTTCATAGCGATCCATCTCAGGGCCAAAAAACTCAACCAGGCGCGACAGTTCTGCAATACGCCCTTCCGGCTGTCTGCTCTCCTGGGTAAACCAGTTTTCGGACGGAAATGGATTGTCCAAATAAGCTGCAAAGCAATGGGGAACACTGTATTGCGCCTGCATGAACACATACGGCCTGCTCATCCCTTTATCCGTATAGATGTCAAGCTGGGGCGACACGCGTATTTTAGCAATCTCCTCTGTCCGGAACTGGTACTTTCTGCAAAGATTATCAAGTCCGTCCAGAGGCGCTTCGATCCATACATTTACAGGCCAATGTTTCAGAAGGGTCTGCATGATCAGGTAATCTTTGCCCAAATCCCGATCCAGCCAATCCCAGTCAACACGGTCACAGATCTGTCTCCAGAAACCGCTGTTTCCATCCAGCCCATCCAGATAAGGCTCGAATCCGATGCTGGTCAACAGCGCGCTGTTGATACCGCATCTTGCAGAAACCCCGTGGGCCACATGATACGTGTCCGTCAGTCCGGTATCACCAAGGGTAAGAGGGGTAAGATAAGCGCCTTTTGTAATGGCTGCCGCGATCTGATCTCCGTCAAACCCAAGTATTTTGCCGGCCGCAACAGTGGAGGAAAAAATCTGCCAGCACACAAGCCCCCAGCCTTTTCCTTTTCCAAAGTAATTGGACAGGTCCGGCTGCACGGACATCGCAATGCGCTGATACACTTCATAAGCCGCAACCACCGCCTCCAGATACCTTTTTCCCGATGCCTTTTGCTGTTCCGCCATGGCAAAGGCTGCCGGTATCGCCCCGGCTGACGCATGTCCGGTCCAGGTACAATCCTCCCAGTCCAGAGTATCCGCGGTCGTACCATTGGCAAAGCCTGCTTCTTCCACAGGAACCTTCAGATCGGTTCCCCAGACAGTTGCCTCAGGAGTCCCGCCTTTTCTGCGCACCATTTCCACGGCCTTTTGCGCAGTGGGTACATTCATGCTTGCAATGGCAACCGCAATGGTGTGCAGCGTGATCTTTTTAGCCTGTTCAATGACTTCGGCGGGCAGATCCTCATATTTCAGTTCAGAAGCATATTTTCCTAATAAACGCGTGTACTGCATAGTGATATCTCCTTTTATGGTTTTTTATTTAGTTTTCAACATATCCCGGATATCCCGGACGGGTTTCCACCCACAAGGGGTTCTTTTTGCTGGTGGCTATGCAGCCAAAAAGTAATAGCAGCAGCGAGATCCCTGCAAACACCAGCAGGACGATCCGGTAAGAACCAGCGTAATCATACACAAAGTTTAACATCGGCGAACCGATCGCATTTCCCACCGTGCGGAAAATAACAGAATAGCTCATAAACTTTGCAAATTCCCGGAATCCGAACACTTCTTTCATAAACAGCGGGAGGATCGTAAAAAGAAGGATCGCAGCCCCCATGAGGAATCCGGCAACCGTTGCGAGAACCGGAGTCGCCGGGGATACGGTGAGCAGCAAGGCGATGGTTCCCAGGTAGGACAATACACAGGCCACGGTAGCCGGCCGGATCCCCCATCTGTCGATCACCTGTCCCAATGGGATCAGAAGAACCAGGGAGCCGATGCTCATGATCCCCACCGCATTGCTGATCGCGGCGGCATCCAGGCCAATATCCGTAAGCTGGGCGGAAAAAATACCAACCACCGGATATACAATGATGCCGGTGATAAAACACCAGGCGTACGCGCTGTAAAGCTTAATATTTTTCATGGACGTATTAAAATCCGCGCCAGGAAGCTTTGAAGGGTCATCCTCCTCTACTTCATCAGACTGTTCCCCGCCCTGGGGAGTCCCCCATGCGTGAAGGCCCTTTTCGCTGGGATGGCTGCGGATTACCGCATATGCGATGACAGCCACCACCAGCATAACCGCCATGGTGTAAAGCATTGACCGCCTCCAGCCGTAATGGCTGATCCAGTAAGCAATGATCTTGGCATTAAAAAAGCCTGCAATATTTCCACACCCGAAAATAACGGAAATCACGGTAGCGCTTTTCTTGGCAAACCAGTTATTTACAATACTTCCCGCTGTAACCTGGCTGGAAAGAGGCCAGATCAGAGCTGAAAAGGCACCTCCAAGGAACAAAAGAGGCACACTGTGTGCAACTGCGTAGCAAACAGCCGATAACGCGGCGCAAAGCAGCCCCATGGTTGCCAGTTCCCGCAGGCCAAACCTTTTTTGGGCCTTGACATACAAGAAGTAGGCAATTGCAGATATGATTTCGTGAATGGTCTGGTGCAATGAGTATGTACCCCGGGAAATATGAAGATCTTCTACGATAGGCACCATATACATGCTGAAAGGATTACTGAACAGATAGATAGCCGGAATAACCAGGCAATATGCTGCCGCAACAGCAAATGCATAATGGAATCTTCCCTTTGTTTGCATAAAAACGATCCTCCTTAATTATTTTAGTAGAAACTGCGGTTCCGGAACGCAGATCTTATTTAAACTTTTTCGGGAACGTTCCCAGAAAAAGCAAAAATAAACCTATAAAAGTAATCTTCTGACAGAATTTCCTTTTGTCAGAGAGTAGGACATGTACACATCTTTATATTCAAGAGTGTCATCCTCAATGACCTCGATCATCAGTTCAGCAATACGTTTTCCGTAGTCATAATCAGGCAAATGGACAGAGGTAATGGAATCAACGCCGCTTTGGTTGATCTCAAGACCTCCTTCAATGGTAACAAGGGAATAGTCCTTTCCCAAAACCTTTTCATGCTTTGCAAAGGCCCCCAGTATTGTGCGGGTGTCAATTGACTCATCGGCAAAAACAGCCGTAAAATCACCAGACCTATAGGTATGGTAAATGGCTTCCTGCAATTTAGATGTTTTCGCAGAATATCCGGTATCTTCATAGGGATTATAAAACTGACAATGCACCTCACCAGAAATGGAAAGGCTTCCGGCCGCATCCTTAAGCGCAGCTTCCCTGCGGCTGAGAAGAAGCTTGTTATTGTCACGGTATATCATTAAGATCCGGCGATGACCATATTCAAGAAGTAAGTGAAACAGGTCATAGCTGTAATTATAGTTGCCCAGATACACCCTGAATCCCTTATCAGAAAGGATCCGGTCACCGGTATAGACAACATTGCGGAACTTGGTTGCAGCATTTTTAATCTGATCCTCTAGGCTGTCCGTTGCACCCAGGGTGATCAAACCGTTAATTCTTTTTTCAGCAAGATATGTCATATATTTGGGCGTGTTAATGCCATTAAAATTATCATAGTCATCATGTACCAGAAACAGGTCATACCCCTGCTGCTGCAGCACATCTGCAACTCCCGCAAAACGGGTGCACAGTGAGGGGTCACGGAACATCATGCCTCCAAGGGAAAGTACTCCGATCACATTGCTGGAATTTCCCCTCAGGCCGCGGGCCATATAATTAGGACGGTACCCCATCTCCTTAACAGCGTCCATAACCTTCTGATAAGAAGCCTGTCCAACCGCATTGCCGTTGAGCACGCGGGATACCGTACTTTTAGACACTCCTGCACGCTTCGCCACATCCCAGATTGAAAAGTCCATATATAATCTCCTTCGGATCAAACAGAATCATTTTGGGAACGTTCCCAAAATCACTATATCAAATTACCACGTAAATGTCAATGAGGAAATATGGATGAAAAACATCCCATAAAAATACCGGCGGGCAGAACCCGCCGGTGAACCCCATCCCTCACTTGTCACAATGCCCTCACAACCGCACACATATCCCTTTTCCCGCCAGATACTCCTTCAGATCCCCTATCTCCAGTTCTTTGTAATGAAACAGGGAGGCGGCCAGGGCTGCATCTGCTTTTCCCTTTGTCAGCGTATCATAGAAATGCTCCATTGTCCCGGCCCCCCCTGAGGCAATGACGGGAACTGAGACATTTTCAGCGATCAGGGCAGTGAGTTCATTGTCATACCCCCCTTTGGTGCCGTCACAGTCCATGCTGGTGAGAAGGATCTCCCCGGCTCCCAGGCGGTCCGCCTCCATGGCCCATTCCACTGCGTCAATGCCCACATCCACCCGTCCGCCGTGTTTGAATATGTTCCAACCGGATCCGTCTTTCCTGCGCCGGGCGTCAATGGCCACCACCACGCACTGACGGCCGAATTTGTCCGCCGCATCGCTGATCAGCCGCGGGCGGTCGATAGCCGAGGAGTTGATGGAAATTTTGTCCGCCCCTTCCCGAAGGAGCATGCGGAAATCCTCCACTGTGCGGATCCCTCCTCCCACCGTAAATGGAATGAACACGGTCTCAGCCACCCTGCGCACCATATCCACCACGGTCCCCCGGTTGTCTGAGGAAGCGGTGATATCCAGGAATACAAGCTCATCCGCCCCGGCCTTGTCATAGGCCGCAGCGATCTCCACCGGATCACCCGCATCCCTGAGATTCACAAAATTTACGCCTTTTACAACACGTCCGTTATTCACATCCAGACATGGGATAATTCTCTTTGTAAACATAGCTCTCTCCTATCATTTTCAGATACACCTAAACTTCCAGAAAATTCTTCAAAATAGACAGACCCACCTGGCTGCTCTTTTCCGGATGGAACTGGCAGGCAAATACATGTTCCTTTTCCACAGCCGCGTGTATATGGGTGCTGTATTCCGTGGAAGCAGCCACAACACGCTCGTCATCGGCTTTCAGATAATAGGAATGGACAAAATACACATAGGCGCCATTGTCAATCCCCCGAAACAGCGTTGCGCCTGGTTTGATGTCCAGGGAATTCCATCCCATGTGGGGTATCTTAAGCCCCGGAGTATCCGGGATCCGCAGAATGCGCCCAGGAAGGATTCCAAGGCCTTCCACGCCCTCACTCTCCTCGCTGCTCTCAAACAAAAGCTGCAGTCCCAGACAGATGCCCAAAAAGGGAGTGCCCTTATCCACTGTCTCCCGGATGACATCCACCAGTCCATACTGGCGAAGGCGGGACATGGCGTCCCCAAAGGAGCCGACCCCGGGCAGTATGACCCGGTCCGCTTCCAGTATGGACTTCCTGTCCCTGGTGATCACCGGTGCCTCTCCCAGGGATATCAGTGCTTTTTCTACGCTGCGCAGATTCCCTGCGTCATAATCGATAATCCCAATCATATTCTCAAACCTCGTTCCCTATGATTTAACATTTTAGCATGGTAACGTAATAAAGGCAACAGGTTTTTACACCCATTTCACACCGGATGTCCTGAACTGTTACCATTTTAATATAAAATCCACACTGTTGCAGCCAATCCCAAGGGCCCTCTCCCCCACTTCCCCGGGAATCTGGTAAAGGCTTTCGTGGATCCTGAAAAACCTGGCTTTCTGGTTAAAAAAAGCAATTTTCTCAAAGGGCCACCTGATCACCGTGGGGGTCTTAAACCCCTCTCCCAGTTCCAGTATCACCAGGTTCCGGTTCAGGGTGCCTGTCTGCCATCTCTTATAGGCTTCCCAGCGGGGAAGATACCCCTCCTCTATATACCGGCCCGCCTCCAGGGTATTCCCTGTCAGGGGCGCGCCGCAGTGGGGACAGACGTCCCCGGGGACTTCCCCCTCCTCCCATATGTCCTTGGTACACGCGGCAGAACACTGGCGCCAGTGGATATTTCCGCAGGGAGCCACCACCCGGCCGCTGTCAAACCCTGTGTCATAGACGGCTCCGTCCGTCACAGTGGTGACCACATAATAGTCCTTATCCTTTACCAGTTCACATAACCTGCCATAGGCCTCCTTTAGCCGGGTCTGCCCCGGGTCATCCAGCCTGCGTTCCCTTATATCCCGGCCGTCTCCGGCCAGCTTCCATTCATTGCCGATTCCGATGAGCACTTTATCCGCACCTGCCAGTGCATCCAGTATTTCCTGTGTTTGCTGGTCCATTCGATTCATCCCCTTTTATTTCACTATGGTTTCCTGCCGTATCATGGAAATCATCATACCACAAACAATCCCTTTCTTCAACGTCACATCCTGTTGCATTTTCCTGTACCCTGCTATAAAATGGAATGGACTAAATGCGAGGAGACGATCCACTATGAAATCATCAACAGATCTACAGAGGCTCTTGGAGTCCATTGACCGCAGAAGCTACCCCGCCTATAAGGATGCCAGGGGTTCCTATGATTTTAATGACTATGTACTTTCCATTGACCACGTACAGGGAGATCCCTTTGCTTCCCCTTCTAAATTAAGCGTATGGATCCCCCATGAGAAGGCAGGATATCCGGCAGAATATTTTGACACGCCTTGGAAGCAGACTGCCCTGGAAGATTATATGGTAAGGCAGTTTTACCAGGAAATTGCAACGTTTAATTTTAAGGCAAAGGGTTCCGGCAAAAGCGGTCTTATCACCACCAGCCGGCCCGGCCCGGAGATACTGAGCCGCACGGCCTGCAAATGCGGCCCAAAGGGCATTACCGCCCGCTTTGAGGCCGGTTTCCCTGCCAACGGCAGGACCATTAATTCAGGGGAGCTGATCAAGATCCTTTTTGACTTCCTGCCCCGCTGCGTAAAACATGTATTCTACTTTAAAAACAGAAAGCCGGAGGAGGTGCTGTCCGTGATCCATCTGGCAGAGGACCAGCAGTTCATACGCCGTGAGCTTGAGCGCCTGGATCTGGTCTCCTTTGTGGCGGACAAGGCCGTGCTTCCCAGGGAAAGCGGTATTTCCAGCAGGCCCATGAAGGGCAGCGTTCCCTTTTCCTCCCCTCAGTCCCTTCGGACAGAGCTGGACCTGCCTCACCATGGCAGGCTTACAGGCATGGGGCTGAGGCGGGGCATCACCCTGATCGTAGGCGGCGGATACCACGGCAAGTCCACCCTGTTAAAGGCCCTGGAGGCCGGCGTCTACAACCATGTTGCAGGAGATGGACGGGAATATGTGATCACGGACAGCACTGCCATGAAGCTCAGGGCAGAGGACGGCAGGAGCATACAGAACACCGACATTTCCCTGTTCATCAATGACCTTCCCAACAAAAAGAATACCAAGTGCTTCTCCACTGAGGATGCCAGCGGAAGTACGTCCCAGGCAGCTGCGGTGATCGAGGGAATAGAAGCGGGAAGCCGGGCATTCCTGATCGATGAGGACACATCCGCCACCAACTTCATGGTGCGGGATGACCTGATGCAAAAGATCATCAGCCGCTCCAAGGAACCCATCACGCCTTTTATTGAACGGGCCAGGGATCTGTATGAGAATGCCGGCATCTCCACCATCATGGTGGCGGGCAGTTCCGGCGCTTACTTTTACATTGCGGACACTATCATACAGATGGATTGTTACGAGCCATTGGATATTACGGACAAGACCAAGGCTTTCTGCGCCTCTTACGGCGCTGAGCCAATTACCCGCGCCCCGGGTTTTGCCCTTCCCGCCAGGGGAAGGAAGCTTCAGACCGGGACATCCACATCCGGCCTATCCAATTCCGGCCTGTCCGCTTCCGGCCGTTCGGGTCAGTCCCAAAATGCGCAGCCTGAAGAACATGGTAAGGGCGGTTACCGCCAGGGAGGATCTTATGGACGCGGAAGAGGCGGACGGGATGGAGCCCGGGGCGGTTACGGCAGTCAGGGCGGCCGCGAGGAGCGGATCAAAGTCAAGGTTTACGGCAAGGACTCCCTTCAGGTGGGGAAGTCCCCTGTTGACCTGCGTTTCGTGGAGCAGCTGATCGACCCGGAGCAGACCAATGCCCTGGCGCAGATGCTGCGCTACTGTGTGGAGCACCAGCTGCTGGAGCGCTATACCGTGGCTGACACGGTTACCCTGTTGGAAAAGGAAATAAAAAAGGGAGGCATCACCGCTGTCAGCGACACCTCCTATGCTGCCTGCGGCCTGTGCATGCCCAGAACCCAGGAAATCTTTGCATGTATCAACCGGTACCGGGGATAAGCCGGTTCCTATGGAAGACTTATTCCAAGGACGTCCCG
This sequence comes from Enterocloster citroniae, assembly GCF_040545455.1. NCBI lineage: Bacteria > Bacillati > Bacillota > Clostridia > Lachnospirales > Lachnospiraceae > Enterocloster > Enterocloster citroniae. The sequence continues at coordinate 208,835 of NZ_JBEPLZ010000002.1, read as the reverse complement.
GTTTTGGCTCCGCCTATCCTGCGGGCAGTTCCCTAGTGTATCTGCGGATCAGGGAAATGACCAGGACCGCTACCGCTGCCTCTGTGATCACCATGGCAAACCACAGTGAATCGGGGCCCGCGGCAATGGGCAGCAGGCAGATCATAATTCCGCTGAGGATCAGCCCTCTCAGAACCGATACCAGGAATGAGACTCCCGGCTTCATAAGCGCCTGAAAATAATAGGTGGAAAAAACATTGAGAGGAAGCAGCAGGAAGGAGATCCCATAACTCCTCAATATAAAGGGAGCAATGCGGTATATCTCATCTGTGGGCGCCATGAAAATGCGGATAAACCCGTTGGGAAATGTAAATACCAGCAGGGTCCAGACAACACTGAAACATGCCACTGAATACAGGGCATATTTCAGTGTTTCTTTTATCCTGCCCCATTTTCCCGCCCCAAAGCAGATGGAAAAGATCGGCTGTGACGCCTGGCCCACGCTGTACGCACAGCACTGGACAATGGTGCTGATATTAACGATCACGCCATATACGGACAGTGCACTGCCTCCCAGGTATTTCATAATCTGACGGTTAAAGAGCATGGTCAGGATTCCCATGGCCACATCAATAAAAAAGGTGGAAAAGCCCGTCACTATGATCCTGCGGCATTTTCCCCAAAACAGGCTGGGCCTCACCAGTCTCATAGTGTTCTTTTTTGTGAAGAAATGTGAGATCATCCCGGCAAAGGTGATGCCGGCTCCGGCCGCGGTGGCAAGTCCGGCTCCCATGATCCCCATGCCAAACACAAATACAAACAAATAATCCCCAATGATATTAAATATACCCCCTGACAATACAGCGGCGGCGGCCAGGCCGGGATTGCCGTCATTGCGCAGAAAGGCCGCCAGCATCTGGTTAAACAGAAACAGGGGCACCACAAACTTAATGGGATAAAGGTACTCCCTGGCCAGGGGCAGCAACGTCTCCTCCGCCCCAAACAAATGCAGCATGGGGGTGTCAAAAAACAGGACCATAAGCCAGCTGGCAGCTGCCAAAACCACGGTGATCATCAGGGCAGCCGTAAAATACTCCCCCTCTGTGCGTCTCTCACCCTTTCCTTTTGCAGCGCCAAAAAGCACGGATCCGCCAATGCCGGTCAAAAGCCCCAGGCTGTATATGATATTCCACACAGGAGCCACCACTGCAAGGGCCGCCGTGCCCTCAGGTCCCTGGTACTGCCCCACCATGGCCATATCCACAATGCTGTAAACCGCGCTGATCAATGCGCTGCCAAATGCCGCACCCAGATATTTAAAGTATGTTGTTTTAGTGTTTCCCTGCAATAAATCCATCACTGCGTTCCTCCTTTTGTCACTTTAATAACGCAAAAAAAGCCGGACAGGATAACAGGCTTTTCAACCTGTCACCTTATCCAGCTTGCCATTTCCAAACGAATGGCTCACCCTCCGAGTGAACGCTATGCATTATACTAAATCAAACCATAACAGTCAAGAACTTTTTAATATTCTTTGCCGTCCAGGATCTCCAGATAATCCTTCAGGTTCTTTTCAAGGAGTGTGGGCGTATCCAGCCCGTAGGGACATTTGCCTTTGCACTGGCCGCAGTGGAGGCATTTTTCGATCAGCTTCATCTTTTCCTGCATCTGTGGAGTCAGCTGTGCCTCAGAAGGAGACCTTCTGATCATCAGGGACATCCTGGCACAGTTGTTGATCTCAATGCCCACCGGGCAAGGCATGCAGTAACCGCAGCCCCTGCAGAATTCTCCCTGGAGCTGCTCCCTGTCATGGCGGATCAGCTCCTCCAGCTCCTGTGTCATCACCGGCGGCTCCTGTACATAGGAAAGAAACTCATCCAGTTCGTTCTCCCTCTGGACCCCCCAGATGGGCAGGACATTATCAAACCGGGCCAGGTACACATAAGCAGCCCTGGAATTATTGATCAGTCCTCCGGACAGGGCTTTCATGGCGATAAATCCCATGTTTGCTTTCCTGCACTTTTCCACCAGCTCTATATCCTTGTCAGTGGCAAGGTAACAGAACGGGAACTGCAGCGTCTCATAAAGGCCGGAATCAATGGCTTCATTGGCCACAGACAGCCTGTGGTTTGTAATGCCGATATGTTTTACCTTTCCCTGTGCCTTGGCCTCCAGCATGGCTTCATAGAGGCCGGTGCCGTCACCTGGGCGAGGACAGAAGGAAGGATTATGGAACTGGTATATATCCACATGGTCTGTCTTCAGGTTGTCCAGAGAGATCTCCAGATCTTCCCAGAATCCCTCCACTGTGGTGGACATGGTCTTGGTAGCCACTATCACCTTGTCCCGGATTCCCTCCAGGGCAATCCCCACCTTTTTCTCGCTGTCCGAATAACACCGGGCCGTATCAAAAAAGTTGATGCCCCCTTCATATGCCTTTCTGATCAGACAGACAGCATCTTCATCTGATATACGCTGAATGGGAAGGGCGCCAAAACCGTTCTTGTTCACCGTAATGCCCGTGCTTCCCAAAGTCACTTCCACCATCACCTGTACCTCCACCGAGAATTTTTCTCTATTTTATCATAGAAATCATGGGGTATACAAGTGCGGAATGCTGTGTTTTCACATTTATACACAGCTTTCGGGAAACAGCGGACAAATATGCTTTAAGCAGTTACGCTTTTAAGCAGTCAGGCTCTCCTCCGTTCCCCCCGCGATCATCTCTTTTAAATCGTCCATGGTCATATCCCGCTCCCGCAGCATTTCATTGACCACCTTAAACTCCTCCAGCTGGATCTGATCTTCCAGGGCTTTTTCACGCTCCCTCATTGTCTCCAGACAGTTCTCATACTGTGCAATGGAATTCTGCACCTCCGCCAGTTCTCCCTGCAGCTTTTCAATCGGTGTTTTTCTTACTCCCCGTGCCATAATCGCGCGCTCCTTTACAGAATTTAATTTTTCAGGCCGTTTGTTTCTTTCACCGGCCATTTATTACCATTATATGTCAGCTTATCCAAAAATATACGGCTTGTTTCACTGGGAAATGTCAAATTTTCAGGGACTTTACGAAATCCAGGGCCTGGGGTATACTAATCAGTAGCATTTGAACGCACAGGAGGTACCAATGTTTAAAGACTACGAGCACCACGCAAACTATTATGAGACAGACCAGATGGGCTGTGTCCACCATTCCAATTTCATCCGTTGGATGGAGGAGGCCCGGATCGATATGATGGAGCAGATGGGCTGCGGATACCGCTCCATGGAAGAGGCCGGGATCATGAGCCCGGTTCTGGAGATCAGCTGCCAGTACAGGACCATGGTGCATTTTGACGACCATATCCTCATACGGGTAAGGATGAAAGCTTATAACGCCATCCGCATGATCCTCTCATACGAGATGCGGGACAAGGCTACAGGCGAACTCCGGGCCGCGGGTGAGAGCAGCCACTGCTTCCTTAACAGGGAGGGGCATCCCGTCTCCCTGAAACGGACCTATCCCACATGGGATGAGGCTTTTCAAAAGGCCATGGCCACACAGAATATTTAACTGACAGAAAGGCAGACTGAAATGATCGCACAAAAAAGACATATCCGAATACTGATAATATGTTTACTCACTGCAATAGCCCTTCTCCTGGGAGGGTGTTCCTCCGCTCTTTCCCAGTCCTCCGGCCCGCCCGGATCCCAGGCCCTTGCTGCGTCAGGCTCTGAGGGACAGGACTTAAGGGTCCATTTTATTGACGTGGGGCAGGGGGACAGCATATTGGTCCAGTCGGAAGGGCATTTCATGCTCATTGACGCAGGGGAAAACAACCAGGCGGACACCGTCATCCGGTATCTGCAGCAGGCCGGGGTCACTGAGCTGGACTATGTGATCGGAACCCATCCCCATTCCGACCACATCGGCGGCCTGGACAAGGTGATCGGCCAATTTACTGTGAAAAAAGTCATCCTGCCCCCTGTGGAGCACACTTCCAGGACCTTTGAGGACCTGCTGGATTCCATTTCCAATAAGGGGCTTAAGATCACCAAGCCGGTTCCGGGCACTTCCTATTCCTTGGGCGCAGCCGCCTTCACCATTGTGGCTCCTGCAGCGGATTACGGAAATGACCTGAACAACTGGTCCGTGGGCATCCGCCTGACCTATGGGGATAACAGCTTCCTCATGTGCGGCGATGCGGAAAAGGATGCTGAGGAGGATATGGTAAACAGCGGCGCGGTGCTGTCTGCCGATGTGCTGAAAGCGGGTCACCATGGCAGCAGCACCTCCACCAGCGATGCATTTTTTAAAAAGGTATCCCCCAGCTATGTGGTGATCCAATGCGGCAAGGACAACTCCTACGGTCATCCCCACAAAGAGACCATGGAAAAGCTGGAACAGGCCGGATGCCGCATTTTCCGCACCGATAAGCAGGGAACCATCATTGCGGACAGCGATGGAAGCAAGATCACCTGGACAACCATATCGGGACAGATTGGAACGGAGCAGACCGGGACGGGACAGACCGGGACCGGGCAGACCGGGGCGGGACAGACCGGGACCGGGCAGACCGGGGCGGGACAGACCGGGACCGGGCAGACGTACATACTCAATACCAACACAAAGAAATTCCATGTGCCGGAGTGCTCCTCAGTGAGCCAGGTCCGGGACGGAAACCGCCGGGAGGTCACCTCCACCCGCGATGAACTGACAGAGGCGGGCTACGCTCCCTGTAAGCAGTGCAATCCATAGTGATCTTAACCCGCAGTGATCTTAGACCAAACATAATATATGAGAAAGGGGTTTTTTATGAAATACATTATCGACCGCCTGGAGGAAGAAATGGCTGTGTGTGAAAATGAGTCCAGGGAAATGATCCCCATTCCCCTAAAGGAGCTCCCTCCCGGGGCACAAGAGGGGGATGTGATCCTGGAACAGGAGGGCGTCTTCTGCGTGGATGCAGGTGCAACCGAAAAACGGCGCAGGCAAATGCGCAGGAAACTTATGGATCTATATGAGTAATGTTTTTTATTTTTTACTCTTGCGCCTTTTTCCTATTAATGATACCATAAGAAAATACGCTAATCGATTATTTGGAGGTTTGTTAAATGGAACTCATTTTACCTGAACACTATGACCCCCGGCTTAGTATCCGGGAGACACAGGACGCAATCAAATACATACGTGATACATTCCAGAAAGAGATGGGACGGGAAATGCACCTGGAGCGTATCTCCGCCCCCCTTTTTGTGGAACGCAGCAGCGGTCTCAATGACAACCTAAACGGTACGGAGCGTCCCGTGGCATTTGATATGCTGGGACTGCCCGGGGAAACCCTGGAGGTAGTGCACTCCCTTGCCAAGTGGAAACGTATGGCATTAAAGGAATACGGCTTTCAGCCGGGCGAAGGCCTTTATACCAACATGAACGCCATCCGAAGGGATGAGGAGCTGGATAATCTCCACTCCTGCTATGTGGACCAGTGGGACTGGGAGCGGGTAATCACCAAGGAACAAAGGACCCTGGACACCCTGATGGAAACAGTCCGCGAGATATTTAAGATCATCAAGCACATGCAGCATGAAGTATGGTACAAATATCCGGAAGCCGTAAAGCACCTTCCAAAGGAGATCTTTTTTATCACTACCCAGGAACTGGAGGATCTGTATCCGGACCGTACGCCCAAGGAACGGGAGAACCTGATCACCAGGGAACACGGATGTGTCTTCCTTATGCAGATCGGCGACAAGTTAAAGGGCGGGGAACCCCATGACGGCCGCGCGCCTGACTATGATGACTGGAGCCTGAACGGCGACATCCTGTTCTGGTTCGACCACCTCCAGTGTGCGCTGGAGATTTCCAGCATGGGAATCCGTGTGGATGAAAAAGCCCTGGAGCAACAGCTTAAAAAGGCCGGCTGCGAGGACCGCCGTACCCTTCCATACCACCAGATGCTTTTAAACGGGGAACTTCCCTACACCATCGGCGGCGGTATCGGACAGTCCCGTCTGTGCATGCTTTTGCTGGACCGCGCCCACATCGGAGAGGTCCAGGCCAGCATCTGGCCCGGTGAAATGCGGGAAACATGCAGGGAACATAATATTTTCCTTTTATAATACCTGTTCAAACTGATTTCTGTATCAAGACCATCCCGGACCGGGACTGCGATTTCCCCGGTGCGGGATGTTTTTATTATATATTTCCGTTTCACTGGATTTTCCTTCAAATGCCTGTTGACATCCGGCCATTTCTAATATAGCATACATATGGGTTAAATTACGGAGGAGAAATGCCGCATATCCGGGTATATACCGATATCCCTTTGATGCGGCAGAACGGAGAAACTTATGGAATTTCATGTTTCAATCTTTTTTATCATTGAGGTGATCGGCACCATTGCATTTGCCTCATCAGGCGCCATGGTTGCCATTAAGCAGCAGCTGGATCTGCTTGGCGTGGTGGTCCTGGGCGTCACCACTGCGGTGGGCGGCGGAATGATGCGGGATATCATACTGGGAAATGTCCCTCCCAGCCTGTTTATGAATCCCGTCTATGTCCTCACAGCATTCATTACGGTCCTGGTACTGTTCATTGTTGTACGCCTGAACCAAAAGATACTGGAAAGCCGCTACATTGCGGCATATGAAAAAATGATGAATATCTTTGATGCCATTGGTCTGGCCGCCTTCACTGTAACGGGCATTGATACCGCGGTACTGGCGGGATATGAGGACTATCATTTCCTGTCCGTGTTCCTGGGTGTGCTCACCGGGGTCGGAGGCGGGGTGCTCAGGGATATCATGGCCGGGCAGACCCCCTACATCCTGCGCAAGCACGTGTACGCCAGCGCTTCCATTGCCGGCGCCCTGTGCTATGTGTTCCTAAGTGACTGGCTGACCGGGGATGCGTCCATGATCGTTGGCGCCCTGGTGGTCATCCTCATACGTCTGCTGGCCACCCGATACTGCTGGAACCTGCCCACCGCCACCAGGAAGCAGAAATAAAAATGGATCATATTGCTGTACCCTTTAATCACAGGCCGGTCATCCGGCCTGTTTTTCTATGAGTATGGCAATGGTGGGACCATCCTCCCTGCAAGGGCTTCCCGCCACATCCCCCAGCACTCCACATACCCCAAAACCGGCTTCCCCGGCTTCCCTGACCAACATTTCCTTTGTAAAATATGTGTTCCACAGGCAGTATGCCTTTGTTTCCCGCTCTCCGATCACAGTAACCTGCTCCAGTGTCACATGGTCCGTACAGCGGTATTTCCCCGTCAACGCTATATATCCCTCCTTTTTCCAGAAGCCCCCCTTTGGACAGGTTTCCCATGTCTGCAGTTCCTCAAAGCGCCTATAGCTTTCCATTGAAAAGACATCCAGCAGCACCTTTCCCCCTGGCCTTAGATGGTTATACAGGTTTCTTAAAAGAGTTCTCCTTTCGTGATCCGGCAGCACCCCGTAATCACAGTATATCATCACAGCCGCATCAAAGGTTTCCTCCAGTTCCATGGCCAGATAGTTCTGGCAATAATAGGTGATATCCAATCCCTGACTTGCCGCTGAATCCCTGGCGTATTGAACGGACCGCCTGGAAAGATCCATACCAGTTGTCCCATATCCCATTTTGGCAAACCGTTCCGTGTACAGCCCAGGACCGCAGCCCACATCGAGAATACGGGGATACTTTGCAGGGGGCATTATTTCCCCGATCCACGCTGCCGACCGTTGGATAAATTCCAGCTTCCTGCTTGCCCCTTCAAAATCCGGAGCAAGATGGGCTTTTAGCATCTCCCCGGAAATGTGCTCATCATCCCAGAATGCCGCCTCTGTCTTTTGGTAAAGGTCCGGCCTGTCTAAAAACTGTATCATGTGTTTGTACATCATCCATCCTCCCTGCAATCATTTTTAAACGGTACACGTTTATTGACCTGGAAATAATAAAACCGCAGATTTTACTCCGCGGTTTTCTTTCCAGGTCAATGAAAGTGTGAGCAGAGTAAAATCAAATACCGGGTACAAAAACAGAACTGTCAGAACAGCTGCCTTTGATCCGATCCAATTGATTTTATCCGCTCTTTTCCAGTCACACCCATGCCACTGATTCTGTGTCATCTGATATGCCGGACCTTCATCACCTTTTTCTTTTTGTTACGTTTGTTTTATGGTACTATCTTACACCGCCCGGCCTTCCCGGTCAACCGTTTTTTCAGGTTCCCGGCCCTATGCCGCTCTGTTTAGAACCTGTACCTCCCGTCCTATGATGCAATTGCGGCCGCAGCCGTCTGTCCCCCGTCACCGGGACGCTCAATAGCGGCATATGCCTGGGCAATGTTGAGCATATGGTCACCGATCCTCTCATAATCGGTAAGCATCTCGGAATACAGAATGGAGGATTCCACATTGCAGTTTCCTTCACGCATCCGGTCAATCTGATTCTGGCGGAACTTCAGGGTGATATCATCAATCCTCTGCTCGATCTCCTCCGCCATGGAAAGCCTGAACTCGGGGTCACCGTCCGCTGCCCTGCGCAGGATGCCCATTCCCTCCCTGCAGGTTTCTTCCATGGTCTTAAACTCCTTCTGGGCATATCCGGAAAATGATAACCCTTTCTGCTCAATGGTCTCGGCATATTCCGCCAGGTTCATGGCATGGTCCCCGATACGCTCAATATTGCCCAGGATCGTATACATACGGTTCAGGGTGTCCACATCCTTGGGCGTCTGGTCCAAAACAAGTATCTTGGATATCTTTTTGGAGATCCTCACATTGCTCAGGTCGATCTCCTCTTCCCTTTCCTCAATGGGATGGATCCCATCATTTCCAGGCCCGTTGGCCACTGCCATAAAACTCTCCGACACATTCACCGCAGCTGTATCCAGCATCTGGGTGATCTCATCATGGATCTGGCTGATGGCAATGGTGGAAACACCCAGATGGTGCTTGGATGCCATAAGGTCCTCAAACCACCTGTCCGCATCCTTTACCGGTACCTGTTTGTCAGGAAGAAGGGCGATGGCGATCTTCTCAAGCATAGAGCCGAAGGGAAGAAGGATCAGGGTGGTGCTTATATTGAATATGGTATGGACATTGGCGATCTGGGCCACAGGATTATCCGGGGTCAGGCCTGCCACAAAGTCTGTAAACGGAGTGAGGATACAGAGCGTCACAAAGAGTGCGGTTCCGATCACATTAAACATCAGGTGGATCAGGGTGGTCCGCTTCGCATTCCTGCTTGTTCCCACTGAAGCCAGCAGCGCCGTGATACAGGTACCGATGTTCTGGCCAAAGAGCACGAACACGGCACTGTGCAGGTTGATCACGCCGCCCATGGCCAATGCCTGGAGGATACCAACGGATGCGGATGAGGACTGTATGATGGCTGTGAATACAGCGCCCACAAGGATCCCCAGAAGCGGGTTGGAGAATTTAGTCACCATATGGATAAAGGTCTGGGAATCACGCAGAGGAACCATTGCATCGCTCATCATTCCCATTCCGATGAACAGCACACCGATACCGGCCACGATCCCGCCCACATGCTGTACCTTCTTATTCTTTACAAAGATCAAAAGCATAACGCCCACAAAGGCGATCAGGGGGGCCAGGGCGCCTATGTCCAGGGCGATTAGCTGTCCGGTGATGGTGGTTCCCACATTGGCGCCCATGATGATCCATACAGCCTGTTTCAGGGTCATAAGCCCAGAGTTAACAAAACCCACTGTCATGACCGTGGTGGCTGAGGATGACTGGATCAGGGCCGTGATTCCCGCGCCTACCAGCACTCCCAAAAAACGGTTGGCTGTAAGCCGTTCCAAAATCTGCTTCATCCGGTTTCCTGCCACTGCTTCCAGATTGGTACTCATCATCTGCATACCATACATAAACAGCGCAAGGCCGCCAAGCAGGCTTAAAACCAATTCTACTCCCATGTGTTTTCTCCTTTTGTCTTAAGGGATTCAAGGTTTCCCTATATTATCATTTTTTGGATATTATCTGTCCTTATTCCCTAAAAATGCGCAAAAATATGGCATAGCCCGCCATCTTACGTACAAGATCGCAGGTTATGCCAGTTTTTTTACATGCTTGCGGCATCCTTCAAATCGGGCGAACTCCATGATAATCTGTAGCCTCTTTTCCTATTATTTACTTCATCTTAACATTTCTTTTACACATACTCATTATACGGGATATTTCATATATCGTCAATATAGATTCCCGCCCCGAATGTAAAGTCTATGTAAATTATGTGTAAAATTTTATTCGCCCATACAGATATTTACAATTATGCAATACTCCTTGATTTTTATAATATCCGTTTATTGATAATATTGTGTTTCTTACATTTTCCAAACCATTCTTAAGACTTCCAATTATGGTGGAATTCCTTCAGTCCCTGTGATAAAATCCTGAGTATACTACTACTTTTACCAATGAACCATTTTTTATTCAGGAGGAGCAATTAAGTGAAAAAAATAAAGACAGCCATTGGCCTTTTCGTCCTATCCTTATCCCTTTGGGCCTGCAGCCCTTCCGGCAAAAAGCCTGATATGTACATAGAAAAGGCAGCCCTGACCACGCAGGAGCTGAATATGGCAAAATTACTGGGCGCCGGGGACTCTCCCGCCATATACGATTTTAAGCTGGACGATACGGTGCAGACCATCCAGTTTAACACATATGAGCTGGACCAGGGCCAGTGGCGGCTGATGTCCGGAGGGGGAGGCCATCAATTCTCCGATGACACCGGGCGTCTGGCCTTTGATTTTCAGGATCTGTCAGAGGGACTTAGGACCGCGTTCCAGAGCAAGGGCGGCAGCGGAGCCACGGCTCACAGCTCAGTTCCCGCCGAGAAGTCCGATGGCATGAGCGCCGCCACATCCTTTCTGAACGGACTGACCCAGGTGGACTATGAGGAGGAGATCCCCCTTGCAGTTCAGATCATAACCTCACAGAGCACTGTCTTATCCTATGATGTGGATCACTATTTTACGCCTGAACAGTATGATTCAAAGGGATATGAGCATGTCTATGCCCTTACGGTGCGTTTCAGCCAGAAGCCCCTTTCCCAGCTGGACCAGCAGCCCTAAAGCCAGGATTCAGGATGCCATGAGACGGAATACGGCCTCATATATCTTATTGGCAATATAGGATGTGTGCCACGCTTTTTAACCTTTTGATCGGGCTCAACGGCTACACCATCTGCAGCGGCATCCTGAACCGCAACTTAAACGGGGACTCCATCATCGCCGTTCCCCCGGAGACAGAGGAATCCATGGAAATAGGGTGGATATCCAACCCCAAACTCCATCTCAGCGGATTTGCACAGCGATATTTAAAGGAGCTTTATAAGCTGACCCGGCAGTGAATGGTCCCTGCCGGTACAGGGACCGCATAAAATATGGAAAATATTTCATCCCATGCTGTTTAATCATCCCAATTCCTGTTTATCATTTATATATAAGGAAATGAAACAGAAAACCTCAATTTTTTCATGAAAGGATGATGAAAATAAAATGGGACGAAGCTATCATTTATCCAAAGAGCTCAAGCCGGAGCAGGCAACGGAGATTCTCCAGGAACTGTGCCACATCCCCGACCTAAAACAAGCCCAGTTCACCAAGGAACTGGACTATCTGAACGTGGAAACAAAGGACCAGGAATACTATCATGTGATGTCCCGGGCCGTGAATATTTTCAGCCAGAAGGCTGACGGGTGCAATCTGTCCTTTTCAAAATTCGTATGACTGCCTTGTGTCTGAAAAACGTATAAAAGAAGGAGGCTGCAAACTAGGTCTGCAGCCTTCTTATACAGCCGTCCTGTGCAGTCTCCCGGAAGTTCTCCCGGAAAGTCTCCTGCCCTCTAAGCTTTTTTCCTGTTCTTTACCATATCCATTGTAACAGCAAACACGATCAGCACACCGCTGGTGATTTCCAGCACATGCGTATTTAATCCAAACTGTACGCCTGCGTTATTGATCAATACCATAAGGATAGTGCCCAGCAGCGTACCGCTGACAGCACCCCGGCCGCCTGACAGTGACGCGCCGCCGATTACAGCTGCCGCAATGGCGTTCATATCATAGCCTTCGCCTCCGGTGGGAAGCGCGCTCTGCACACGCGCTGCCAGCATGATGCCTGCGATTCCATAGAGCAGTCCTGCAAATGCATACACGGAGTAAAACATTTTCCTGACCTTTATACCGCTTAACTTGGCAACCTCAACGCCGCTTCCGATCACATATAGGTTTCGTCCAAATACCGTGTATCGCAGGATCAGGAATACAACCAAAGCCACTACCGCCCATATAATGGCCAATGCGGGCAGCAAGCCAAAAAAGCTGTTATTGCCCATGTTCAGGATTCTCTCGTCCAGCCCGCTGACTGTCAGCGCTTTGCTTATGATCTTTACAATACCCCTGATAATGGTGGACATGCCCAGGGTAGCGATCATGGGAGGCACTTTAAAGTCATAGACAATAATACCGTTTGCCAGTCCGGCTCCGATGGAAAACATGACCGCTATGATCAGCGTCAGATAGAAGTTCATCCCCGTATCGCGCTGAAGCAATGCCAATACCATACAGGAAAGGCCGGTGATGGCGCCGCCGCTGATATCAATGCCTCCTGTGGTGATGATCATGGTCTGGGCCACTGCCAGAACGCCAATGATGGCACACTGCTTCATCAGGTTTGTAATGTTGTAAACACTAAAGAAATTATCTGTACACACGGACGTTATCACAAATAAAGCCACTATAATGACTCCCAGCGTGAATTCCGTCTGCTGGAATACGCTGGTAAGTGAACTGCCCTTTCCAACCTTTGCCTTATCCATAAAACCCCTCCTATGTCTAGCCTTCAATGGACGCCCTGCGCAGGACATCTTCTTCCCTCAAGGTCTTTAATTCTTCTTTATCAAACTCTCCTGTAATCTTTCCCTGAGCCATTACGATCAAACGGTCCGCCAGGCCCATGACCTCAGGCAGATAAGAAGATATGAGAATGATGCTCCGGCCCTGCTCCGTCAGTTTTTCCATCAGCTTATAGATCTCTTCCTTTGCTCCCACATCCACACCCACAGTGGGTTCGTCAAAGATAAGAAGGTCAGGGTCACGGCACAACAGCTTTGCAATAACCACCTTTTGCTGGTTTCCGCCGGACAGATTGCCTACCAGCTGCAAAATATTAGGTGTTTTTACATTCACACGTTTGGAATAGTCCTCCGCCCTTTCACTTTCCTTTTTCAGGGAAATGATTCCCTTTTTGCTGATCATATCATAAGAGTTCATATTGATATTGGTCTTTATGGACAGCTGGAGCGCCAGCCCGTCCGTGCGCCTGTCCTCTGTGAGGAAGCAGATCCCATGATGCATGGCATCGCTGGGGTTCTTGATATTGACTTTCTTTCCTTTGACATATACATCTCCTGTCAGGCGCCGCTCCACGCCGCACAGGGCCCGCATGATCTCGCTACGCCCGGCTCCCACCAGGCCCACAAATCCCAGGATCTCCCCTTTATGTACAGTGAAATTAATATGTTCAAAATGAGAACTGTCGCTGAAATTTTCTACCCGCAGGACTTCCTCCCCCGGTTCCTGTCGCTTTATATTGTATATATCAGACATTTCGCGGCCTACCATCATGGTGATCAATGAATCCTTGGTCACCTCGCCGACCGGTTTTGTATCCACATACGTGCCGTCCTTCAGCACGGTCACGCTGTCACAGATATCCATGATCTCTTCCAGACGATGGGAAATATAAATGATGCTGACACCATTTTCCTTTAATTCTTTGATAAAGCGGAACAGGACTTCCACCTTTTCATTCTCCAGTAAGGCGGTGGGCTCATCAAAGATCACCACCCGGATATCATTGTTTACCGAGATCTTACTGATGGTCACCATGGCCTGCATGGCGATGGGAAGGTTCCTGATCTTATCCTTTGGATCCACATTCATTTCAAACTTGTCAATGATCTTTTTGCTGTTTTCCGCCATCTGTTTCCAGTCAACTGCTCCCAGCTTTGTCTTCGGCTGCCTTCCAAGATAATAATTTTCCGCAATGCTCAGGTCAGGAGCAATATTGACATGCTGGTAATTGGCGTATACGCCATGGCTTTGTGCCTCCAGCGCGCTTGTATTCACCACCCACTGACCGTTATAATTCATGGAAATGCGGCCTTTGTCCGGCTTTTCAACTCCCATGATACATTTGATCAGGGTGGATTTCCCGGCTCCGTTCTCACCTACCAGTGCACGGACCTCGCCTTTTTTAATCTCAAAGCTGACATCATTTAATGCCGTAACGCCGGGGTAGAACTTACTGATGTGTTCAATCTTTAAAATCGTTTCCTGCATCGACTTATCCCCTTTTATAAAAAGGAGGCAGTTGGACAACGGCCTCCTTTTACCAGTAACGAACGTTTATCAATTACTTTTTGAGACGTGTGGGATCGAGGAGATCCTGCATTTCCTTATCATTCATATTGCTGCTGGTAATGATAACAGGAGGACAATTCACCTGCTTGACGGACTCAGGATTTGATCCATTAATTAACGTCTGAATGGCATTTTCCATACACTTATAGCCCTGTGCATAAGCATCCTGTACAATGATGGCATCCAGGGAGCCGTTCTTAAGGGCATTGATCTCCGTGTCATCAGAGTCAACTGCCACGGAAACGATCCTGTCTCCGATGCCGGCTGCCTGTACTGCCAGACACACGCCGTCACCTGTGATGTTGTTGCCGGAATACATACCGATCAGGTCAGATCCAAAGGTGGAGATAATGTTCTCCGCATTGGCCTGGGATGTCTCTACCACATTGCCGTTATAATATGTATCAGTCAGGGTCAGGTCGGGCGCATTGGCGGCCATATAGTCACGGAAACTCTGGATCCTGTGGTTCAGCGCTTCGTTCTCAACATTCATGTTGATACCGATGGTCCCTTTTGTCTTATCCATGCTTTTTGCATCCATGGCCTCCAAAAATGCCTGGGCCGCCATCTCGCCAATGGTATCGTTGGAGCAATAATAGAACTGGTTGTAGTCTTCTTCATGAGCCCCATCATCCCCAACGCCCAGTCCGCAGTTTACAAAGTTCAGGACTATGCCGTTCTGGGTTGCTTCCTTTGCCTTTGGAACAGTTGCATCAATTGCCAATGTAGCCGTGACAATGGCATCTGGTTTCTTTGCAATACACTGTTCAAATGCTGTTACATAATCCTCTGTCTGGCTCTCCTCTGCCGGTCCTACGGTGGAGAAGTCGATCTTTACCCCTTCCTTTTCCTCCATATCCTTCATGGCATTCTCAATGCCGATCCCAACATAGGTCCAGAACTGGGATGCAGTGGAGGGAGTCAGATAAACAATACTGTACGTCTTTCCTTCCGCCGTCTCAGGAGCCTGCGTACCCTCCGGCTTGGCTTCCTCTGCTTTCGCCGCTGCCGGTACTGCCGTGGTGGGCGCCGCTTCCTTTTTTGCGCAGGCAGCAAGGGAACATACCATGGTTCCCGCCAACAGGGCCGCTGTCAATTTCTTTGCTAAACCTTTCTTCATAACTTAGATCCTCCTTCTCTTATAAACAATAGTCCCCCGGTTGCACCCGGCGCCAAGCCTCTTCCCTGCAGACGCTTGGCGCATGGATACTTTGCCCTGACCGGCCGGATCATTCCGGCCCGGCATTGTCAAAGCACCTATAAAACTCCCTTTTGTAAAATAAAGCATCCGTAAGGCTGACGCTCGCTGGTACACACAGTCACATAAGCCTTCCCGGCTTTTTCATAGAACTTAGTGCGCTCGATCTCTCCCACGATCTTGGGCGCATATCCGTTCCTCACCACTGCTTCCACGGCATCATCCCACACCTTGGGCCGGTCCATGGAAACACCGGCGTCCTGATCCGGCACCATATACTCCACCGGATGCTCACAGTAATCCACATCCAAAGGCATCAGCTTGAGAATATCCTCGATCATCTCAGCGGCGGTGTTGCCCTTGGCCTGGATGCTGACGCCTCCCGGCGTTTTGGTGATGGGTGGATAGAAGTCGTCCGCAATGATGATCAGATCCCCATGCCCCATATCAGCCAATGCTTTTAACAGATCCGATCCAATTCTTGTAGGTATTCCTTTCAACATAACACATTTCCTCCTTCTGCTATTGTGTACTCTGTAAAAATGCATCTATCTCTTCCCGGGAAGGCATGGATGGGGTGGTCCCCAGCTTCTGCACGGACAGTGCCGCCAAACCATTGGCAAAGCGCACCGCCTCCCAGATATCCTTTCCCTCGGCCAGCGCTGCCAGCAGGCCTCCGTTAAAGGCATCCCCGGCCCCTGTGGTGTCAACCGCATCCACCTTAAACGCGGGCACGATCTCCTCCCTGCCGTCCGAAGAAACAAATACTCCCCTTGAGCCAAGGGTTATGAGCACCTTTTGCACACCCTTGTCATAAAAATACGCTGCCGCCTTTTTGGCAGACTGGAGATCCGATACCGGGATGCCTGTCAGCTCCTCCGCCTCCACCTCATTGGGGGTGACCATATATGCCTTGGACAGGAAATCATCTGTCACCGGCGAGTAGGGAGCCGTGTTCACGATCACCTTGCACCCATACCGGTTGGCCATATCCACCACCATCTCATTGGCGTCCTGGTTTACTTCCAGCTGTAGAAGCACGTATTCGGATTCCTTTATAACATTCTCAATGCTTTTGATCTCTTCGTCTGTTATGGTGTTGCATGCTCCCGGTACTATGATGATCTCATTCTGGCTGGTATTCTCATCCACCAGGATCAGGGCAATTCCCGTCTCCCTGTCATCTGAGACAAAGATATGTTCTTTATCCATCCCCAGATCCGTCATGGTATCCAGCGCAACATTGGCAAAGCTGTCCCTTCCCACCTTGGTTATCATGACCACTTCCGCCCCCGCCTTGTGGGCGGCCACACACTGGTTAAATCCCTTTCCTCCCGGTCCCATCTTGAACATGGAACCTTTTACCGTCTCCCCCGGTACCGGAAGATGGGGACTCCTGGCCATCAGATCAACTACAAAACTGCCAAATACAGCAACCTTACTCATTTTATTTTCCTCCTTATGAACACTTGTCTTCAAGGCGCTTATGTGTGATAGGTGTCACTCCCACCTGATAAATCCTTATGTTTTTCCGAGCCTCTTTTTATCAGCCATGTCTTGACCAGATTTCTCTGGATGATCAATTTTTCCTCCTCCACCCCCTCAGCCTTCCGGAACCTTCTCTCCAATATCCGCATTGCCTCGCATCCCATCTCATAAACAGGTCTGGTCACAGCAGTCAGATGAATGTCCGTATACGCAAGTTCCTTGATATCGTCAAACCCTACGACCGATATATCCGCTCCCAATTTCATCTGGCGTTCCTTCAGGCACCGCAGCGCTCCCAAGGTGGTCATGTTGTTGGATGTAAACACAGCCGTGGGAGGATCCTCCAGATCCAGCAGCTGTTTCATGGCCTCATATGATTCATCTTCCATAAAATTGCCGCATATGATGTAATCCTTGTTCAGGGAAATGCCATTATTGGCCAAGGCCCTTTTATATCCTTTCAAACGCTCATGGCCCGGTCTTGACGTATCGGGTCCTGTTATGATCCCTATCTTCTTATGCCCTTCTTCAATCAGGCACTCCACCGCTTCACAGGCTCCCTCCATGTCCTCGGAAAACACCGCGTCAAACCTGGCGTTCCTTACATCACGGTCAATGAGCACCACAGGCACTCCCTGTTCCTCAAATTCCTTAAGCCGCTCAGCCGTCTCCCTGTCCGCTTCCGACACAGGAATGATGATCAGTCCCTTCATCATCTCGATCTTAAGCGAGTCCAGGATCTTGTGCTCTCTGGCCGTGTTCTCAGCTGTGCCAAACATGAAGACATTGTAGTCATTATCCATGGCCCGGTCCGAAATCCCGTGAAGGATCTTGCTGAAAAAAGGATTCTCAATGTCAGGTACCATAAATGCAATGTTCCTGGAAGTGCCCACGCTGAGATTGCGCGCTATGGTGTTAGGCGAATAATTTTTGCCCTTGATTACTTCCTGGATCTTATTCCTTGTCTCCTCTTTTACATTCTTGTGATTGTTTAAAACCCTGGAGACCGTGGCGGGAGACACGCCCGCCTCTTTGGCTATATCATATATATTCATATTCGTTTTCCCGTTTCATCTTTTTCAATCCGCCTTGGAGGATTGGTGCCGGCTCCCACTATACCTCGTGATATAATCCTTGAAACCGCTTTCATAATTACATTTTAAAAATATCACATTTCCTCCCCCTTGTCAATATTTTTTTACAATTTTATTGTGCAAATTGTACTATTATTTTAAATTATTTGAACTTTATTACACATTTATCACATGGAAATACTTATTTTTTATTTCATAAATCCTGTAACCGATTTCACTTGATAAATACAGGCATTTATGCTATTATTTTATTATCATAATTCGGCTCTGCTGTAAAAATAAAGGAGAGAAAACAATGGATATTGCAAAGAAAATCGACCACACCATGTTGAAGGCTGACGCCTCCGCCGACACCATCAAGCGCTACTGCAAGGAAGCCGTTGAGCATAAGTTTGCTTCCGTATGCGTAAACAGCTGCCATGTTCCGCTGGTTTCATCCCAGCTAAAAGGCTCCGGTGTCATGACCTGCTGTGTGGTGGGATTCCCCCTGGGAGCCATGCTCACCTCCGCCAAGGCGTTCGAGGCTTCCGAATCAGTGAAAGCCGGCGCTGAGGAAGTGGATATGGTCATTAATATCGGCGCTGTCAAGGACAGGAACTGGGATTTTGTAAGAGATGATATCAAGGCAGTGGTTGAAGCTTCCAAACCGGCCATTGTAAAGGTGATCATTGAGACATGTCTTTTGACCGATGAAGAGAAAGTAAAGGCTTGTGAACTGTCTGAGGAAGCCGGCGCTGCTTTTGTGAAGACCTCCACCGGTTTTTCCACCGGAGGAGCCACGGTTGAAGACATCAGGCTTATGCGTAAAACAGTAGGGGACAGGCTTCAGGTAAAGGCCAGCGGCGGTATCCGCACCCCTGAGTTTGCCCGTGAGCTAGTAGAGGCCGGAGCTGACCGCATCGGAGCCGGCAACGGGATTGTCCTTCTGTAAGCGTAAGATCCATCCATTTAAACACGGTATGCCGGGCCGTTATGGCTCTGTATACCGTGTTTTTCTTTTTGTCCCTTTGCATTTTCTAGAGGCTGTCATCCTTTCCCGGTTTATACTTTTTTTCTAAAATTTATAATTTATTCATAATTTATTCATAGGACACCTTTCTTTCACCTGTTATAATTTTATGTGAACTACATAATGAAGGGGATGATACTATGAATTGGAAAGAAGCACTGAGAACCAATGTCACAAAAGCGGGCGAGCTGAGGGAATACATGGATCTGACAGATTCCCAGATCGAGCATCTTAACAGGATCCTCCATCAGTTCCCCATGACCGTCACTCGTTATTACCTGTCACTGATCGACTGGAATGATCCGGCCCGTGATCCGGTGTTTAGGATGTGTATCCCATCCATCAGTGAAACTGACTTGTCCGGGGATTTTGATACCAGCGGAGAAGCGGACAACACAGTAATATCGGGTTTACAGCATAAATACCCGCAGACAGCCCTGATCCTGTCCACCCACCGCTGTGCCATGTACTGCAGGCACTGCTTCCGCAAACGCCTGGTGGGTATCTCTGATGATGAGACGGCCGACAATGTGGCTGAGATGGCTGCCTATGTAAATGCCCACAGTGAGATCAGCAATATACTCATATCCGGCGGAGATGCATTTGTAAACAGCAATCAGGTCATAGCGCAGTATCTGGAGCATTTCACCCCGATCCCCCATCTGGACCTGATACGCTTTGGCACCCGCACCCCTGTTGTTCTTCCGGAAAGAATCTATGACGACCACGAACTTCTGGATATTCTCAAGACATACACGCAGAAAAAACAAATCTATGTGGTTACCCAGTTTAACCATCCAAAGGAATTGACCGATCATGCCAGGAAGGCTGTGAAAACCCTGCTGGATGCAGGCGTCATTGTCAAAAACCAGACCGTGCTGTTAAAGGGGATCAATGACAGCAGCCATGTACTGGGCGCACTGTTAAAGGATCTGACCAAATGCGGTGCGGTTCCCTATTACATTTTCCAGTGCCGCCCCGTATCAGGGGTAAAGAGCCAGTTCCAGGTCCCCCTGATGCAGGGTTACGAGATTGTGGAGGGCGCAAAGAATATGCAGAACGGACAGGGGAAATGCATCCGCTATGCCATGTCCCATGTTACCGGTAAGATTGAGATACTGGGACCTGTGTCCCAAAATGAAATGCTGTTTAAATACCATCAGGCCAAGTATGCAAAAGATTACGGCAGGATCTTCACAGGGGAGATGACCCCGGGACAGGCCTGGCTGGAGGAACCGGCAGGATAAGAAAGCCAAAACAGGGCGGCAGCGGCTGAAACAAAACCGCTGGCGCCCATTTTAATGTCCGGCTCCACAGGAAAACTCTTGTGGCAATAAGATTCATGTCATAGGAAGTACTTATCTATGTTCATAGCCATACACTTCAATCTGCGTCAGCGCAGGGAACGGGGACGGGTCATCCGCTTTGATCAGCTGACCAAAGGTAAGCCATGTAATTCCACTCTTTTTGATGGGGATCACATGGGGTTCCACGCTCTTTGCCAGCCGCACCGTCTCCGCGGAGCCGTCAGAAAAGGTAAAGGTGACCTGTTCCCACCAGTTGTCATGAGGGAAGTCCGCCCTGGTATAGAGTACGATCTTGTCAAAATCCACTGCGCGGCCAAATTCCAGGGTCATCTGCGCATCGTCCTGCTGATTGATCCCCCATGATTCATAGGGCCATTTTCCATGGGAACGGTTGGCCGTGACCCCATCTATGGCATTGCGCGCCGCAAACACGGCTTCCCCTCTTGTCTCCACATTGGCGCTGGCATGGGGGTAATATCCGCGGAATACATGCTGGTCCATCACATTCTCAGCCAGATTCTTATAGACCTCAATCTCATGCTCCATGGCATACCGTACGGTCAGGTAATGGCGCTCCCCTGTAAAAGCTTTGGGGTTATAGGATGTCTTCTTTTCCTCAAAAGGAACGATATATGCAAGTTCCGTCTGAACCGCAAAAATGTAAGACTCGTCCATGGTGTCATCCACGCGGACCACATAGAAGCGGTTCTTCTCCGGCAGACCAAACACGATCCGGTCCCCTTCCCGGTACTCCCCCTTCCAGGCCAGAACTGCCTGTGAGGGACCTTCCATGGATGCTTTTATCTCGTTATCCCTGTTTAAAACCGTTATCTTAAATTCCATATATGCCTCCAGATATTTGAATTGTTTGATAAAATTGTACCACAGGGCATAGGAAGTTACCATGTACATTTTTCATGAGAAACTATCATATTGGCCGTTTTATGGTTCCAGACCCCTAAAACGGCGATGCGGACGTATGCCGCTTTGGCAATACGTCCGCATGATCATGGTCACATCAGTGACAGGTACAGGTTCTTGATATCCTCTAAAGATGGATCCTTTGGATTTCCCGGACGGCAGGCGTCATCCATGGCGGACTGGGATAAGAAATCCACATCCTCAGGTTTTACGATCTCCTTTAGGTCAGCAGGGATCCCCACATCCTGGGACAGCTTCTTCACAGCGTCCACAGCAGCCTTGCGGTATTCCTCCTGGCTCATGTCCTCCACGCCTTCCACGCCCATGGCAACGGCAATGTCCTTAAACTTGGTTCCTGTGCAGGGAGCATTGTACTCCATAACCGTTGGAAGAATGATGGCATTTGCAACACCGTGGGGGGTATCATACAGGGCACCCAGGCCATGGGCCATGGAGTGGACGATCCCCAGTCCGCAGTTGGAAAAGCCCATCCCTGTGAGATACTGTCCCAGGGCCATGCCTTCCCTGCCCTCCGGCTTATTCTCCACCGCGTCCCTCAGGCTGCGGGCAATAACTTCGATGGCTTTTAAGTTAAACATATCGGTCATCTCCCATGCGCCCTTTGTGGTATATCCCTCAATTGCGTGGGTCAGGGCATCCATGCCGGTTGCCGCTGTCAGTCCCTTCGGCATGGAGGCCATCATTTCCGGGTCAACCACTGCCACTACGGGAATATCATGGGTATCCACACATACGAATTTGCGCTTTTTCTCAACATCCGTGATCACATAGTTGATGGTAACCTCTGCCGCCGTGCCTGCTGTTGTGGGAACCGCAATGATCGGAACGCAGGGATTCTTGGTGGGGGCAACACCTTCCAGGCTTCTCACATCCTCAAACTCAGGGTTGGTGATGATGATGCCAATGGCCTTGGAAGTGTCCATGGAGGAACCGCCGCCAATGGCAATGATATAATCAGCGCCGGATGCCCTGAATGCGGCAACGCCGGTCTGGACATTCTCAATGGTGGGATTCGGCTTGATGTTGGAGTAGATCTCGTATGCAAGTCCGGCATCCTCCAATACCTTGGTCACCTTGGTTGTCACATTGAACTTGATCAGATCAGGGTCTGAGCAGACAAATGCCTTCTTAAATCCCCTTGCCTTTGCCTCATTTGCAATCTCCCGGATCGCCCCTGCGCCATGATAGGATGTTTCGTTTAATACGATTCTGTTTGCCATGATTTACCTCTCCTTTTCTTTTATCACATGCGTCCGGAAAAACTCCGGCGCTTTGGCTTGTTCTATTTGTTAATATTATAACAACGGGATGTTAAAAATAAAAGTGACAAACATCTCTGTCTGTCACTTTTTCTCAATCTTTGTGCAAGTTAACTATTCTCATTGTCTACTATTACCTATAGCAGCTTCAGGCGTTCAAATACCTCGGCCAGCTTTGGCGGCATGGCTTCCACCAGCTTGCCGGACATGTCCCGGGGCGAATCCTTCATGCCTCCCAGAACCCACTTGACTGTCATATACACGGAGCCCTGGCAGTACATCTCCAAAAGGAACTGCAGTTCCTGATTCAGGGCCTTGCTGTCCTTTCTGGCAAGCAGGTCTGTGTAAAACTTGAGGATCAGCTCAAAATCATGCTCCTTCAGGGAATTTTTGTCATCTGAGCGGAAGGCTTCTGTAAAAAACACCTTTTCATTGAGGATAAATTCAAATTTGCGGGTCAGGCTTTCCCCCACCGTATGCCCCATGCCGATCTGCTCAAAGGACTGGAGCACCAGCTTGTCAAAATACCAGTTGATCAGGTCATATTTATCCAGGAAACTGCGGTAAAAGGTCTGGCGGGTAACGCCGCATCCCTCCACGATATTCTTCACCGTAATCTTATCCACAGGCTGGGTCTTCATGCATTCCTTCACGGAAGCCGCCAGCTTGTATTTGGTTTTCTCCTGCCTGCTTATCTCAGCCACGGTATCCATCCCTCCCCAGTACAGCCGTCCACGGCAATATACCTCAAACTCCTGTGTCAGATACCATTATACTAAAAATTCCCCCGGCCTGCTACCTGTTTTTGAAAATGCTGACCATAGCCTTCCACATCTGGACCAGCACATTCCACATCCTGCGAAGCGGGCTTTCCTTAATCTTTGCCACCTCTGCATCCGCTGTCTTGGCATCATCCTCATCCACACTGATCTCATCGGTGCGGAGCACGATCTGCAATGTCTTTGGAGCCCTGTTCTTATCAGAGGTAAATGAAACCTTTTCAGAGGACGGGTCCATGAACAGGAAACGGTTGTCTGTGTCAAACTTATCCAGCTCATTGTCAATGGTGTCCTTCATGGTGCGGCCCGCCCGGCGCATGGCCGTGGTGCTGTCCAGTATGCTCAGGCTTCTGTCCAGAAGTTCCATGCTGCCTCTTAAGCTGTCCCGTGCAGCAGCGTCAAAATCATCACTGCTGTCCTTTAAGGTATTCTGTACAATGGTCATGGTGCTGACGCCGTTATTCAGGGCATCTGTGGTGCGGCGGACAAGCTCCTGGGAATCATCCAGGGCAGCCTGGAGATCCGGATAATAGGTGTCCAGTGAATCGTGGAGTGCGGTCAGGTCCTCAATGAGATAGTCCAGGTTATCCACGATCTCCGCACTGTATTTTGCCGAGTCCGAAGTGTCATCCATCAGGTTGGACATCAGAAGGGAAAGCTCGCTGCTCTTTTTGGATATATCCGTCAGCATGGACTGTCTGCCGGACAAAAGCTCCATCAGGGTCCCCATGTCCACCGGAACCTCGGGAGTACCCACCAGCGGTACATTGTGCTTTTCAATGACCGCCATTATTGTTGAACCCGGCGTAAGGGACAGTGTTTCTCCTGCGCCGGATGCGGCGTCTGTGTCTGAAGCGGCGCCGGTTCCTGATGTGGAGTCTGCGCCCGATGCAGCGCCCGATCCTGATGTGGAGCCTGCCCCGGATGCGGCGCCCGATCCTGATGCGGCGCCTGTTCCGGCTGCAGTGCCCGATCCGGTCCCTCCTGCTGATGCGTCCGTTTTCGTACCTGCTCCCCCGGAACCATTGGCGGCATTATCCTGGGAACCGGCGGAGCCGCTGCCCTGATCATTCTGGTCGGGAGTGCCGGAGGCGGAACCTGCGTTCGTGGAACCGTCCGTACCGGTGGATCCGCCCGTACCGGCAGAACCGTCCGTGCCGGTGGAACCGCCCGTACCCTGGCTGTTCTTGTCATCTGTTCCTGAGGCATTGTCCGCGCCGGCGGAGCCGTCCGTACCGGCAGAACCGTCCGTACTTGCGGATCCGTCCGCGCCGGTGGAACCGCCCGTACCCTGGCTGTTCTTGTCATCCGTTCCCGGGGTGTTATCCGTGCCGGCGGAGCCGCCTGTACCGGCAGAACCGTCCGTACTTGTTGAACCATCTGCACTCTGGTCGTTTTTCTTATCAGTGTCCGTTGTATCTCCTGTGTTGTCCGTATCCTTTCCCTGGGAATCGGTGTGGCCGGAGCTGCTTCCACTCCCGCCACCGCCATTTCCACGTGAGTGGCCAAAATCCTCTTCATCCATATAATAATCTTCATCCAGGAAACCGATCCCTGCGCCGGCACTGGCCAGACCGGTCACATATACCTGTTCGCTGGCCTGAAGCTGGGCATCCAGGGCAATCAGCTGCTGCATGATCTCCATCAGCTCAGGGATATTCTCGGAGATCCCCGCTGAACTGCTCTTGATGTTATTCAGCCTGGTGTGCAGCTTTCTTAAGGGATCCTGCATATCTCCAAGTGTATTTACAATATCTCCCATACTCTTGTGGACCACTTCCGCTGAATCCTTGGCGGTCTGGAGATGGGGTATCATGGTTTCCAGCTGCTGTGAAACAGAGGTCAGGGACGCCAGGGTCTGGTCGTTTCCGGCCAGGATGCTGTCCTTGGAATTGCTCCACTTCTGCCTTGCACTCTCC
Organism: Enterocloster citroniae; assembly: GCF_040545455.1. Lineage (NCBI taxonomy): Bacteria > Bacillati > Bacillota > Clostridia > Lachnospirales > Lachnospiraceae > Enterocloster > Enterocloster citroniae. The sequence goes on along the minus strand of NZ_JBEPLZ010000002.1, from coordinate 183,432 downwards.
GCTGAATCCAGTCCTCCACGCACCTGGTTCACACCCTCACGCATATCTTCCACGGATTTTGCCATCTGTTCCAGGCTGTCATACAGCTCATCCCCTGCGTCCTGCCATGTATCCTTGGCTTCCTTCAGATCCTTGATGTGCTCCAGATCCTCCACGGTTCCCGGCATCATGGCCATGATGACTCCGGTGGTCTCAAAGCTGTCCGTGCCGATGCGCACAGTGTAATCCCCCTCCTCCCCGGGCAGGGCTGTGAACACTACCGCTGTTGTTTCCCCCAGATTCTGGGTTTGTGAACCTTCCGCCTCCACGCTGTAGCATTTCCCCATGTCAACAGGAACCGCCACCATGAGCATCATGTTATTGCGGTAATATTCCCGGGCATCGTCATTGGGGTCCGCCTTTATATGGATCTCCACCAGCCCGGACGCGCCGGCCAGCTGATCACCGTTGGATGGCACGCCGTTCAGTTTATAGGAAACGTCAAATTCCCAGGGCAGTGTAATCTGGTCTTTATCCAGGGCGCATTTGTAATAGAACCGCTCCTTCTGGGCCTGGGGAAAATTCCAGGTGACCGAACCGTCTCCCAGCACCGGCACTGCCTGATTGGACATATTGGTCACATCCAGATACGTGCCGTAATCCGTAAAATCCGTAAGGCCGTTAAGGCTGCATCCCTTAACCACGTTGATCTTATCAAGCCTGCCGTAATAATCCAGGTTTACGTACATGGTCTCATCCACATCCACGGCCGCTTCCGCCCCATATACCGGCAGGCCCCCGCCAGCATTGGTGCAAAGCATAGCCGCGGCCAGGCCGGCTGTCATGACTCTTTTATACTTATACTTCATTGCTTTCCACCTCCGATGGTTCATTGTTTCTTTTATTTCCGATGGTTATTTTATTTACAATGGTCCCAAGCCCAGCTTTGATAATCGCCTTGCGCTTTTCATGGCGTTTTCTCAGGTGCTTTTGCAAGCGGTCCCATTCATTGCTTGTTATGATCCGGTCAAACAGGGCCAGCAGGGCGGGCAGTACGGTCAGCACCAGGATTACGCTGAACAATCCGCCTCTTCCGATCAGATGGCCCAAATCCCCAATGGCCGCTGTGGTGGATATAAAGTGTATGATATATCCTGCCAGTATGATGATGGTCCCCGATGTGAAGATGGACGGGCAGGACAGCATCAGCGCCTGTATACAGGCTTCCTTCTTGGGCAGCGTCTTCCTGCAGGATACGTAGTTATTGGTCATAAGTATGGAATAATCCACGGTTGCTCCCAGCTGGATACTGCTGACAATAATGTAACCCATAAACACCATGGTGTCGCCCTGGAGATAGGGCATTGCCATGTTGAGGAAAATAGCCACCTGGATAGGGATCATTACCACAACCGGTATGATAAACGACCGGAAGCTGAACATGACGACCAGGAATACCCCCAACAGGGACAGGGTGTTTACCCGTGCGTTATCCGAGGTGATCGTGGTCTTAATGTCCTGGGTGGATGGGGTCTCCCCCACCAGATATGCCCCGTCCGGATAATACCGGTCCACAATGCTTTGTATTTCATCCGTGCACTTAAATGCCTGGTCGCTTTCCGTCTTAGTCCTTATGTATATCAGCATTCTGCAGGAATCCTTGGTATGAAGCTCGCTGGTAAGGGAATAGGGAAGGAAATCCTCCGGAATCCCCACAGGCAGGGTGTTGGCCAGGGACATTACGCTTTTAACATAGGGCAGGTCCTCGATCTCATCGGACATTTCCTTTTCCAGCACCGGCGAAGTATTTGGATACAGGGCCAACAGCATGTTGCTGCGCCCGAACTTCTGGGATATCTCCTGGTCGTCCGCATAGACCTGGGTCCCCTCGCTGGCTCCCACCGCACTGTTGCCGTAAAGGAAATCATTCATCCCCTGGGCCACATAGGCGGGCGGGGTGAGTAGGACCATAATGATCAGGGAAGCATAACGCACCTTGTATACCCATTCGCTGAATTTGCGGAAGCTGGGCAGGAAGGGACGGTGCCTGGTCTTGTCATTCCACTTTGTAAACTTCAGGATCATGGCGGGCATAAAGAATACCACGGTGATCAGGCTGAACACAATTCCCTTTGCCAGAACCAGGCCCATATCAAAACCAATGGTAAAATTCATGGACACCAGGGCCAGGAAGCCCACCACGGTGGTCAGGCTGCTGGCGAAAATAGAGTTAATGGCCTCCTCAATGGCTCCCACCATGGCCTCCTCTTCCGTCTTTCCCTTCTGCCGCTCCCTGGAAAACGCATCCAGCAGGAAAATAGAATAGTCCATGGAGGTGGCCAGCTGCAGCACCATGGCCACATTGTTGGTCAGAAAGGACACGGTCCCGATAAATATATTGGTTCCCCGGTTCAGCAGAATGGCCACGCCCATGACCAGCAAAAACAAAAAGGGCTCGGACCACGCCGTGGTGGTGATGCACAGTACCGCAAAGATCATGATCACCGCCACGGTGAGGATAAGGTTCATCTCACTTTCCACATTTTCCGTCAGGGACTTGTTCTGGACAGCCATGCCCACATAATACCCCTTATCCCCGGTGATGGCCTTCATCTCATCAATGGCCTGGGAGGTCTTCTTAGTGGTGTCCCCCTCGTCAAAGGTGATATCCATCACGGCGCAGCCATCCTTATAATAATCCTCAATATCCTTCTGGTTAATAAAATCCTCTCCGGAATAAATATTCACCGTACTGTCGCACCACAGGATCTGGTCCACGCCATCCACTGCCTCCAGCTTATCCTTGTACTGCTTTGCCTCATACAGGCTAACGTCCTTGATCATCAGCCTGGCTGTACCCGGGTATCCGAATTCATTTTCCATTAGATCCAGTCCGATACAGGACTGGGCCGTGTCCGGCAGATATTCGGTCAGGTCGTAATTCACATTCACAAAAAGCATTGCAATCAGGGAAAAGATACACCCTGCCACAAATACGCTCTCGATCCAGCCCTTCTTATGTATGATAAAACCGGCCAGACGGGCGGAAACCGACAATCCATCTGCCTGCTCCTGCCCTTTTACCCTGTGTGTCTTTCTCTTCAATCTGTCAAGCAGTCTCTGTCCCATGTTCCATACTCCCTTACACTACCGCATCATAATTATCAAGAAATATTGTTTCCCATCCTTTTCACCGCGGGCCATACCCAGGCTGCGGTAATATTCCAGGGAATAGGTTCTGTCCCCCTTGGAATCATACCTGTCCCCGGTCCGCTCCATGACTTTGGAAAATGCCTCGGATTCATCCTCACAGCTGCGGATGTACAGTTCCAGGCAGGTGGCATTTTTCCGGTAAGGAATGGAAGCCAGGTAGTCATTCACCGTTCCCTCGCCGGGAATCCGCTCATCCATGTATCCGCCTGCCATGGCTGCCTCCAGCCGGTGGGCCGCGGCCTTATTCAGGGCCATATCCATTTTAAATCCAGCGTTCCGGTCATACACCCTGTGCATATCCCCATCATAATCATCTTCCCGGTCAGGATGCTGGTCAAAATATCTCTGCTTCTTTTCCTCATTCAGTTCATCAAACAGCGCTTGAGTCTCCTCATCATAACAGCCAGCGCTGTACGCCCCGCCCCCGGTATTCTCCACCCACTGGGCCGAAACAAGGGCGCCGTTCCTTGAAAACTCATACATTCCATTGTCAAGGATCAGCTCCCCCAGGTTCATGCCGCCGTCTTCGTGGAAATAGTACCACTCTCCGTCCACTTCCTTCCATCCCCTGGCCATGATCCCATCTTTATCCAGATAATAGGTTCGGCCATCTGTCTGAAGCCATCCCTTATGTAAACTGTTGTTCTCATCCATCCAGTACCAGTTCTCCCCTGACCGGTTCCAGCCCGGGTGTGCCGTGGTGTTGCTTTCGGTTTGCTGTGCCGGCTGTGTCTCCTGGGTTTGCTGTGTCTCCTGGGCCGCTGCCGTTCCCAGGCCGGTTCCCGGAAATGCTCCCACAACCAAGACTGCCATTAAAAAAAGTCTATATTTTCTGTGTTTCACCTGATCATCCCCTTCATACAGCTGTCTAGTTATGCCTATATATCTATTATACGTCTTTTATTCTGTTAAACAACTTCTATTTTATTAATTGACATTTGTTTATTTATTGACTATAATGGATTATACTAAGAAATGGCAAAAATACAATGATTAATTTTGATGGATTCGCCTAATAATCAACACTATTGCATCATTTGTCCAGGAAAAATATGTTAAATATTTGTAAAGTCTAATGGGGCTGCGTTCCCCATATCTGTAGTGCACTCTCCGAATCTCCTGGTACTCAGATTTGCGGGATGGTTTTTGTCAGTTAGCCACAAATGTATGAGGCGTACATGGTGTGTACGTTGATCAGTTTGCGTGGGGCCGGCGGAAGGATCAGCCGCAAGAATGGGTGCCTGGAAGGCTCCGAAGGTACATTATACATCAAAGGAGGATTGAATCATGAGTACTGATTCCATAGACCGCAGGGTTAGAAAAACACGGAGGCAGCTTCGGGAATGTCTTATTTCCTTATTAAAGGAGAAAAAAGTCCAGGACATCACGGTCCGCGAGCTGACAGACATGGCCGATCTGAACAGGGGAACCTTTTACCTTCACTATAAGGACGTGTTCGACCTGCTGGAAAAGACTGAGGCTGAGCTGCAGGACGAGTTTAACCAGCTGGTGCTCAAGCATGACGCCGTGGACCTAAAGCAAAGACCGGCTGTGATCTTTAATGAGATCTATTCCCTGGTTTATGAAAATGCAGATCTCATTGAAATCCTGCTGGGTGAAAACGGGGATCTGAATTTTGTCAACCGCCTGAAAAAGCTTATACGCGAAAAATGTCTCAAGGACTGGATGGAGGTATTCCGCACCGGCAATCCGGCTGTCTTTGACGCTTTCTTTTCCTATATTGCATCGGGCTGCGTGGGGCTGGTACAGTACTGGCTCCAGACCGGACTGAAGGAAACGCCACAGCAGATGGCAAAGCTGACCGAGCAGATCATCACCCAGGGGATCGAGGTGCTGGAGATGGATCCTTACGCGTAGGGGAGGCCGGGGTTTGAATTTTCATTTATATTATGATATGATGGTAGACATGCAAAATTCATGGTATCAGATAAAACAACCAAAGACAGGAGCACTTCATGGAATCTAAGAACTTATACACAGTTACAGCCACTGTCCGCCTAAAAAAAGGCCAGGGACGCACCCTGAAAGCCGGCGGAGCCTGGATTTACGACAATGAGATCGACACCATCACCGGGGAATATGAGAACGGGGACCTGGCCGCCGTGGAGGATTTTGACGGTTATGGGCTGGGGCATGGATTTATCAATACCAACTCCAAGCTGACCGTGCGCATGTTATCCCGCAAAAAGGATACCGTTATTGACCAGAACTTTATTGAGATGCGGGTCAGGAATGCGTGGGAGTACAGAAAAGCAACCGTGGACACTTCCAGCTGCAGGATCCTGTTCGGAGAGGCCGACTTTCTTCCGGGTATTGTGATCGACAAATTTTCCGATGTGCTGGTGGTGGAATCTCTGGCACTGGGGATCGACCGGCTGAAACCTGTGATCGTGGAAATGCTTAAAAAGGTTCTGGCAGAGGACGGGATCACCATCCGGGGCGTTTACGAGCGCAGCGATGCAAAGGTCCGCCTCCAGGAAGGCATGGAGCGGTATAAAGGGTTTATAGGAGAGCCGTTTGATACCAAGGTGGAGATTCTGGAAAATGGGGTCCGCTACCTGGTGGATGTGGAGGACGGCCAAAAGACCGGATTTTTCCTTGACCAGAAATATAACCGCCTGGCTGTGCAGAACCTGTGCAGGCGGATCCAGCCGGACAAGGTGCTGGACTGCTTTACGCACACCGGTTCATTTGCCCTGAATGCCGGGCTGGCCGGCTCCAAGGACGTGCTGGGCGTGGACGCATCCCGTCTGGCGGTGGATCAGGCCAGTGAAAATGCAGCGCTCAACGGAATCCAGGACAGGGTGCATTTTGAATGTGCAGATGTATTTGACCTGCTTCCCAAGCTGGAACAGGATGGGCAGAAATTTGATGTGGTCATTCTGGATCCGCCGGCATTTACCAAATCCAGAAATTCCATAAAAAATGCAGTTAAGGGGTACAGGGAAATCAATCTGAGAGGCATGAAGCTGGTAAAGGACGGGGGGTATCTGGCCACCTGCTCCTGTTCCCACTTTATGGACCCGGAACTTTTCACAAAGACGATCCGGGAAGCGGCCGGGAATGTGCACAAGCGGCTGCGCCAGGTAGAGTACCGTACCCAGGCCAGTGACCATCCCATCCTGTGGGCCGCGGATGAAAGCTACTATCTGAAGTTCTATATTTTCCAGGTCTGCGATGAGAAGTAAGAAATGCCGCGCCCATGTGCATAGGCCGGATAAATGTGGATAGATTGATAGTAAGGGTATCAGGTCAGTGGATATTTGACGGCCTGGTACCCTTTTTGATCGGTTAGATGTAAGTTGTTATTATTTCCGTGATTGGAGGAACTATGCTCTGGATCATTCTGGTTATCCTGCTTCTTATACTGATCGCGTTTATATTATACTGCTGTGTGTGCAACACCACGCCCTATGACCGTGAAGTGGATGATGAACAGCAGATGGAATACCTGCGCCAGTATAAAGAACAGTGTAAGGAACATCATAAAGACAAATAGGAAAAGACTACCCTTTTTTCCGCACGTACCATATGTAGCATATGGTGAAAAAAAGGATGCCGTACAGGGAGGCGGCGGGAACTGCCAATCCAATATCAAACAGGCTGGCGCCTTCCTTTAAGCTGAACAAATAGGAAAGAGGCACACGTACCAGGAAGGACGCCGTGATCCCCTGAACCATAACCGGAAGCGACATGCCGTGTCCGTTAAAATAACCAATATAACTGAAAACCAGGCATGTGAGGATGGCCTCAAAGCTGAATCCTTTCAAATATTCCGCGGCCCTTATGATATAAGCTTCATTCGTGGTAAAGACCGAGGCGGGGATATCACCGCGGAAAAATGAGATCAGGAATATGATCACCCCCACAGACGCTCCTAATCCCATGCCGGTAAGCATTGCCTTCCTGGCCCTCTCCTCCTTTCCTGCGCCCACATTCTGGGCCACGAACGCGGACATGGACTGCATAAGGGCTGACGGGATCAGCATGATAAAGGAGATCACCTTTTGCGCGATCCCATAACCGGAGGACGCCTCCAGCCCAATGCCGTTGACAATGGCGCACAGGATCAGGAAGGAAATGCTGGTAAGCAGCTCCTGCAATGCCAGGGGGATGCCCAGCTTGAGGAAAACCGGGATCTCACTGTTAAAATGCAGGTCCTGCCGTGTGACTGTAAAAGGAAGGTTCTGCCTCCTGATAATAAACAGGGACAGGATCACGCTGACCGCCTGGGCTAAAATGGTAGCGAGCGCGGCGCCTGCCACATTCATGTGAAGAACCGCCACAAAAAACAGATCCCCCACAATATTCACCAGACAGGCAATGGACACAAAGACCAAAGGCAGCTTTGAGTTCCCCAGCCCTCTGAATATGCCGCTGATCACATTATATGCGACCACAAAAATAATTCCCGCTCCGCAGATTCTTACATACTCAATGGTCATTTCATAGGCTGGGGCAGGCGCGTTGAGCCAGGATGCAAATACCGAGGCGCTTGCCAGCAGCAGGACCATAATGACTGCGGTAAAAACGGCAAAAAAGCAGATGCATCCTCCGATCACACTTCCCACACGGTTCACCCGCTTTTCCCCCAGATACCGGCTGATCAGCACCGTTATCCCCATGGTCAGGGAGGTGATGACAAAGGTCACCAGATTTATGATGTTGCTGCCTGTTGCCACGGCTGATATGCCTGCATCCGTGCCAAACTGGCCTACCACCAGAAGGTCTACTGCCCCGTACATGGCCTGGAGGATCAAAGCGCCCAGGATGGGGACCATGAATCTGATCAGTTTTGTTACTATGTTTCCCTGTGTAAAATCATCGGATAGGTTGGTTGGGGTTGACATTTTGGACTCCTTTTATATGTAAAATGGTTTGGATGTATTTCTTCACTTATATAAGACTTCAGCACTCTTCCTAATCATCCAGATTCAGAAGCATTTTCCCGGCAACCCTCATAAATACATCCAATTCTTCCTTGGGTATTCCCCTCACAAGCTGCTCTTCCGTCCTCTGTATCTCCTGCTGAAGGGCCAGGCGTATATGTTCTGCTGTTTCCGTGAACAAAATCTCCTTGTATCTGGCGTCATGTTCGCTGCTGACTCGCTGGATCATCTTCTGCTCTTCCAGTGTTTTCAATAGTTCTGTGGCCGTGGATGGCCGCAGATCAAACTCCTTTTCTATATCCTTTTGAAACAACGGCTTGTCTTTACTTTCAACCAGAATAAACTCAAGGATACGCCCCTGAGCCTCAGTGATGCCCAAAAGCCTTCCTGTCTTCCCGGAACGGCGCCTTAGGCGTATGGATATCATATTAATCAATTTGCCGGTCTGCATAAGCTGTCCTCTCTTATCTGGTCCAGGTGAATCCACATGGAATTATTATAGGGTCCTGATCGGATGTTGACAGGATCTTCATTGGGCCTTCATTGGATTTCCATTAAATTTTCATTGGAAATGCTGACATAGAACGCAATTAGTTCGCTTCCTAAGTATTTAATTATAGCAAGATTTTAACAGTTGTCAATCATATCCTGCCATACGGGTAAAAATCCAAAACACAACGGCTCCGATCAATGTTCCTATCGTATTGGTGAAAATATCATCCACCTGAAAATAGCCCCGCTGCGTGATCAGCTGTATCACTTCAACCGTACAGCTCAAGGCAAATCCAAACAAGGTACAGATAACCGGGTTCCTCATGAGTCTCCATGTCCACGGAGCAAGAATCCCAAAGGGAATGAATAACAGAACATTTTCAATCACATAAGAATTGTCTCTGGGCCCTCCAATGGTCCCAAATAAGGTTAGGCACATTTCAGTGCGCGATCCAGGCTCCCGCTCAAATATAGTGAGAATGGACAGCATGATAAAATAAATAATAAGCAAGGTACATTTCAGGCACCTTTTATTACAGCCTAAAAACTTTATGCTGCAAAGCCCTATCAAAATACCCACAATAAGCGCTATTGGAAGATATCTTGATTTTTCTAATATGTCGGATAAAATATATTCCAAGGTCTGTTGGGATAATAAATGCAATTAGTCTGCTCCATTTCTTAATTTCTGATAATACCGGGCCCATCACTGCTCCTTCGCCCTACCTGTATACTATAATTGCCGTTTGAAGCCATGTCAAGAAAACTCCTGACTTTGTTTGAAATTCGTGGGGGGGGGGGTGAGTACGTCTTGCATTTCCGTGGGGGTGGGATGGACCATGTGCTAAATCGTGAGATGGACCATATGTTAAAGTGTGAGGTGTGCCTTACGCAAGTATACGTTGTATACTTATATGTTTAGTTGTGTGAGGCGTAATTATATGAGGCGTAATTAAATAAACAGCGCATGTGATTGATGCCCTCACATTCCCCTGCAGATATAACAATGCATTGTTTACATTATAGTGGCCCTGCACTTTTTCAGTTAGAATATGGGATAGTCTCTGTTATATCAGGAGAACACTATCATTGGGGCGGTTCCCGAATAATGCCGCCCCTATACTAACAAGGAGGTTTTTATGAAGTACTCACCAGAACAATTGTCCCAACAAACCAATCTCTTTTTAAAACTCCTGTCCGTGGAGCGCAACTTGTCAAACAGGACCCTAAAGGCATACCGGAGCGATCTGCAATGTTTTATGCTGTGGTGTAAAAATACGCAGATCGAGACCTTGGACCAGAACACTATCCTCTCCTACTTCCACTATCTACAGACCACACTGGAGCGAAAAGCCAGTTCCATTCAACGAAAATACATATCCATCCGGCAATTTTTTCAATATATGAATCAGGAAGGGATTTCAGCAGAACGTTTTTTCCGTTTTTCCACAAGGAAATTCCAACTTCCCAAAACAATCCCCCGTATTCTGTCAACAGCGGAGATCCGCTCCCTTCTTTTTCTTGCAGACGCTCAGGTCTGTCAGTCTCAAACCAATTTTCATAAAATACTGAATATACGGAACAATGTAATTCTGGAACTCCTCTTCTGCCTGGGTCTTCGCATTGGTGAGATCAGTGCACTGGACCTGCCTCACTATGACCCGGCAGAACGGACACTGCTCATTCATGGAAAAGGACGAAAGGAACGGCTCCTCTATATTTCTTCCCCGGATGTCATAAAGAAACTCCACACCTGGCTGGATATCAGGCACCAGCTAAATCCCACTGACCACGCAATGTTCCTGAACCGGTATGGAAACAGGCTTTCCATATACGGAATAGAAAACCTCTTCCGCAAATACAGGGACCTGTCCTCCATCAATCCCGCCTCCACTCCCCATTACCTGAGGCACAGCTTTGCAACACAGCTGCTAAATAACGGGGCTTCCATCCGAGATGTACAGGAGCTGCTGGGCCATGCCAGCATTGTTACCACACAGATCTACACAGAAGTCTCCATCGACCGCCGCCGGCAGGTGCTGGAAAAGTATAATGCTCGTAACTTTTTGTTTGAAAGCCAGATAATTGAATAGATTGATTGGATTGGGTTGATTCCTCATTTGCCGGGTGGGTGCTGGCGGGTGGGGAATTTTTTTGGGTGGGGGTGGTAATTTTTTAGTTGGTGCAAATAATAACAATTATTTGGAGGAGCGTGGGCGGGGCTGGGTGGAGACTTAGTTCATCTAGCATGGATGAGGTTGAAGTAGTGCCGAAGGATTAGGACAAGGTTGGTTGATAAGTAAAGTCTAATAGATAGATGAGAAAACAACTTTAATACACCATATAATATATTGAAAAGAATTACTGTAAAGTGAGAACATTATATTACAGTAATTACTGTATGCAGATAATGAAAACAACTGGAGGAGAAAGAAGATGTCTTTATATGAGAAACTCGTTAATGGCAAAGAAAAGATTGCCCTTGTTGGTTTGGGTTATGTAGGTATGCCCATCGCTGTAGCGTTTGCCAAAAAAGGATTGAAGGTAGTCGGCTTTGATCTTAACAGGATAAAGATTGATTTGTATAAGTCCGGAGTTGATCCTACAAAAGAAGTTGGGGATGAAGTTATTAAGACAACTACAGTTGAATTTACATCTGAGGAAAAATCGTTGCAGGATTCAAAATTTATTATTGTTGCTGTCCCTACACCAGTAAATACGGATCATACTCCTGATCTTACTCCTGTAATTGGAGCATCTGAAATTGTTGGTCGAAATCTTACCAAAGGGTCTATTGTTGTGTATGAATCAACAGTTTATCCAGGTTGTACAGAACATGTTTGTATTCCTATTCTTGAAAAAGAATCGGGGCTGAGGTGTGGTGTTGACTTTAAGATAGGTTATTCACCTGAACGTATCAATCCTGGTGATAAAGTACATCGTCTTGAAAATATCCACAAAATCGTTTCTGGATGTGATGCAGAAGCTCTGGAAGAAATCAAGAATGTATACGATATTGTAATTGAAGTCGGAACTTATCCCGTATCTAATATGAGAACAGCGGAAGCTGTAAAAGTTGTTGAAAACAGCCAGCGCGATATCAATATTGCGTTTATGAATGAATTGGCAATGGTATTTGATCGTATGGATATCGATACTAATGAAGTAGTAGATGGTATGAATACAAAATGGAATGCGCTTGGATTCAGACCGGGGCTTGTTGGCGGTCATTGCATTGGTGTTGATCCATACTACTTTACTTATGAAGCAGAGAAACTTGGCTATCACAGCCAGATCATTTTAAATGGCCGCATTGTGAATGACAGTATTGGTGCATATGTTGCGGATGCTGCCATCAAGCAAATGATTGCAGCGGGCCAGGCTCCCAAAAAGTCCAAAGTTGTTATCCTCGGTCTAACATTTAAAGAAAACTGTCATGATACAAGAAACAGTAAAGTAAATGATATTATCAAACAGCTAAATACATATGGCATTGATCCTATAGTTGTGGATCCATGGGCAAACGAAAGAGAGGCTATCCTTGAGTATGACGTGACGCTTACTAAGATTGGAGATGCAAAGGATGCAGACTGTGTAATCGTTGCAGTTGCCCATAACGAGTTTAAAGCAATTAGCTTAGATGATATTAAATTTATGTTTAAAAATTGTCCAGATGAAGAAAAGGTTCTGATCGATGTTAAAGGACTTTACAAGGTGTGTGATCTTAAGGTTTCTGGTCTAAAGTACTGGAGACTGTGAATTAGAGGGTGTAAGGGTTATGAGAGAGAAGAAAGTGAAAATCTGCTTTACATCATCTTCTGGAGGACATTTTGAGCAGCTTTTGATGTTGGAACCTTTAATGAAGAAGTATGACAGCTATATAGTAACAGAAAAGTTGGATTACGATGTTAAAACCGGAAATATTCCTGTTAAATATGTGATGCAGATTAACAGAACTGATAAACTATTTTTTCTCAAATTTATCTGCAATATCATTAAATCATTTAAAATTATTATTACAAATATGCCGGATGTGATAATTTCAACAGGAGCGTTGGCAGCAGTACCGCTTATGATATGGACCAAGATTTTTGGCGGAAAAGTAGTATATATCGAATCTTTTGCAAAAATTGACTCTCCGAATATATCTGGAAAAATAGCTTATAGATTTGCTGATCAGTTTTATATTCAGTGGGAAAGTATGCGTAAATTCTATCCGAAAGCAATTTATAAAGGAGGAATCTATTAAATGATATTTATAACTACAGGTTCAAGAAGTTTCCAGTTTAACAGATTGCTCAAAACGGTAGATGACGCACTTGGTGAAGGTTTAATAACGGATACTGTTTTTGCACAGATTGGTTCCAGCGATTATAGAATTAAGAATTATGAGTACATAGATTTTTTGAATCATGATGAATTCAATGATAAGTTGAACAGTTGCGATATTGTACTGACGCATGGTGGAACTGGCGTTATTGTAAATTCCGTAAAAATAGGAAAACGTGTAGTCGCTATTCCGAGACTAGCTCAATATGGTGAAGCAGTTGATGATCACCAAATCCAATTGATAAAAGCTTTTGAAAAACTTGAAATGGTTACACCATGTTATGACTGCACAAGTAACGGGGTAGCCAGGGCTATAGTAGAGTCAAAGTCTAAAAAAGTTAAACCGTATAAATCAAATACTTATCAAATTTTGAGTTCCATTGAAGACATGATTCATAAAGAAGTTTTAGGGGATGTTGATTATAGTAAAACAAGAATATTAATGTGTAGTTCAGCTAGAACTGAGAAGGGTGGCATGAACAGCGTTATTGATCAACTTATGGATCATACATGGGAAGATGGTTTGGAATTTTCTTATTTAGCAACACATATAACAGGCAATCCCATCAAAAAGGTATTTTTTTTTGTTAGGGCATATGCTCAACTAAAAGGATTAATCGAGAAAAATACGTTTGATATTATTCATATTCATATGTCCTATAAAGGAAGCTTTTATAGAAAGTATGTAGTGACAAAGCTTTGCAAAAAGCATCGGAAACAAGTAATTATTCATCTCCATGGATCAGAGTTCAAAGATTTTTATAATAAGGGTAGTTCCAAATTAAGGAAGAAAATTATTGAGTTGTTTACTATTGCTGATGTAACAATTGTTCTTGGAGATGATTGGAAAGAATTTATAAAGAATATTGCTCCAAACTCTAACGTAGTAGTAATTAATAATGCAGTTCCTATACCAAAATTAAGAAAAAAAAAGGAAAAAGAAGAATTGATATTTCTATTTTTGGGGGCGCTTATAAAAAGAAAAGGTGTTATAGATCTACTTAAAGCTGTAAATAAGATGAAAGTTGATGGTATTAATGATTTTAAACTCTTGCTTGCGGGATCAGGTGATGAAGAAACTGCTTTGAAAAAATACATTTATGATAATTCCCTAACAGAGTGTACAGAGTTTTTAGGGTGGATAGATAATAATAGGAAATCACAAATATTGAGTGAGTGTGAAGTGTTGGTGCTCCCATCTTACAATGAAGGTTTACCAATTGCTATTCTTGAAGCGATGTCTTATGGCCTTCCAATTATTAGTACAAATGTCGGAAGTATTAGTGAAGCAGTGATATCTGGCGTAAATGGGTATCTTTTTGCACCTGGAGATGTTGAAGCTTTAGCTAGGGAAATGAAGCAGATGATTATGGATAGAATTTATTGGAAAAAATGCTCTATGAATGCTAGAAATATATGTGAAAGTAAATTTTCTGAGTATGTTTTTTTTGAAAAAATGACAAAAATATATTTGGATTTAAAGTGAAATTATGTTTCACAGAACTATAAGTTTGAAAATAGAGAAAAGACGAACAAAACAATTTCAAAAGCGGAAGTATATGTAAAATGTTAAAAATGCAATTAGTTTTAATGTTTGTTGCTTAAGGGAGTAATCTTATGTTACATATGAGTAGGAGGAGGTGAAAGAGTGATATATGTTGTAGTTTATGCTATATCTGTCTTGCTGATCTATATTGTTTATAACAAAAAGCAAAATAAAACTATTAAAGCATTTTTGATTCTGGGAGCTTTAAGTTTTCCCATTATTCTAGCGGGTATGAGAAAAATTGGTATTGGAACGGATACCGTTGGATATGCAAAAAGTGTTTTTCAATTAGCCATGAATTCAAGAAATCTTACTGAATTCTTTTCTACTACTATTATGTTTAATTTTACAACTGTTACAGTATCAAAGTGGGAATTAGGATATGTTCTTTTTGTTTATTTTATTACAAAGCTTTTTCACTCTTATCAGATAATGTTAGCTGTTACCCATGCAATAATCATTGTTTTAATATACAAGGGATTGCACGTTTATAAGAATAAAATAAGCGTTTGGTTAGGCATGCTTATATTTTACTTTTTATTTTATGCTTCATCATTAAACTTAATGAGACAGTGGATGGCTATATCAATAGTTTTTTTTGCATTTCAATATCTATTAAAAAACATGAAGAAAACATATATTGTTTTAGTTTTGTTAGCAACAAGCTTTCATTATTCAGCTATACTTGGTCTTGCTATTATGTTTCTTTATTATTTTTTGATTAATGACAAAAAAAAATATATAACGGTATTTGTTGGGGGGCAAAGATTAGATTCAACAACTATAAAAATTGGTATCATTTTATTTGGGGGAATAGCGTTGCTGTTTAGTATTCCTATTTTAAGTCGTATTTTATCTGCAATTGGTTTAAGTAGATATGCCTCACTATATCTTATTGGATCCGTTTCATTTAAATCTAATCAAATAATTAGAAGAATTCCATTCATTTTCCTTGTTTTATATGGAATCAAAAAAGATAAAAGCTATGCTAATAAAAAACTTAATGCCTTTTTTGGCGCAATGATGGTTTTAGATATTATTGCGGCACAATTTGGAAGCCTAGTTGTTGAGGCAGAGAGAATAGGATACTATTTTTATGCTGTTTATTGCATTTCGATACCATATTATATAAATAAAGTAAGTAAAAGAAATAAACATTTAATAATTTTAATAGTTATAGTATATCTTATTTTATCATTTGCGTATGACATTATATTTCAAGGAAGAAGTTCTGTTTATCCTTATATACCGTTCTATAAATAGATACATTAAAAGAGGACTAGATATGAAAAAGCCATTAATAAGTGTTTTAATGAGCACTTACAATGAACCAATTGAATATATAATCGATTCGATCAATTCAATCTTGGCTCAGACGTATGAAAATTTTGAATTTGTTATAATCAATGATAATCCAATTCGTGTAGACTTAGATGAATATTTAAACAAATTATATATACTGGATAGACGAATAAAAATCATTAAAAATGAATCTAATATTGGCCTAACCGCTTCACTTAATAAGGGATTAAGATATTGTTCAGGATTATATATTGCAAGAATGGACGCGGATGATATTTCAGAACCATTTAGGCTAGAGAAAGAATTAGAATATATCATAAAACAAGATCTTGATATTGTGGGAGCGTATATACAGCCCATAAGTCCAACTGGGGAAAATTATGGAAAATCCAAAAAATATCCTGTTTGGAATAGCGGGTGCAGGAGATATTTAAAATCGCGAAGTTCATTAATACACCCAACCTGGTTAGTTAAGCGTGAAGTTTATGAAGTTCTCGATGGTTACAGAAATGTAAAATATTGTGAGGATTACGATTTTTTAATTCGTGCTTCAAAAATATATAAACTTGCCTGTTGTCCATGGATTTGCTTGAGGTATAGGATAAATCCGAATGGAATTTCAGTAAGTAATAAAATTACGCAAAAAGTCTATTCAAAATATTTAAGAAAAAATTTTAATAGAATAAACGAATTGACACCACATGATGCAGACCTTTTTTACTCAAAATCTGCTGGCTATATAAGTCAATTGGAATATTATTTTAATGAAATTGAATTTATAAGAACTTGCGTCTCAAACTGTAGAAAAGTATTAGAATATTTTAGAATATTCTTTGGTTTAAAATTCGCAAGAGAATCGTTAATTGAAGTATTAAGAATGAAAATGATTATGTTCATATCTAATTGTATAGAAAAAGCTCGAAAATAATGCAATCGCAATATGTTAAATATATATTTATTTAAGGTACCTGATTAGGAGGTCTTTATGATACCCAAAATAATTCATTATTGTTGGTTTGGTGGTAGTGAATTACCTGACTTAGCAAAAAATTGTATAGAATCGTGGAAGAAGTATTGCCCAAAGTATGAAATAATTGAATGGAATGAAAACAATATTGATTTAACCGCATGTCCATATATTGAAGAAGCATATTCTCAAAAAAAATGGGCCTTTGTGTCGGATTTTGTCCGTTTATATGTATTAGTGAACTATGGTGGAATCTATCTAGATACTGATGTAGAGATTATTAAAAATTTAGACTGTTTTTTGAACCAAGAGGCTTTTACTGGTTTACAGACAATAGATTCTATATCAACAGGTCTATTGGCTTGCCAGAAAAATGATAAAGCTTTTACCGAAATTTTAAACGAGTATTATGGAAGATCCTTTATTAATAATAATGGTGAAATGAATGAGACTACAA
This sequence comes from Enterocloster citroniae, assembly GCF_040545455.1. Lineage (NCBI taxonomy): Bacteria > Bacillati > Bacillota > Clostridia > Lachnospirales > Lachnospiraceae > Enterocloster > Enterocloster citroniae. The sequence goes on along the minus strand of NZ_JBEPLZ010000002.1, from coordinate 166,237 downwards.
ATGTAGAATATATAACTTCATATTTTGTTAAACATGGTATGAAATTTATGGATGATTTGCAAAAAGTAAATGGTGTAAATATATATCCATATGACTATTTTTGTGCAAAAACGTGGAATACAGGAAAGTTATCTGTTACTCCGAACACATATGCCATTCATTATTTTTCGGCCTCTTGGTTATCACTAGAAAAACAAAAAAATTTAAAGATGAAGTATTACTGTTATGAACATTTTGGGATTTTTGCATCACTTTTTTATAAAATATATTTTTATGCCTTACACCCCAAAAATATTTTATTAAAAATCATTAGTAAGAGGTAATTGTTAGATGCAAATAAATATTTTGACATACTATAATGCTATAAATGTTGGTGCATTTTTGCAAGCATACTGTTTGCGAAGCTTTCTATCTGAGATATTTACCTGTGATGTTTATTTCGTCCCTCAAAAGGAGATTAAATATTTTTACAAAATGTATGCTCCTTTATTGAAATCTAAGAATTTTAAATACATATTTAATTCTATAAAGAGAATAAGAAATTCTAGGCGTGCTCAAAAGAAATATTTTAAAATTTCAAGTAAAAATAATATTGATTTACTTGTTGTTGGTAGTGATGAGTTATGGAATATAGAAAATCCTATTTTTTCAATACAAAACTTTGGATTAAGTATTCCGGCTATAAAAAAAATAAGTTATGCAGTGAGTATGGGAAGTACCCCCCTTAATTCAGAGACTGTAAAAATATACAAAGAATGTTTAAGGGATTTTAATAATATATCTGTGCGTGATGAAAATAGTCGTGACATTATTTATAAAAGCAGTAATATAAAAGCACCTATTCACTGTGATCCAATATTTTTATATGATATTCCTGCTGTGAAACCAGACCATGTATGGAACAAGCCATATATTATGATTTATGGAGGAATAATAGATAATTCGCTCATTGATGTGATCAAAAAGTATGCTGATAATAAAGGTTATGACATAATATCTGTAGATATATACAATGGATGGTGTAAAAATTTTGTCCCCGATTCACCCTTTGAGTTTGTAGGATATATAGATAATTCTGAGCTTGTAATAACAAATATGTTCCATGGAACTATGTTATCCATAGTAAGAAAAAAAAGTTTTTTAACATTGCTTACGAAGGAAAGGGAAAATAAAATGATATATGCGCTTAAAGTTTTTGATTGTTTGAATAGAGCACTTCCCATAAATGAGTTAAATTCATCTAACAAAATTGAAAATATTGTAGCAATTAGGATAAACGAAAATGAGTTGGAAAATAGAATTTTATCTGAGAGGCAGAAAGCAAAAGATTACTTTATTAACAATGTCTAGATGACTAATATCAACTGGGGGATTAGAAGTGTAATTCAGGAGGTCAAATCGATTTGAAAAATTTAAAAAATGTTTTTGTTAGTTTTATAAGCCAGATAATTATATTATCCCTTGGTTTAGTAGTTCCTAGAATAATTTTAGTACACTATGGATCTGATACAAATGGACTAACTAGCACTATAACTCAAATATTTTCATATATGGCTTTATTAGAAGCCGGAATCGGTCAAGCTACAACAAATGCATTATACCCCTTTATTCATGGCGATTCAAAAGATCACGATGAGATATCTCAAGTTATGTCTGTTTCGAGACTGTATTATAGAAGAATTACTTTTCTATATGGTGCTGGAGTTATAGCACTTTCGTTTATTTTACCGTTTGGTTTAAAAACTAATGTAAGTTATTGGACCATTTTCTTTGTTGTTTTGTTTGAAGGAATGACAGGCGTCATTTCTTTCTGGTTCATCCAAAATCGAACAGCATTTTTAATTGCAGACGGAAAAAACTATATACTATCTAATATTGAACTGGTTAGTAAAATACTCTGTTATGGTTGTAAGATTGGACTAGCATTATTTGGCGTTAACATTGCTTTTATACAATTGGGATATTTTGCTGTATCACTTTTAAAACTTGGTCTCTATAAAACATATATGGATAGGAATTATGATTGGATAGATTATAATATAAATATTGAAGGTTTAAAATTAAAAGATAGGAACTCATATATAGTAACAGAAATTGCTTGGACAATATTTTCTTCCACTGACATGATTATTCTATCTGTCTTTTGCTCTACTCAGTTAGCAAGTGTTTATGCAGTGTATAATATGGTGTTTTTTGCATTAAATAGTCTTTTAACAGCCATTTATAATAGTGTAAAATTTAATTTAGGACAAACATTTCATCAAGATATCAATAAATACTGTAAAATGCATGACCTATTTAATTCGATTTTTATGTCAAGTATAACTATATTAATGATAGTTGCCTACTATTTGATTATTCCTTTTGTTAAACTCTATACAAGTGGTGTTCAAGATATTAATTATATTATCATTGGACTGCCATTACTATTTTGCTTAGTTCAGATGATCTCATGGAGCAGATATATTGCCGGAAACCTGACAGCTATAGCAGGATATGCAAGTAAAACTGCAAAATTTTCTATTATTGAGGCTTTTCTTAACGTTACAATCTCTTTAGCTTTAGTTTCGTACTTTGGATTATTTGGAGTACTGCTAGCAACAGTTTGTGCACTTCCAGTAAAATCGCTGTACTGTAATTATTTATCAGATATTAAAATCCTAAAAAGGCAGCCGATAAATACAATTTCAATAATAGGAATCAATTTTATAACCTTTTTTTTTGCAGTGTTGCTAAAAAGATCCATTAGTTACTCTATATCATCATATTCCAGTTTTGTTATTTATGGGGGACTATTTACCTTGCTTTTTAGCGTTACAGTTTTTTTTATAAATTGTTTAATAAATAGAAATTTATTTAATGTCTGTAGAGGAACAACATATAAGTTATTGAGGAGATAAAATGATTAATAATGAAAAAAACATTGATATTATTGTATCTGCTTTAAAAGCGCATAACATAAGACATATAGTCATTAGTCCAGGAGGAACAAATATTTGCTTTGTGCGTAAAGTACAAAAGGACTCCTTCTTTAAATGTTATTCGGTAGTAGATGAAAGAAGTGCGATGTATGTTGCAATAGGAATTTATTTGCAAACAGAAGAGATTGTTGCTACTTCATGTACTAGTGCTCAAGCAACACGAAATTATATACCTGGATTAACAGAAGCTTATTACAAAAGAGTTCCCATTCTAGCGCTTACGATGGAAAAGCATACTCGATTTAAATATCAGGAATATATGCAAGCTCCTGATCAAACTTCTTTACCCAAAGATTGTGTTAAAGCTTCTTATGAACTTCCTGCTATTGCAGATGAAAATGATATTTTATTTTCTAATAGATTGGTAAATGAAGCAATCCTTGAATTAAATCATAATGGCTATGGACCTGTTCAGTTGTGTATTCCATGGCTAGATTTTCAACTTTCCCGCAATGATATCAATTACAGATATATCAAAAGATATGAATATAACACTGAATGGGATGTTGTTCTTTCAAATAAAAAAGTTCTTATGGTTGTCGGTGAACAGCTACCTTTCAATGCGAAAGAGCAGGAACTATTCGATGAGTTTTGTACAAATTATAATGTTGTAGTTTATTGCAATCATCTTTCAAATTGTCATGGAAAGTTTGTTGTAAATGCAAATTTAGCTTTGTCTACAATAAAATTATCTGAATTTTTGCGATACAAACCTGATATTGTAATCGCTCTTGGGGGGCAAACTGGAGACTATCCTTTATATAAAATCATATCAAAGAATGAATTAATAGATGTCGAAGTATGGAGAGTGAATCGAGATGGTGCTATAATTGATACTTATGATAAACTAACAAAAGTCTTCGCAGTCAGTAATTCAGAGTTTTTTATGAAAATGAACGAGTTGTGTTTTGCGCGTTCTACGCATGACTATTTTGAACTTTGGAGTTGCTTAATTAGTAGTAAGAAACGCGATATTGAAGTACCATTTTCCAATATATATACCGCCCAAAAAATGTCAAAAGTTATACCAAACAATAGCATTCTGCAGTTGTCCATTCTAAATAGTTTGCGAACATGGAGCCTTTATGAGATAGATAAATCGGTGGAATGTTACTCAAATGTTGGTGCTTTTGGAATTGATGGAGGTATGTCCACATTGATAGGACAAAGTCTTGCTACAGATAAAATGTGTTTTATGATTATAGGAGACTTGGCCTTTCTTTATGATATGAATTCTATTAGTATTAGAGGAATAAAAAATAATGTCAGAATTCTATTAGTAAATAACAACGGGGGAATAGAATTTAAAATGGATTCTATGAATGATTATGAATTCATAGATAAATATATTGCTGCTGGGGATCATTTCAAAAATGCTGAAGGATGGGCGAATGTATGTGGATTTAAATATATGAGGGCTGGCACTAAGCAAGAATTTGATTCTAAAATCACAGAATTTGTCAGTGCTTCTGAAAAGCCAATTATTTTTGAAATATTTGTTAGTGATGTTGATGAAGCAAAGGCATATAAAACTATAATTGATACAAACACAAGCTACAATTTTGAAGAGAAAGCTGCAATGGGTAAACAAGCACTAAAAAATGGACTCAAAAAGATGATTGGTAAGTAGACATGAATATAAAAAAAATTATTAAATTTTTTAAAACAAAAGAGCAATATCCTGTTCCGAAGCTGATTAACTCAAATAAGTTACTAGAAAATAAAGTGGCTCTTATAACTGGTGGCAGTTCGGGAATTGGATTTGCAATTGCTAAAGATTTCATCGAGAATGGTGCGAAAGTAATTATAGTAGGACGTAATAGAGATAAAATTAATCAGGCCGTTAAAATTTTAGGAAACAAAGCTAAAGGGCTTGTTTTTGATATAACTAATGTTAAAGAGATTCCGAGAAATCTTATGCAAGCCGTTAACTTATTTGAAGAAAAAAGGATAGATATACTTGTAAATTCAGCGGGGATTGGTGCTAAAAATAGCTTTCTAACAGTCACAGAAGATGAGTATGACGCTATAATGGATACAAATATCAAAGCGACATTCTTTATGAACCAAGTTGTAGGCAATTATATGATCAATAATAAAATTCATGGTCATATATTGAATGTATCTTCATCGAGCGCCATGAGACCAGCCTGGACGCCTTATGAAATGTCAAAATGGTCTGTACGAGGTTTTACATTAGGTGCTGCTGATCTTTTGGCTCCTTATGGTATAATTGTAAATGCTATTGCTCCGGGACCCACAGTCACCCCAATGTTAAGAATGAATGAAAACGATAGTATTTATAATGATAGCACTTGTATAAAAAGGTCTGCTATGCCTAATGAAATTGCTTCCTTAGCTACATATATGTGTAGCGAAATGGGGAATATGATTGTTGGTGATACCTTTTATATTACTGGTGGTGCAGGAAACATAAAAAGTCATATATAGTGACGACTGTTTCCTGGGCACCACCACAACTTTCCATGATGTTGCGTTGGGAATATACCAGACCGGTAAGTCTGATGATTTCTAGGTATCTGGTCATAATTACGACCTCCTTACAAAGTATTTACATCATATGGTGCATAAAACTATTATAAGGTTTTATCAGATAGAACGATTTCCACTTTACCAGAATCATGATTTCCACAAAAATGGAATAATGATTTCCAAAGTCTGGAAAGGTGATGTATTCACCCCGTGTTTATTCCGATGAGAATGTACTCATGTTCCGTAGGAACGGATACCGATCCGTAAGGCGGATATATTTGGTTTTGTACCGCTGTTTGCAGGCTTCCATCCCGAAGGCGCAGGCCATATAGGCCTTGCCACTCCCGGTGGCTCTGCTGATGGGACGGAGGTATATGCTCGGAAAGGGTGCTATATTGCCCCTTGCGCCCACAAAGACGGCAATGGGAAGGATACGCTTGTTATTCTAAAAAACTTCGATGGTCTTATCTGTAACCCTCATATAGACCTTACGCTTTATATACTCGTAAGGAACTGAGTATAGCATTCCGGCGCAGGATATGTGATAATTGAACTGAACGGTGGCCTGTTTCCATTCTGCCAGTTAGTATGAGGCAACAGGTAATGGCACCAGCAATGGCAGTTCTTCATTGCGGAAGATCTCATACCGGCTACCCTCTTTCTTTAAAAAGGGCAACGGCTGAATTCTTCTAGCTTTTGACGGATAGCAAGGTTTAGCTCTCTGATTGAGAAAAACTGTTCATTGCACAGTAGTGCAATGATCTATGTGGAAATAGTTCCAATGTTGCCTTCAGCATTTGGCACCCTTTTTTTGCGGGGATGGGGGGGGGCGTGATACTCAGCCATTTCCTTATAAATGGCGATGATACGTTGGTCTTTCCAGCCATGGTTGTGGTCAACTGCTGTTTTACCGTTATCAGGTCCAAGTATTTTTGCTACACCGCCAAAGTATTCATACATATGGACGTGCGCGGTAATCCAGGCCGACTGTTTTTCATCAATAGGAGCCTCAACATAGGGATACTGTCTGTAAGTCATTATGCCAACGAAAAGATATGCGTTGGTAATTTCGCCGGTATCCGGATCGATGACGTGGGCCGGATCGCCCGCCCAATCAACTTCTACCTGTTCACCTGGTTTGTGGTTGATGTGCATCGTTGCACGGTGTTTTTGCTCATCCTTCTGGATTTGATAGCAGAACTGGGAATACATAAGCGGCTCATCGCCGGTCTGGCGGCATTCCTCAAGGTATTCTGTCCACAGAAGCTTTTTGTTGACGCCATTGCGGAGCAGTTCCTTTCGGATATAAGCAAAATTAGGCATCCGTTTGTTAGTGGAAGGCGTTGCCATCTCTACTTTTGGAAATAAGGTCTGAGACAGTACATCGTCTGTGTACTTCGGATCCAATGGTCATATAAAATTCTAAGCTTTTGTCTCTTTAAGAACCTTGTTGACCGTAGTCTTGAATGCACTGACACTGAGTACGATGTTAGTTTGGCTGAAATTTAAGCCGGCAAGCCGGATAATCTCTCAATACTCGGTCATGATAGAGATCTCTTTAAATTGTATTTACACCATAAAGCGCATACATACAGTTTAAATGAAGATTCATTATTTTTCATGACTTCGGTATTGTTCAACCAACCATTCAACGAAATCTCTTACAGCACCTTCGCCGCCATTATGTTCAGCCACATAATCTGCTAGTACAATCACATCTTTCACAGCATCTTTTGGGCAGCCCACAATACCTCCAGCCGCTTTAACTGGAATCATACAGGAGAGATCATTGATATCATCGCCAATATAAGCAACTTCTCTCAAGTCAGTAGTTATTGTTAGAAGCTTTTCGATTTTATTGCGAATACCTTGGTAGACCTTTTCAATTCCAATTTCTCTGCACCGCTTCATGACAATATCTGATTTTCTTCCAGTGATAACGATCGGTTCAATTCCTGCTGGAATCGCAATGTCATGAATACCACAACCATCTTTAATGCTAAAAGCTTTGCATATTTCGCCGCTGCTACCCATGTAAATCTTGCCATCTGTTAGGGTTCCGTCCACATCCATTATCAAAAACTTAACCATTTTATTTTCTTCCCCTATGTTCATGATTATTTGCACTTGCACTTAAGGCCTTATCCAATCATATATAGAAACCATTTCTCTATAGTGATATTAAACGGTATTAAAGAGATAAAAATGTAACATGCAAGTCCGACTGAGTAAAAATTTATTATGTAATTCATCAGCAGAGATAATTAAGATGACAAAAACCAACTTTATCGCAATTCTCCAAATAAGTTCATTGATACAAACAACAATCAGTGAGCGTTTTCCGAAGAATTAAAAGGTTCTGTTTTATTTGGTTGCGCTAAACACTAATAGCAGGACTATTATTTCAAAAAAGCGAAGACCAAAAACAGTATTTAATTTCTATACTTTATGGATACCATATTGCATTCTCCGTTGATAAGACCTATAATTTAGCATCAAAGCAATAATCACCAAAGCTCTTTAGCATTTAGTGCCTTCTCTTTTAATCTTTTGCTCTCAATATCATATATCCAGCGAAATAAAAAATAATGACAAATAATGCGATATCTATACCCCAAGGTAGACAAAAGGGCATTCGTCTCTCACCAATGACGCCAAGAACAACGATCAAAAAACTCCGCAAATTTTTTCTGTTACATACCGCTTATGGCCAAAAACGAAGGTCTTATTACGAACAAACATGGTGGGAACAAAAGCGCGGCATTAAGAGTTAGAGCATCACTTTCACTAAAAAACAAACTGAACAATAGCTCAAGCTGCCAAATAGGGAACAATTATTGTCTGAAATTGTTTAATCAGTACTCGGTTCCAATTTTTTTACATCATACTTGGATAAGTGCATTGAATATCCAGACAAGAAAAATAACGGAACATGAAATACATAAATCCAAATTCTGAATTGTCCACCATTCAACGTATGTCCAAGAACAATTAAAAATATACCTAGCCCTATTGCGCCATCAATGTCTGCCTGTTAAAATTGTTTTCTCTTTACTTACGTCTGGCAAGTCCATTGCTATGGAAGCTTTTAACTCAAATGCTTCTACTTCTTCCTACTCTTCATTTTCATATAAACTCGGTGTTAATAACTTAATAATACATTCCGGATATACAGTTTCTTTAATCTCCTTGTACATCTGGGCAACTTCTTTATTTAGAACAGAAAATTCAGAAATATGACGATCGTTTTGGAAGGAATTATCGGAGTAGTTCTTTTCATTTTCTTCACTAAAACCATCGAAACCAGCGATAACGATCTTCCTAGGACTAACCCTTTTCAACATATTAAGGAGCATAATTGTTGAATTTTCAAAGTACTTATATCCACGGTTTATTAAGCTGTGATAATTCACGACCAGATCGCCATCATTATCCGCTTTTACATTAGAAGAAATAATAACATTACGTCCTATTCTCTTTGCTGCAAGTCTGGCATATCTTTTTTGATTTCCAAAGAATGCATAGGCATTCGGATCTTCAGCCACAAAATTTACACTGACCACAATAGGTTGATTTTTATTAATATATGTATCAATCTGCTCACGATGTGTGTTCAGCGTATTTCCAGGTGCCATAACTAGCACCTCTTTTCCCTCTGTTAAGTGCTTTAATTGTGCTATTGTTTCATGATCATCAATCTTATCAGCGATATACTCGGTATAAAGTCGTTCAATGTTATTGTAATCGTATTTCTGGCGAGTTACCGGATCAATCATAGAAAGTAGCTTTCCAATATCTTTTGTATCAAGCCTAAACTTTTCTGTTAGATAAATCACATTATTTGGATGAGATTTATAAACGCCTGCCATCATCGCGGTGGTTGAGTATCCCCACTTATGATTAAGTGAGTACTTGTAGACATAATCATCCAAAATATCTAGAATATCCTCGAACTCATAGTCGTAACGTTTTTTACGGACGAGATAATCAATGATCAATTCAGTATTTAAATTTCCGGCAACCTTGCCCATACCTCCAAGTGTTCCGTCAATGATAATTTGACGATTACTTGTTCCACTAAGCTTGATCACTTCCTGTGCAAAAGCAAAAGACAGCTGATAATTGTTATGGGAATGGAAATTGATACAAATATCTGGAAGCATATTATGATCTATAAGCCCATATAATCTATCGACATCATCTATGTACATTGCTCCATAAGTATCCACAATGCCGAAACTGTAGGGATGTACACTATTCACCATATCAACGATTTCTAACAATTCTCTGTCTGAATAATTCAAGGAATTGACGCCCTGAATGAACAATTTATAACCACGCTCTTTAATTATCCTAATCCAGCGCAAGATTTCATTCTTTTCCTCTGTGTAATCTTTTTTTGTAAAACCAAAACGAATTGCATCAATAGATGTTCCGTCATACGGTTTTAAAGAATCAATGTCACACATGCCATAATCAATAAATGCCGTGTAAATAGTGCTCTTATTCTCCCGATTAATATATGGTTTAATTTGATCTACATCAGTAAAGAATGTACTATTCCCATGATAATTCACTTTGCGCCAATCGCGCAAAAAACCTACTTCTATAATATCAATCTTAGCATTAGCAAGACGATCAGTCATTTCCTTTATTTCACGATCTGGAAAAGCGCAATCGATAATACGCCCTCCATCGCGTAATGTGCAATCAAGGACCCTAACATTTTTCATGAGGTCTTCTCCCTTCTTAATATCAATCATTTAAAATTTTATCAAGCTAGAATTACTTATTTGACAAGTAGACAGCTACAGATTCTGCAAATTGAAAGTCTTCTGCAGTGTCAATGTCTACCGCCTCAAATTGGTCAATTTCGTAAATATATGGCTTATCACCAATACGCTGCCCCAGTTTTGTATATACTTCTTTTCGAAAAATAAAGAATGCACCTGTTTCCATGTAAATTGGTTCAAGATCCTGTGTACGGACAATATTCTTCATATCATAATTAAAAGGTCTACCGTTCATCCACATATAATCCTGTAGAACAACTGCGGAGAACGCTGAGTCATACTCACCAGATACAACCTTTTCCAGAGCGTTCTTAATAGACGCTGACTTTGTAAATGGCTGTGTGACGTGTGTGAGCACATAAATGTCTGCATCGACATCCCTTACAAACCGATCAATAATTTCTAGTCCCTTCACTTGAAATCCGTCAAGACACGGATCTCTTTTAAGGAATTTCAGCCCTTTTTCTTCATAGGGTACTATATAAGGTTTTATTGCTTCATCACTACAGTACACGTACTTCTCATCAATAGTGTCAACTCCGGAAATGGTCTCAAAAATATAATCACATGTTGGACGATCATTGAGCAGCATAGTGTTTTTTCCGGGTAGTCTTTGGTTGTTAAGTTTGATTGGAATAAAAGATACTACTTTCATGATTAGTTTCCTTTCCTTATTTATTTGATGATTTTAAGTGTATCAATACATTCTTTGAGATTCTTTCTTGTAAACACGCAATAGAAAAAAAATGCAATCAGATATACACAAAAAGCAGTCGCCATTGGAAGCACCATGTTTGACAAAATGAAAATCAATGACAGCACGCATTCCCAAATAACATTAATCTCAGTTGGAATGCTCATTAGTTTTGACAGATATATATTAGTAATTAGGCTGCGTACTGCTATAGCAATAACCATGCAAATTACCACTGCCATCATGCTGTTCAGCACATAGGCTCCTATGGCGCACAATATGGCACTCACACCTAAGGAAATTAGATTTATCAAAAGAAGAACTTTTTCCTTTCGAAGCACCTTCAAATATGTGTTATATAAAAGCTGCATCTTGCCATCGAAAATACATATTGGAAGTAGTATCGCCAAATACTCTAGACTAACTGCGTATTGCGGAAGCCATAGGCATAATATGTATTTTAGTGGAACATAAAGCGCCAAAATCGTACAAAGGAAATAACTGATTCCACCACGAATAACAACAAAAATATGCTTCATTTTTTCATGCTCAAACTGTCGTAGCATAGGAAACATAACCATGCTTACCTGTGAAATAAATTGCAAGAAAAAATTTGTCAGAGAAATTGCCAGAGAAACCATTCCAAAAGAACTAATTCCCTGTGTAGCATCGATCATTACCCGACCCACGCCTAAAATAAAACTGCTTGCCAGATTTGAAAATGTGAGATTGATTCCAATCTTAGCATTATAAAACATCTCTGTAAGAGTCTTCCTAAATGGCAACTGATGAAAAAAAATAAACTCCCTTCCTTTATACGCACAATAAAGTAAGGCTAAACCTTGTGATACTACATAAAGCACTACATAAATCTTAAATTCCGATGGTTTCATAACCATCAAAAGGAAAACGCAAACCGTGAAAAACACTTTGCTTATAATTGTTGCGATAGAGTAATTTTTTGTTTTATTTGCCGCTTGATAGATAAATCCTAGAAACCAAAAGGCATTTGTAATCACCATGTAAAACGCAGTGAGAATCCATACAAATTTTCTTTCTTTTTCCAGTGGAAATGAAAAAAGAATCAGTACACCAAGCAAACTGATGATAACATGAAACAAAGTCATCAGCCGAAGCTGAGACCCCAGCAAAGGCTTATCAATAGCATCTAATTCTGTCCCGCCGTATTTCAAATAAACCCCATCTGGCAAGCCTAAGTGAAAAAAGCCCACATAGCCGCTATAAAATATAAACAACTGCCAGTATGCAAATTGCTCAATACCTAACAACTTTGGCACAATTAAAGACATAATCACACTAAGTGTTAGGCTTAATAACTGTGCCATAAACGCAAATGATAAATTTGAAGCAAAAGTTTTTTTAAAATCATTTTTCACGTTTCATGGTCCTCATGTTTTTGCAATCCTCTTTAATGTGTAATAAATCTGTTCATATGGTAATGGTATCCGGAGTAAACGATACAAAAATGCAATTTTCCATGTCGATGCCGAAAAATCTTTTTTAAACTTCTTAGGATTTAATAAATACCTAATAAGCGGATCTGGATGTGCAATATGTGAAACCCTTGTATCAAACATTCGAAAGTCCGAGAAAAGCCCAACCCCTACTTTCTCGGGTCTAAGTCCCATGCAAAGTAAATTATTTATCGCTAAATGATTATTTATGACAAGCAACTCATTTCGTACCATTTCAGATACGTATTCCACGTATTTTAGTGCACCATGCTGGAAGCTGGTTATTATCTGAATCTCGTCCACATAGCGTTCTTTCTGAGCGACATATTCATATTCATAGAACTCTGCCTCCACTATCCCGTCTCCCATTTTAAATCTATATGTAGAGCCATGCTGTGCAAGAAAAATACTTTCGAAAACAGAAATAAAAGCATTTATGTTATCTTGATATTTATTTTTATGATTTGGTCCATAAAGGAAACTGTAGGCGTTTATTTCATGGTTCATTATTAACTTAGACTTTGGGTTTAATCCCATATAAAACCCATGAATCTCATTTCGAATCCCCATCGAGCTAAGAATTATCTGCAGTGCTTTCTGCATTGTGCCATTATAGCCAATGTCAACAATCGCAACTTTTCCCTCTACGCCTTCACTTTTCAAGTATTCAGTAAGTGCCTTATACTCCTCCTTTGAATTGATAATCACCTTATCTTTAACCAAAGAATACAGAGCTTTGAACTCTTTAGACTTAGGTAAAAGTGTCTTATCAATTACCGTATTCACATCCAGGCCACTTAATCTGATTTCTTTTTTACATTTTTCTGGTAAAATTCCTATACGCATCAAAAAGCTGTATACCGAGGTTTGAGGAAACATAGAAACATTTTTTAATATATCCTCATACTCGGGCTCCATCCAAATTGCTGGAACTGTCCATGAACGTCTCGAGGCATAAATATATGCTGTTTCAAATTCTCCTGAATATATTGCTTCAAATGCCCTTTTCATTGTAAAGCCATCTCTAGAAAGGAAGAAGACTTTGTGGATTCCTAATGATTTCAACTGAGTAGCCATCCATTTAGAGAAACCTGTTAACAATGGGCCGAGTACCTTTGCCCCCATTGATTCATTCTCTCTCATCGATTCGCCCACTATGTCTGCGCACCGATTCATCATTACAAAATCTAGCCAATCATTAACTTCAGCTTTTACCAAATACTTGCAGGATTTTTTTTGCTCAATTTGATAGGTGTTTATTCCTAGTTTTTTCGGTGAACTAATATCTCCTTTGGGATTATCCCCAATATGCAACCACTTACTTGGTGTTCCTTTCACATCATCAAGCACTACTTCAAACAACTTTACTGTTGTTTTAGTTACTCGATATTCACAGGAAACAAACAGCTTATCATACCCGCTAATTCCACAGTTTTCTAGCATTTTTTCTAGAAAAACCGCATCAAGGTACATGTCAGAAATAATATAGACCTTTTTATCTTTCTGAATACATTCGTAAAATATTGCCACAATATCAGGATTTGGTTTGCAGACATTCAATTCTATCCATTTTTCTATAGCCTCCAGTTTTCTTGCATCACCTCCATAGTTGGCACAAAAATAATCATAAATTTCCTGAATCGTGCTTGGACGCCTGCTTTGAGTATTAACTGTACGCTCTGCCATGAGGCGCTTATTTTTAAAATCATCTGGTAATGGAATCTTTCTTTTATTGCAATACTGCTGCATGAGTGAAAACACATCATGAGGATCTGGAACAACACGCTTGATCAGAGTATCAAAAATATCAAAGGAAATACATTCATACTTATTTATGTCAATATTATGTTTCATTCTCTCTTGCCTCTATCATCGTGGGTAACGCCCAAATCATACCTATTAATACATACATTGTTGCACCAGACAGTGCACCCTCCGCCTGAGCAACAATAAAAAAGCCAAAAAATCCTATTGAGCATACATTATACAAATTCTGATTCTTTACTTTAAGAAAATTAAGGCGTTTATTAATATATACAAGAATCATGCAAAAGGAGCCAAAACAAAACAATCCGCCTCTAAACCACATGTCTAAAAAGGTATTATGTGTGGTGGTAGCGCCAGCGGCGATGGTGGACAACCAAGTTAACTGATTCAAATTTAAAGCCCCATGTCCCCACAATGGTGATTCTAAAATCTTGTCCCAAGAAATTGTCCAAATCTGAAATCGGGCTGAAACCGTTCCTGTTCTACCAACGATCAGGCCTAGGGCATCTCCTAATGTTGATATAGGCGAAAGTTTCCCCACACTTGTCAGAAAGAAAAACATCACAATATGTGCAATCACCACGATTTTAAAAGACAAGCAAATTGACTTTTTAAAGAACATCACAATAAATAGTATTGTCATTAAAAAGTAACTAAGATACCCACTTCCAACTTTTAGATGATTTATAGTAATGAAAACAGCGGTGTATAAACAGATACATCTAATATTCGTTCTGACTCGCCTGGGTTTTATATACCAATAGGTAACATCAACTATGCACGCTAAAAGCAAATATGTTGTCTGCGCATTTCTCAATCCTAGAACCCATGTTTGATCTGAGATCCATCCAGATTCAGTAGTAAATAAATACAATCCATGAGGAAAAAGTATTATAGTAATCAAATTAGCATAAACTAAAATTTCAAGGATACTATATAATGCATCAACCATCATATCATTTCTTTTTTGTGCGGCAATATCCATTACCATTGCGGAGCCAAATGAAACAGCACAAAGTGTAAATGCATTTATAATATTTCCTTCATTGATAAACGTTGAGAATAAAGGGATCACTGAATATAACAGTAATAATGCAGAAAGCTTAAATATTCTGTGTTTTCTAATTAAGTAATAGATTAGCAAAAGCACAACTGCAACAATTCTAATAACATTGAATATTTGATCCAGTTCTGCGATCGTTCCAAAATATGCAGGTTTTAAAAATGCCAAGAAAATCAGCATCCATACAATTTTGGATGATGAAGGCTTTTTTATTGTTAGAGTCACTTTTTTCCTCCGCTCATTCCAATATCACTTCTAAAATTCTACGAACATTTTCAAAAAATCATTTCGTTTTTTATCAAGTACCTCATAGTAATAGTCATGCGCTCTATTGAAACTGCTTTTTGCTTGCTTTTCATAAGTATCGGCCACAATCAACTTCTCCAAAACATCAGCAATCGCTTCGGCATTCCCTGCTCCTACTAAAAACTCTTTCGAACACAGCTCGCCATTACCTCCAACATCTGTACAAATAACTGGACAAGCTCGACTCATTGCCTCCACTACTGCCCGGCACAATCCCTCGGTAAAGCTCGGTTGAATATAGATATCTATATCATCAAGCCACATATATACTTCCGAATGTGGTTTGGTTCCATCTAAGATCACCTGATCTTTAACTCCAAGCTGTTCAGCATATACCATTAAACTGGCGCCACTTCCCGCACCAAGCAAATGATATTCGAACTTGTGGCCTTTCCGCTTGAGTAAAGAAATTGCTTTTATAACAAATTTGTGACCTTTTCGCTTGTCGTCTATATTGGCTACTGTGCCCAAAACGATTGTGGCCTTTCTGCTTGTTGTCTTTTCTAATCTCTTTTTTAGAATATCTGGATTTAAGTCCGTAATTTCAACATCGGAGCAGCCGATTGTTTTTCCATGACAAGGATACCTTTTTTGTAGAAATTCTTTTGTCACATATAATCCATACGGAGCAATGGCCATATTTTTCTTACACTCGTGTTCATGTTTCCATGCAACAAATTTTCCATCCCATCCATGATTCCAATCTGTTTCAAATGCGAAGCCACCAACCAAGAGCATGTATCTCTTATTGTAAGTTTTACAGTACTTAATCCCAGTTTCTGCATAAATACCGGTAGCAGAAGCGATAATCACCTTATCTGCCCACTTTATATTCTCTAAAAAGACCCGATTCATTTCTCGATATTTCTTTACACTAAATAAATTTGTTATCGGATGATACGGGTTGTAACAAATACTCAAATCCGCTAGATCTTTGGGAAAAGGATCATATTTTTTTCTTGCTTCTTCCTCTGCGCAACAAATGCCGCTGTCTCGCAGAATCATCCGAAGCTCATCACATATAACTCTGTATCTCTGTATCGTTTTTTTATTCATATGAGCGTTTAAATAAATATTTCCGGAATTGTCACTAATTGTTCTGGCACTCATACTTATAAACAGCAGCTTCATAAATTTTCTTCCTGACGTATAATTTTATCTAAATCCACTCGTTCAAAAACCTCTAATGCGCCCCCACGTGTAGCATTAAATACTTTAAATCCATACTTATCCATTTGCTTCTTTACTTCTTCATATCCAGCAATATTTCTGTCCCTTGCTGTATCAATAGTAGTATCAGGAACTCCATAATCCTTGAAGTGTATCTTACCACCTTTCGGAAAACTACAATCAGCTCCTAAAAGATAGATTTCGGTAAAGCCCATATAAGCAGCAATCTGAATCAGTGAATGTGTAATACTATGCATTCCATACACGATCCGATAGCAATCTCCGCTAAATTTACACCAAAAATTCTGTGTAAACCAACGGTCATAAGTGTGATATGCAACATTCTCTGGGAAAACATGCCACCATTCTTTTATTTGAACATTACGTTTGATTCTATCAGAAACAAAGACTTCAATTGTATCGCTACAATAATTCTCTATATCAGTTTTAAGCTTCTGATAAACTCCTAAATCATTACATCCATAGAATGTTGGGCGGAAACTCGTTTTATCTGCCAGTAAACAAATAGAATTCATACCAAAAGTGTATTCATTCTTTAGCTTTTCTAAATCATTTGTGGCAAGACTTGGACCAGTGCAAATAATAAAACATCTCTTTCCATGATATTTTCCCTTCAATTTCAGCAGATCTTCATATTGTTTTCCAAACAGTCCATGACATCTTAAAAATCCTGTTGTTTCATCCCATATATTAATGCATGCCATAATCAGCCATATACCGGCTTTTATTATAATTTCAAACACCTTATTTTTTCTCGCCAGATTAACTAATTTGGTCATCATTGGATTTTTCACTCCTTTAAATCGACTTATAAAGCTTTACATACTTCTTCTTCATTTCAGCAGTATTATAAATATTCAACACATCCTGATATGCTCGCTCAGGCAATTCTTTCGGAAAGATCTTCATTGCAGCTTTAATTCTTTTTGCATACTCTTCAGCTTTTTCACATACATATCCATTTACGCCATCTTTGATGACACTCTTATTTCCCATGGTATTACTAACAAGAATTAATTTCTTTATGTACATATTCTCTATCAGGCTCATAGCAATTGCTTCACCGAGGCTACACAAGATAAAGACATCTGCTCCCTTTGCAATTGCAAGCGCTTCTTTACGAGGTTTCCAACCAGTCACCTCTATATTCGGAGCAATGAGCAGATTTTCAAGTTCACCATTACCAATCCATACAAACCTTGCTTCTGGCACTAATTCTGCAATTTTATTGAAGACCTGAGGTTGCTTCTGCACACAGGCTCTTCCTAAAGTAAAAACTGTAAACTTTTCATTTTTTTCCGGCTCAATACCGTTAAGAGAAGCGGACAAATCAGCCAAATCAATTCCGGTCTCAATATATGCCGTTCTCTTACACAGTGTTTTAGCCACTTCATCTTCACTTTCACAACAAGTTAGGGTTATGAAATTCATTCTCCCTAAAATCTTCTCCATCCATTTATATATCACACTCTTTTTGTCGGATCCCATCAAAATGTGGGCATAGCCATGAGGTGTATAAACAATCGTATTATTCTTTCCTTTAAATGCTAATCTCCCTATTCCGCCTGCAATAGAAGAATGCAAATGAATAATATCCGGTTTAACCCTCCTCTCGATTGCTCTAAGTTCTTTTATCACCTTGATATCATTCGGAATATTCGTTAGTCCTTTTACACTAAAACTGTTTACTTGAATCAAGCAAACTCGCTTATCTAAAAGCTCTTTATAGTTTCGTGGTGTTTGCGGACGAAGTGAATAAGCTAAAAAAACATCAAAATCATTGCACATATCATTACACAACTGGGAAACGTAAGTGAAAACACCACCGCCAAATGCCTCACACACCATCAGTATTTTTTTCATATAACATTATCTCCTTTATTATTCTGAAAATAGCCAGCCAGGATAGTAGACTCGATGATCATAATGGTATTTGGGTTATAATCCATAACGAGTACGATTGCATTCTCTACCACAAATATTTCAACGTGTTGAATGGAATTATCATAATTGAAAGAAACAACCACGATTTCAGAATCCGCAAATACATGTGCTTCCTTATATTCATATTGGATTAGAGCATCTGTTGTTAACCATCTCAACCTGAGACTCTGTTAATATACGCAGTTGCGATTTGGGGGCTGCTGTGACGAAAAACTGCCAGGTTATATGAAAATAGCCTATATTAGCGACTGCAATCGTATCTATATGTTTTTTAATGATATTGCCCTTCTTGTACAAACAAAGTTCGGTGGAGAAAGTTCCCATAATTCCGCATTTTTCAGCCGAACATCGCAATAACCATCCTTAAAGTCAGTGAACTTCTCAAACCAAATATATGTAAACAGACGCATCGCTCGGTTTGAACCTATATATACTGCATCACCTGCTAAACCCCCTGTTGTGTTCTGTAAATTAATCCAACTTACTTTATGTACCATCTGCTTTTGGTATTATGATTTCTTCTAACAAAAGTTCCTAATATGTACCCAAATTGTTTCGTCTATCATCAATGTCATTCTATATTTTGTGATTATCATTCGTGTCATTGCTTCATTCGCACAGGTTTGTATCTATTCCAATAGGTTGACCTTGAAAGCCGCATAAAAGCATATTATCGTCAATTGATAATCTCATTTACCATTATCACATAACCTTAAATGTGTACTAAGGTTTTATAATGATAGTTACATATCCCTAATTCTCATCGATAGCGCTTTTCGCTATCAGAGATGCTATCTCATAAAATCATTTCTAATCTTATTCCCGCCCCAGAATATTTCCCCGCCCATTCTCCTCCAAATAATTGTTATTATTTGCACCAACCACCCTCACAAATCCCCACAACCATTCCCCCGCACCCTCTACATAGACCCCTTCTTATCAAAAACCACCCATACCGTCTTAAACAAGGTCCTTATATCCAGCCCAATACTCCAATCCGTAATATAGTCCCTATCCAGCTGGACGACTTCCTCAAAGTCCGTTATCTCGCTTCTTCCGCTCACCTGCCACATTCCGGTGATCCCTGGCTTAATACTCAGCCTGGCTCGGTGATGCAGGTCGTACTTCTCCCATTCATCCACGGTGGGGGGCCTGGTGCCTACCAGGCTCATATCACCCTTTAGCACATTCCAGAACTGGGGAAACTCATCAATGGAGTATTTTCTGATAAAGTTCCCAATTCCCTTTGCTCCGCCAATGATCCGGGGATCGTTCTCTATTTTAAACATCATCCCGCCCTGTACGCGGTTCTGACTCATTAATTCCTTTTTGCGCTCCTCAGCATCCATATACATGCTTCGGAATTTATATAATTTAAACTTTTTTCCGTTCTTTCCGATCCGGACCTGGGAAAAGAATATTGGTCCCGGCGACTGGACGTAGATGCAGGGCGCCACTATAACAAACAGCAGGCCTGTTAATACACATCCTACGATCCCTCCCGCGATATCCATGGCCCGTTTGAAAAACGCCTGTCTCCATGAAGCCATGTTGATGCTGCTGGTCAGCACCGTATAGGTTCCCAAGCGCTCCACGTGCTGGATCTGGCCTTTCAGCCTTCCCATCTCGATCAGCTTCAAATGAACGGTAACTCCCATGTCTATAAAGCAGTCCATCAGCTCCTGGGGCAGCGGCATCTTCTTGGGAAGATTGACAAATACCTCGTCCACCCACTCCCGGCACACATACTCGGCAACGGAATCGCTGTTAGCAACAACTTCCACACCATTGATACTCTGTCCGGCCCAATCCGCATCCAGTAACGTGACGCCCACAATGCGGAAACACTCATAATTGTTCTGGCGGATATTCTCAACCGCTTCCTCCACCATATCCTTGGATGTGAGGATCAAAAGGGAACGCTTTCCCTTTCCTCCATCTCCCCTTGTAAGAAGATATCTCTTCCAGAGAATCCTTGCTCCGTAGGAAAACACGGCATAGAATACCCCGGTCATTACCAATGTGATCCTGGAGTATTCCTCCCCCTGCTGAGTAGCAAACAGATAAAAGGCGGCAATAAGGACCACCAGGCATACATGCTTGACAGCCGAAATCAGTTCCTTAAAATAGCCTCGTTTCAGCACATTCTTAAAGCTCTCGCCAAAAAATGTAACAAATATCTGAATGAACAGAAATACAAACACCATGTTGCGGTACAACTGGCTTTCGTATGGCCAGTGAAGCCCATGACGCACAAAATACGCTGCAACATATGCAAGCTGCAGACACAACGCATCTATCAAAGTAAAATCCAGATGCTTCATCCAGCCCTTATCCGCTTTTCGATACATTTTTTCCCACCACTCTTTTCCTCAAACCCCTGCTCCCTGTCCTATCCCTGTAGAACCGGGTACACGGCTTTATCAGTCATGTACCCCGGCCTGCATTTCTTCAATGCTTTTAGTTCTTGTAAACTACGGATAATGTGCCAGATCCTGGAACATTAACAGCTACGGTCTTGGTAACCGGGTCCACCTTAAGGGCTGGAATCAGCTGCCACTGGCCGGTAGCGTTGTCGTAGAACAGTACCTGTACGTTAGCCAGGTTATCAACCAGGTTTGGAACATACAGGGATACTTCTACTGCACCTGTCTTAACAGCGCCTGTGTTTGCATCCATGGTAACAATGGCATGGGTGCCTGTCAGTGCGTTGTATCCGGTCAGGTCAAGGTTCTGTACAGCTTCTGTTAATGGCTTACCTGCATTGATATTGTTGATTGCAGATACTACATTCTCAGGAAGACCTACTGTTGCTGCTGTGCTTGCAGCAAATCCAACTGCTGTGTCGCCGATTACGGCCTGTCCCTTGGAGTTGGTTGTTACCTGCTGGCCTGTTGTGGTCACAGTGTCTACTGCAACACCGATCGTGCTGCCTGCTGGGCTTGCACTGGTGGTTGCTCCTGTGGTCTTGACGCCAGAGGGTGATACAGTTACTGTGGTGTTGGAACTGTTGGTTGTAGTGTTGGTTGTAGTTGTTGCAACAGAACCGGAATCAAGTCCGATGCTGCCGTCACTGGATGAACTTCCTGCTGCAAATGCCCATACCGGCTGTGAAGCCAGGGCTGCTGCCAGAACCAACGCTGCTACGTATTTCTTTTTCATATCCTTCACCTCTCCTTTCTTCTCTCCTAAAGAGTTTTTTATATTCAATAAACAGCATGTTTCCACACTGGATATTGCGCCTTTGTGTTTCCCGCTTATCACTTGCCTGATTCTTGCTTCCCGCAACTTACTCAAGCTCGCGGTAAAACAGTTCCAATATAACCGGGGTCAATGCATCTTTGTCCGCATAGAACTCATCATATCTTGGGGTTACTACCCCCTCACCCGGAACCGTGTAGAAATCTTCATCACTTAGCTTTCCATTCCCCACTGCATCCATTGCAATCTTGAGATACTGGTCTTTGGCCATATTGGTCACCATGTAGTCCTGGACCTTGTCGAACAGCCTGACCACCAGTCCGTTGTCGTGGGAAGCCCCCTTTTGTACGGTTTCAAAAAAGCTTTTGATATACTGCTGCTGCTGGTCCATGCGGAACAATGCCGAATGGTCCACATGGATATCCCTGAACCGGACAAATATCTCCGCCTGCTTTCCTTTAAGGGTTACTGTTTCCCCTTTGATCAGGGCCGGATCCCGTTTCTCCATCCCATCTGTCTCTATGGTCACGGCAACGCCCCCCACCTCGTCATTGAGCATTGAAATGGCGCTGGTATCAGCTGCCAGGTACCACTCTATTTTCAGGCCTCCAAGAAGCCCTGATACCGCCTCCACCATGTATTCACAGCTCTTTTCCCTGCCATCGCCGTATGCGTAGGCCAGGTTCAGGTGCTGCAGGTCCTTGCCCAGCTCATTGCCGCTTAGATCTGTCAGGGTAATATCTGTCATGGTGTCCCTGGGGATCATAAGTATTTTCAGTGTGTTGCGCACCGTGTCCTGGGCAATGAGGAACAGTCCATCGGCCTGTCCTCCGAATCCGGTGGTGGTCTTTTCTGTCATCTCGCCGGCCCGGTCCACACCCATGCACAGAATGGCTTTTACATAGCTGTTGCGCCTGTATTTCCTGCCGTTGTATGTAACGATATCGCCGCTGAACAGGTATGTGTCGTTCTGACCCCCTGACTGTCCCCCGGACTGGTTTGCAGACTGGGCAGCGTAGTTCCTGGCCGCAATCTCTGCTTCTATGGCTTTTCTCTGCCGGTACAGTCCGATGCCTGCCCAGATAAAAGCCACAATAGCCAGTGCCGCGATCCCGATTCCAATGCGGTAAACGGTAGTTCTATGGTTTCTCAGCCAACTCATGCCTCTGCCTTCTCGTATTTTTCATATTTCCCGTATTTTCCATATTTGCCGTACTTGGAGTATTTTCCATATTTACCGTAACGGCTGTAGTATTTGCTGTAATAACCGTTCCGCTCCATGCTCACTTTGTTGAGCACGACTCCCAGGATACGGCAGCCGCTCTTTTCCAGCTGTCCTTTTACCCTTTGCTCCAAACGGTAGCTGATGCAGCCGCTTTCCACCACCATCACGGCACCATCGCACTGTCTGGCCACAATGGCCCCATCGATCAGGTTTGCCATGGGCGGGGTATCTATGATCACGTAATCGTATGTCTTTTTCAGTTCCTGGACCATCTGTTCAAACAGATCCTCCTCCAGAAGCTCCGCCGGATTAGGTGAATACGGTCCCGCGAATACCATGCTCAGGTTCTCCACATTTGTATCATAGAGCACGTCCGCCAGCATTTTCTGGCCGCTTAGATACTGGGACAGTCCATAAACCTCCGTCTCCAGCTGGTACCTGGATACCAGTACGGATTTTCTTATATCCGCATCAATCATCACTACCTTTTTCCCGATCTGGGCAAGGGAGGCGGCCATTGCAAATGTGATGTCGCTCTTTCCCTCATCGGGAAGGGAGCTGGTCAGCATAATGGTCCTGATACCGTTTCCGCAAAACTGTATATTGGTCCTCAGGGTCTTGATCGCCTCATTGTAGTGATAATCGTCCTTCATATCCCTGTTTAATGTTATGATCTGTTTCATGACGCTCTACCGCCCTTCTTTTTCCTTGATTTTCCAGTTCCCGTCTTGGGCTTTGACTTTCCCGAGATCATGGCTTCCTTGTCCTCAGGCTTTTCCCCTTCTCTCTCAGGCACGGAAGCCAGGACGGAGAGTCCCAGATACTTGGTTACGTCCTCCTCGGTACGGATGGTGTCGTTCATCACTACCTGGACCGTGATCAGGCCGCAGATCAGCACCGCACCCAGCAAGCCGCCGATCAATGCATTCTTGGCATTGCTGGGGCTGGATTTAAGGACAGGCACCTCGCCCTCCTCAATGAGTTTGGGCGGAACCATTTCCATGATATCTCCAATGTAGTCTGACGACACGGTTGCGATCTTGTCCGCGATCATCTTTGCCATGTTGGGATCCGGGTCTTCCACGGAAATGGAAAGGATACGCGTATCCTGGGGATTGTCAATGGTGACCTTTTCTTTCAAATCTTTGTATGTAAGGCCCAGTTCCATCTCATCGATCACCTGGTTTAACACCCTGCGGCTGGTGACGATTATCTTATAATCCTTGGTCAGCTGGCTGCCGATCTGCAGATCTGCCAGTGAAGTCAGCGTGGTCTCCTTGGAAAGGATGTAGACCATGGCTGTGGATTTGAACTGCGGTGTAAGGACAAACTTGCTGAACGCCCCTGCAACGCCTCCAAACAGCACGATAACGCCCAATATGATCCATATCCGGCGCCGGAACTCCCTCAGCAGTTCCAAGAGGTCGATCTCTATCTCGTCATCATCAAAATTCTTTTCCATACCTATCCCTATTCTCCTGTTTTTCTTTTTTGTAGTATTTTGTCCGCATTGCTGCTAACCAGGGCTCTTACCTCATGTTCGCCCATATGTTTTTCCAGCCACCGGAGGGATTCCTCCATGTCCGGCTTCCTGTAATCCATTCGGTGCATGTCTGTGCCAAGCATATGGATTCTGCCCTCCGCCACCTGTCTGCGGCACCACCGCACATCCCGGTTCCATATGCCGTTTCCCTCCAGGCTGCTGTAATTCATCTGAAGCCTGCAGCCGCATTGGATCAACTCTTCCACCCCGTCCCCTTCCCTCAGGCAGAAATAGCGCTCCACGTGGGCGATCACGGGTATGTATCTGGCCATGGTCATTTTCCTGACCGCCTGGTACAGGCTGTGGTAGGACACCTGGGGATCAAACTCCACCAACACATACCTGGTGTTCTCCAAGGTCAGAGCCTTTCCCTGCTTTAGGTTTTCCACCAGACCTTCATGGAAATATGTTTCCTGTCCCAAACCTGTCTTAAAATCCGGCGCGATCCTGCCTGCCTCCTCTGACAGCCTTTCAGCCAGCTCATATATCTGGGGCGGCAGCCCCCTTCTGGAATAGTGGGGCGTGGCTATGATACAGCGCGTTCCCTGTTGATAAGCCGCCTCCAGCATCCTCCTGCTCTCGTCCCAATCCCTTGATCCATCATCGATTCCCGGCAGGATATGGGTGTGTATGTCAATGATTCCTGTCATGTCACTTCAACACTCCGTTGTATTTTCGGTACAGATTCTTCAGATAAGGCAATGTGTCCTCTGCCCAGGAATATTCAGGCATGTAGCTTCCTGAAAATAGGGTTCCATAATCGGGATTTCCCTCTATAAACTCATAAAAATCACAGACAAATAACTCCGTGTCCACCGCATAGCTCCCCCTCTTCTTGATCAGTATCTTCTCGATCCCGTACTCTTCCAAGCTCCTGCGTAAACGGTGGTAGATAACCCTCAGATTATTCTTGGCTGTTTTTTCTTCCACATTTTCATACAGTAAATACGTCATCTGGGATAAGGATACGCTGCTTCCACGCTTTTCCACCAAAACCGCCAGCATCTCCTTTGCCTTGCTGCTGGGAAAATAAATCAGTTTGCCATTTACATAAACATCAAAGCCGTCAAAGGTCTTGACAAATATCCTCTCATTTTTCACCACCGACATCAGCGTTATTACTCCCGTTATTTCCAGCCGCATAGTACTGTTCTCTGTAAGGATATACCACCTAATTGCTTTCAGTTTCGTTACAGAACCGTTTCAATTATACGCGGCATGTAATTTTTTGTAGTTTTCTGGAAATATTGGGTATAATTTGTTAATTACACACATATAAAAAAAGAAGCTATCTTTTCAGACTGCTTCTTCTTTCTTTCCGGAAAACCTAATATTTTATTATTATTTACCTTTCTAAACATTTGATTCAGAATTTTCCTAAAATTCCTCCTCAAAATAATCCCTCATAAGACTTGACAGAGTTACCTCCGCCCAGCTGTACTCCGGCATATATTCACCTGCAAAGTAATTAGATGCGCCTTCTACCTGTCGCACCATATCATAACTGTCGCAGACAATCTGCTCCTTATTAACGGCATATGTACCTCTTCCCTTTATGACGATCTTCTCAATTCCGTACTTCTTAAGAGTTTGCTTCAGTCTGTGCCATGCCAGATGGACAGCCTGTTTGGCCGCTGCCTCATCCCGCTCTCCTTCTGATAGAACTCCTGCCAGATGGGCCAGCGTAACCGCTTTACCTCTCCAGTCCACAAGCACTGCCAGTAGCTCCTTGGCCTTACTGCTGGAAAAGTATATCAGCTCTCCCCTATAATACAGATCAAAGCCGCCAAAGGTTTTTACATATACTTTGTCCATATTAATATCAAACATGATGCATACTCACCTTTTATCCCACGTCTTAGGGACCAAGCGTCCCTTTATCTCCTCGCAGGGCCTCCCTGGCCCCTACCTATATGTTAACATAAACGACCAGCTAATTCCAGTAATATAACCCTAAATCCCGGAAATTTCCCCCTCCTTATTTTACATATAAATTATAATTTTTCAACATTTTTATGTACTTTCTCAAAAAGTTCCGTTAGCTTCCATTTACTGGGATTTTATAGTGAAAAAGAGGGCGCCGTATTTGGCACGGCGCCCTCTTTTTCACTATGGTGAATCCTAAACTCTTATATCTCAAGATGCCGTCCAAGCTTCCTCAGGGCTTTGTCCGTTAACCGCATCCATCGATCTGATCCAATTAAATCTTCTTTTCTATTTTCCAACTACCTTGTAGGTTTCTTCAACAATCCGCTCCATGGCATTGAGGATATTTTCATACCCCGTACATCTGCACAGGTGCCCGGATATGAGTTTTCGCAGTTCCTCACGGTTATACCGCTTTCCGGTCCCTACTATCTCCACAGCCGACATGATCAGCCCGGGCGTACAGAACCCGCACTGCACGGCTGCTTCCTCTATAAATGCCTTCTGTATGGGGCTCAGCTCCCCGTTAGGCCCCTTTAGGCCCTCCACGGTCATAATGCGCCGTCCCTGCGCCCACATGGTCAGGTAAATGCAGCTGTCTATGGCCTCACCGTCAACCAACACGGTACAGGCACCGCACTCCCCCACCTCGCAGCCCTTTTTTACACTGGTCAGGCCCAGGCGGTTCCTCAATGTGTCCAGAAGGGATTCCCTTGGATCCACTGCCAACTCCACTTCTTTCCCATTGACGGTCATCTGCACAATATTAAGCATCCCATTCACCTCCTGCATTGATCACGGCCTGCTTCACAGCCCTTTTTCCCAGTTCCTCCACCAGCTGCAGGCGGAATTCCTTGGAAGCCCTCCAGCTGGAACGCGGACTTACTTCACTGAGAGCTCCTTTTCCCACCTTCTCAGCCAGGGCATCCCCCGTCTCCATACCGATCACGGATTGCTCCGTCTCACGGCACCGGATGGGTGTGGGAGCTGCCACGCCATATCCCAGGCGCAGATCCTCAATGTGCTTTTTGTCCTCACTCAGCTTTACGGTCACGGCACAGCCCAGGGTAGCGATCTCCATTGCCCCCCTCTTTCCATATTTAATATAGTGGCCGCCGTAGCCTTCATAGTTTTCCTTCTTTATTTTAATTGAGGTCAGAAGCTCATCATGCGCCCTCACCGTTCTGCCGGGTCCGGTATACCATTCACTGATAGGCACTTCCCTGACGCCTGCCGGTCCCGTAAGGACCAGAATGGCATCCAGGCAGCAAAGGCTGCTTGCGCTGTCGGCGCTGGTCACTCCGTTGCACACATTTCCGCCCACGGTTCCGATGTTGCGCAGCTGGGGGCCTCCTACCATATCCACTGCATCCCCCAGGATCGGAATATACTCCTGGATGATCTTATTGTTTGTAATATGGGAAAAGGTAGTGGCCGGGCCGATGACAATGGTACCGTCCTCCTCCATGGAAATGCCTTCCAGTTCCCTGATCCCATGTATGCTCACCAGGGAACAGCCTGCCAGCTTTCCTTCCCTGATCTTAATCAGTACATCGCTGCCTCCTGAGATCACAACCGCATCCGGGTCAGCAGAGAGAGCGCGCACTGCATCATCTATATCCTTTGCCTGGTAATATTTTTCAATATCATACATGCCTTACACCGCCCTTTCTATATTAATCCTGCTGCCTTAAAATGCTCCACCATTTTCTGGGGATCAAGGGGCAGAGAGTCCACTGCTACTCCGGTGGCATGAAGCACCGCATTGCGCACGGCCGGGGCAACCGGAATGGCCGGCGGCTCTCCCAGCGCCTTGTTGCCAAAGGGGCCTGTGGGATCGTCCAGCTCCACAAACAGGGCATTCAGATCCGGGGTGTCCATGGAGGTGGGCAGTTTATAATCCAGCAGGTTGTCATTTAACGGCCTTCCCTTTGCATCAAAGAGCAGCTGTTCGCTGAGCCCGTATCCCAGGCCCATGCTCATGCCGCCGTGTACCTGGGCAGCTGCCAGCTTGGGGTTAATGAGCGTCCCGCTGTCGTGGACATTAACAATGTTGGTCACTTTTACTTTGCCTAACGGCATATCTACTTCCACCTCGGCAAAGCACACACCTGTGGCAAAGGTGTTGATCTTGCAGTGGCTGGTGGCCTCCGCCGTGATGTGCACGGAACGGTCCAGGCTGTAAAACGCCGTGGTTGCCAGTTCTTCCATGGAAAGAAGCTGCTGTCTTGTCTCCTGATCCACCACATAGTTTGCCTCTATATCCAGTGTGTCCTGAGGTCTGCCCAGCATGTAGGCGCCGTAGTCCAGGATCTTTTCCTTCAGGACCGCGCCGGTCTTTTTCACTGCCATGCCGCTTACATAGGTCTGTCTGGAGGCATAGGCTCCTGTGTCAAAGGGTGTTATATCCGTGTCCTGGGTGGACATGATATTGACCTTATCCTCTGTGATACCGGTCACCTCCGCCGCCATCTGGGTAAACACAGTGTCGGCTCCCTGGCCGATCTCCGTGGCTCCCATCTGAAGCTGCATGGAACCGTCCTGATTCAGTATCATACGGCATGCCGCTGTTTCCAGGGAAATGGGGTAGACTCCTGTCTTATAACAGAAGATTGCCATTCCGATTCCTTTTCTCACAGGTCCTGTCTGGTTTTCATATTCTTTGCGTTTCTCATCCCAGCGGATAAACTCCCGGCCCTTTTCCATACAAGCTTCCAGGCCGTATGAATTACATTTTACATGGGTGTGGGGATCCTCGTATCCCGCCTGCATGCAGTTCTTTTTCCTGAACTCCAAGGGGTCCATGTGCAGGGCCAGGGCCAGGTCATCCGCCATGCACTCTGCTGCAAACGCCGCCTGGGGAATGCCGTATCCTCTCATGGCGCCGCCCGTGGTAATGTTGGTGTAAACAGTGTAGGCATCGGACTCCAGCACTTTTTCATCCCTGTATATCTGCTTAAATTCATTGGATGAGTTGGCCACGATCGCATGGGCGTGGGATGCATATCCTCCCTGGTTGGAATAAGCTTCCAGTTTCCTGGCCACCAGTGTCCCGTCCTTTCTGGCCGCTGCCTTTACCTTAAGTTCAATGGCATGGCGCACACGGGTACATCCCAGGGTTTCCTCCCTGGACAGTTCCAGCCTTACGCCCCTGCCTCCCACCTGTGTGGTGAGAAATGCATTCAGCGGCTCATAGAGCACATCCTGCTTATTGCCAAATCCGCCGCCGATGTACGGCTTGATAACACGGATCCTGCCCATGGGCAGCCCCAGCGCCTGGCTGATCACCCGGCGCACGATATGGGGGATCTGGGTGGAGGTTGTGACAATGATCCTGTCATTCTCCATGTAAGCAAATGAAACCGGGGTCTCAATATGGCAGTGCTGCACGCTCTGGGTCCTGTAGTCCTTATCAATGACCACCAGCCCTTCCTCTTTTACAGCCTCCTCGTAGGTCCCCTCTCCCACCTTAAACGCGGAATGGGCGATCACATTTCCCGGCTTTTCATCATGAAGGCGGGCGGCTCCCTCTGCCATGGCTGCTTCCACTGTGAGCAGGGGCTCATACTCCTCATACTCCGCCTTTACCTTGCGCGCTGCCCTGGCGGCCGCTATCTCATCCTCTGCTATGACAGCGGCAATATCATCCCCGTACACCCTTACCCGGGTGTTCAGAAGCTTCCTGTCGGCAATATCCTGATGGGCTGTTTCCACGGACCACGGATGGCCCGGGGTCGGGAATTGGATATCCGGCACATCAAAGCATGTGACGATCTTCACCACCCCCGGAACTGCAAGCGCTTCCTTCAGGTCAAAGCTTTTTACCACGCCGTTGGCAATGGTGCTGTGCACCACCTTGGCCACCAGAAGCCCCTTCGGCTCTAAGTCAGCCGTATACCTGGCATTACCGGTAACCTTATCCTTTGCATCAACGCGGGTCATGTTATTACCAATTCCCATTCCATCCTCCTCCTTGCATTGAGCACTTAGCGCCTGTATTTTGGGCGCTTATGTGCGAAAGCACTTCGCCATACTTTGCGAGGTCTCTTCAAGCTTAGTATGGCTGAAGTTTCCTTTGCTGCACTTGGCGCCTGTATTATAGGCGCTTATGTGCGAAAGCACTTCGCCATACTTTGCGTAACATTAAATCAGTACATATTTCAGAACAAACAGCACGGCCAGAACGTACATCAGCAGGCTGATCTTCTTCTCTTTTGCATGGCCGGTAGCCAGGTTGATCACTACGTAAGAGATAACGCCCATTGCAATACCTTCGGAAATACTGTACATAAACGGCATTGCGATGATTGCGATATAGCTTGGGATTGCCTCTGTGAAATCATTAAAATCAATTTTCAGTATGGATGACACCATCAGGAAGCCTACTATGATCAGAGCCGGAGCCGTTGCAAAGGACGGAATGGCTAGGAAGATAGGTGACAGGAACAGGGACAGTCCAAAGAACAGGGCTGCTACCACGGATGTAAGACCGGTCCTTCCGCCTTCAGCAACACCGGATGCGCTCTCCACAAAGGTGGTGGTGGTGGATGTGCCGAATACCGCGCCTAAGGATGTACCAACCGCATCCGCCATCAGGGCACCTTTGATCTTCGGAAGCTTTCCGTCTTTATCCAGCATATCTGCCTTGGAAGCCACGCCGATCAGGGTTCCCAGTGTATCGAACATATCCACAAACAGGAACGCGAACATGATGGTGATAAAGTTAAAGGACAGGATTCCTGAGAAATCCATCTTAAAGAAGGTTGGCGCCATGCTCTGGATGCCGAATCCGCTGGAAAAGTCCGGCAGTACGCTGAACATTCCCAGATCTGCGTTTGGCTGGTACAGTCCCGTAACCTCACAGATGATGCCCAACAGCCAGGTAATCAGGATTCCCCAAAGGATATTTCCCTTTACATTCTTAACCACCAGTATACCTGTGATCAGCACGCCGACCAGTGCCAGGAGGACCGTAATCCCCACTGAACTGAATGTTCCTGCTTCCAGGGAACCCTTGAAGGAGAACACGGAAACAAGGGTTGCGCTCTCCACTACGATCTTTGCGTTCTGAAGGCCGATGAAAGCGATAAAGAGTCCGATACCTGCGGAAACCGCATGTTTTAAGTTCATTGGTATTGCGTTAAAGATTGCTTCACGGACACTGGTCAATGACAGGGCGATGAAAATAAGGCCTTCAACAAATACGGCTGCCAGGGCCATTTCCCATGAATAACCCATCTGAAGCACTACGGTGTATGCAAAGTATGCGTTAAGTCCCATACCTGGTGCAAGTACAAAGGGATAGTTTGCAAAAGCTGCCATTAACAAGGTTGCAATCAGGGACGCCAGGGCGGTTGCGGTAAAGACCGCGCCCCGGTCCATTCCGGTCGCACTTAAGATGTTTGGATTAACTGCCAGTATGTAAGCCATTGTCATGAAAGTGGTGATTCCTGCGATAATCTCTGTCTTTACATCGGTGTGATTTTCTTTTAGGTGAAATACTCTTTCTAAGAAACCCTGCTCTGCCTTGTTCTCCATACTTCATACCTCCTTGATTTGAATACCTATAGTTTCACTTCTATAATAAAGAACGTTTTCCCCTATTCGTTCTCTTTACACATATTCAGTTTTAATGGAACGGTACAGTGTTAGATCGTGCCTAGAAAACATTGCTTCCCGACACATACTTTGCATCAATATGGCGCTCATCTGAAAGATAGATAAAACGCTCCAGCCGTTCCTTAACACCTAATGGCTGGGGATGCTTAAGGCTCTGGTCATTAAGAACCACTGCATCAAACTCATATCCTTCCTCAAAGCTTCCCACCTTTCCAAAGAAGGCTCCGCCTCCCACGGTTCCCAGGTAGAACGCCTCCTCCACAGTAAGCGGCTTCAGGCTTTCATCCACCAGCCTCCAGCGAAGTTTTGACACCTGGACGGCATCTGCCATGGCCCGGAATATGGATTCCCCTACGCCTCCGGCCACATCCGTGCCAAGTCCCACCCTGATCCCCTGGTCCAGATAAGTCCTGACCGGCGCAATCCCCGATGACAGGTTGGTGTTGGACTGGGGACAATGGGCAACAAACACGCCGTTATCCCGCATCCGGCTCACTTCCTCATGGGACGGCCACACACAGTGGGCCATAATGGTTCTTACCCCATTTCCAAAGAGTCCGAAATGGTCATATGCATCACCGTAAAACTCAGACCATGGGCAAAGCTCCTGAACCCATGAAATCTCCCCCCGGTTTTCGGACAGATGGGACTGCATGGGCAGGTCGTACCTGGCCTGGATCTCTTTCAGGCGTTCCATGAGTTCATCTGAACAGGTGGGAATAAAGCGGGGTGTGAGGATAGGCATTGTGTTCTTATACCTGCCCTCAATGTCCTCCAGCCATCTGATCGTTTCTTCCGCTGATGCCTCCGGCCCTTCTTCCACCAGGAAATCCGGGCTGTTGCGGTCCATATTCACCTTTCCCACCATGGTCTTTAATCCTGTTTCCTCCATCAGGTCCATGAGTATTTCCGTGGCATCCCTGTGAAGGGTGGCAAATATACATGCCCTTGTTGTCGCGCTGCGCTTCATGTTATCCGCAAATATGGAATATGCTTTTTTTGCATATTCATTGTCTTTGTACTTAGCTTCCTCCGGGAATGTCCGTGTGTTCAGCCATTCCAGCAGTTCAAGATCCATGCCCAATCCCCTGAATGAATACTGTGGCGCATGGAGATGCAGGTCCACAAGTCCCGGCACGATCAGCCGGTCTCCATAATCTGTCAGGGGTAATGCTGCATACATCTCAGGAAGCTCTCTGTACACTCCGGCTGACCTGCCATCCATACATACCGCATACCCCTGCTCTGCTATCTTAAGGGTCTGGGCATCCTGGCTGTAGCAGATATTGCCTTTTAATACAAAATTCTCTGCCATATGCTCCTCCTGTTCTGGATTGCGTGCGGTTTTGCTGTCCGCACACATACTTGTATCCACCTGACCAGCGGCAGGCCCGGGCTTTTATATGATTTTTTACATACAAAAAAACCACCGCTGTGCCTAAGGTTTCACAACTGTCTGTCCCCAGTGCCCCGGGCAGTACCAGATGTGAAAACTTATAGTCAACTATTACGGTAGTTGGTAGAAACGCTCAACCTATTTTGAGCATATATAAGTTTTGAATACTTATACGTCTATTTAGTTGTATCATCTTCTGACACTTTGAGTCTATCACAATAGACAACTGGATGTCAATACGCCGCCACTTTTTTGTGCATTTTCTACATTTTGAATAAATTTTCTGATAAATCTTTGAATAAAACAGAAAATCTTTGTTAATTGTCGATATTCTCAAAAAAGTATAACGATTCCTTTTTCTAACAACAACTTGTCCCGTGTGATCAGCTTATATCGCTGTTCAGGCCGCACCGATATGGTATTTGCACATCTTCTTAGGCCAGTTTACAAGAAGCAATTAGGGATCAATCGTGTTGCAGGGTGGCGTTGGCCTTCATTCTACATAGGATGGAGGTGATGTCTATGAAACATTTCGATTTTAAAGACCTTATGGCTTTTGGAATGTTTATTTTAGCATTGCTGACATTCATTTATTTGATTTGTCACTAGCTTAACATAGAAAAACCACCCCAAAACTTGACCGGTTGGAGGGTGGTTTTTCTATACTCATAATCAGGTCACCCCCTTGTGGGCGGTTGTTCCTCTTTATGTCTATATCATAACAGATTTCAGCTATCTATTTAAGAATTTTTTACAGTTTGTAGTTTTGCCTTACCATAACCCTTTGGCTTTCTTCGCCATATCAATACTGCATTTCTACAGCGCATCTTCCAGCCTTTTTATTTTATCCCGTTCCCCGATCACCACCAGGGTATCTCCTTCCGCCAGGGTATAATCCGGGGTGATATCCGTGGTAAGCCATCCGCCGCGGCTGATGGCAATGATATTTACGCCGTAGCGGTTGCGAAGCTGTGCTTCCAGGACCGTCTGTCCGGCCAGCCGGGAGGTAAGCTTAAATTCCGAAATATCAATGTTATGGTCCAGTTCAAAGAGATTAAATACCCTTTTGGAAATAAGGCGTTTTGCAAGGCGCAGGGCCATATCCTTTTCCGGATACACCACCTGGGCTCCGATCTTTTCAAGTATTTCTCCCTGTTCCGGGCTATTGGCCTTGGCCACCACCTGGGGGACCCCCAGATTGATCACATTCAGGGTCGTAAGGATGCTCACATCCACCTTATCCCCGATACAGACCACCACCACGTCACAGTTCTGGATCCCGGTTTCCCTGAGGGTCTCCTTCTGCAAATCCTTTACCACATATGCATGCTCGGTAAAATTGCGGATCTGCCTGACCTTTTCCTCATTGCAGTCCAGAACCATGATCTCCTTTCCGGCTTCCGCCAGCGTAGACGCCAGGGCGCTTCCAAAGCGGCCTAATCCGATAATTCCATATGACAGTTCTTCTGCCTGTTTACGTGCCATCATTACTTTCCTCCTCGTTATGAGCACTTAGGGACCGTACCTTGGTCCCTTACGTGCGATGCATGTCATCTCCACTTGGCGCGGTCTTCCACAAGCCTAGTGGAGTGGCTCGCTATGAGCACTTAGGGACCGTACTTTGGTCCCTTACGTGCGATATGGGACTCATCCGATGGATATGCTTCCCTCAGGGAAGGATACGGATGTATCCGGCTTAAAAATCCAGATAGTGACAATTGTCAATGGTCCAAGCCTTCCGATGTACATGATCAGGACCTCCAACAGCTTGCTTAAGGGGCTCAGCCCGGGTGTGATGCCGGTGGACAGTCCCACGGTGCCAAAGGCGGATGTGATCTCCAGCATGATGTCCTCAAAGGGAAGCCCCGGTTCCAGCACACACATGCACAGAATACCGGAGATCACCACCAGGGATGACAGGGCTGTCACGATCGCGGCTTTATAAAAGGCCTCCTGGGGTATCTTGTAGTGAAATGCATGGGGCTGGGTGTTGGTGGCAGCTCCCTTTATGGTGTGGAACAGAGTAAACAAGGTGCTGGTCTTGATCCCGCCTCCTGTGGACCCAGGTGATGCACCGATAAACATCAGCACAGTAACGGTCAAAAGTCCCGCCGTGGTAAAATCACTTAAGGGAAATGTGGTAAATCCCGCTGTTCTGGCTGAAACACTGGTAAAAAAAGCGCCCAGCCATGTGATGTCCTCTGTGAGCCGCAGCAGCACGGTCCCCACTGCCAGCAGGATCAGAGTAGTGACGATCACTGCTTTGGAATGAAGACAGAGTTTTTTAAATGAACGTTTTCCCGCAATGTCCATGATTACCAGGAATCCCAGGCCGCCAAATATAATAAGGCCGGAGGTGGTAAGGTTTAACAGGATATTATCTTTATACCCTGTCAGATTCTGAAGCCCTCCCAGAATGTCAAAGCCTGAATTGTTAAATGCAGCCACCGAATGGAACAGGCTGATCCCCAGAGCCTTTAAAGGGGGATAATCCCTGGAAAACACAAGATAGCTGAGAACAGCGCCCGCCCCCTCAAAACACAGGGTGGTCTTTAGTACATTCTTTACAATGCATACGATCCCTTTTCCCGAATCCAGGTTCATGGCCTCTTTTATCAGCAGACGTTCCTTCAGGTTCACCCTGCGTCCAAGTGCCAGGATCACGCCCACTCCCACGGATGTCACTCCCAGACCGCCGACCTGTATCAGAAAGGCGACAATGGCCTGACCCAGGGCCGTGTACGTGTCCGCGGTGTCCACTGCGATCAGTCCGGTTACACATACTGCGCTGGTGGATGTAAACAGGGCGTCCACATAATGAAGATTGACCCCCGGCTTCACGCACACGGGCAGCATTAAGAGAAATGACCCAGTCAGGATCACTGCCATAAAGCCCAATGCTATGATCCTGGCAGGGGTTTGTTTTTCTATGGATTTCATATCATCAACTCCTCCTGTTGGCTAAAGCTTATCACGGAAGGCATAAAACAGGTATAATGGAAAGGGCCAGCCTATAAAGATTATGTAAAGAAATATCCAAATCCCTGTTGATTGCCTGGGGATTGTGCTATAATTATTTCAGTGTACTCTCGGAGTTTCCTGGTACTCAGATTTGCGAGATGATTTTTTGTCGGTTGTACATAAATTTATGAGGCGTACACGGTGTGTACATTGAATCAATTTATGTGCGGCTGGCGGGAAATCAGCCGCAAAGATGGGTGCCGCGGAGACTCCGAGAGTACACTTCACTGTAAAGGAGGCATTTGATCCATGAAGTTACTACATATTGGGCACACGCTCAAGCATACCAGATGCACGGACACCATGATCACGGTTTCTGTGCTGGCGCTGTCAACAGCCTTAGGGTTCCTGTTTGAGGAGATGGGCCTGCCGCAGACTAATATCATTACCGTATATATCCTGGGTGTCCTGGTTGTGGCCGCCCTTACCGCCAGCCGGTGGTACAGCACAGCCGCTTCCCTTGCCAGCATCCTTTTGTTCAACTATATCTTCACAGAGCCCATGTTTGCGTTTAAAGCAGATGATGCGGGCACGCAGCTTACACTGCTGATCACATTCCTGGCCGCTGTTTTTACCAGCTCCTACGCGGTCCAGATCAAGGAAAATGCCCGCATATCCAGACAGGATGCCTACCGCTCCGGCGTGATCCTGGACACCAGCCAGATGCTTCAAAAGGCCGGAAACCAGGAGGATATTCTGAGAACTGCGGCCATCCAGCTGAACAAACTTTTAAAACGGGACATTGCCTGCTTTCAGGCGGATGCACGCGGACTGTGTTCCCCTGTGGGATTTACGGAATTCTCAGAACATCCCGACAGCCGCGGACCTTCTCCTGAGACCCTGGAGGAAATGACCGCTGCCAGGAAGTGCTATATGGGGCACTGCGAGACAGGAGCTACCACACAGATCCTGTCCACCGCCGCGTTCCACTATCTTCCGGTAAAAAGCTGCGACCTGGTGTACGCAGTAATGGGGATCCGGGTTGGCCTTGTGGTTCCTGACGACTTTGAGAACAGCCTGGCCATTGCGATCCTGAACCAGTGCGCCACAGCCCTTGAAAAGGAATACATCTCCCGCAAAAGGGAGGAGGAGGCAGCCATGGCCCAGGCAGAGCAGTTCCGAAGCAATCTGCTGCGCTCCATTTCCCATGATCTGCGCACCCCTCTTACCAGCATTTCCGGCAACGCCGGGGTCCTTATGAATGACGCGGACAGCCTAGACCATGAGCACAGGCAGCGTATATATAAGGATATCCATGATGATTCCATGTGGCTTATCAGCCTGGTGGAAAATCTGCTCTCCATTACCAGGGTAGAGGGCGGGGCTGTACAGCTGCACATGGAGACTGAACTGTTGGAGGAGATCATCGATGAAGCCATGCGCCATATTCACAGGCGCCATGAAAGCCGCAAGGTCCGGGTGACCCAGGAGGGAGATTATATCCTGGTCAGTGTGGACGCCCAACTCATCATCCAGGTGGTCACCAACCTGGTGGATAACGCCATCAAATATACCCCTGAAAACTCTGATATTACGGTGAAAAGTTATCAGAGGGGAAATTGTGCTATTATTGAAGTTACGGATAACGGTCCGGGAATACCGGATGATTCCAAAGAAAAGATTTTCCAGATGTTCTATACCACAGGCTACAAATCTGCTGACGGAAAACGCGGCATGGGCCTGGGGCTGCCCCTGTGCAGGGCGATCCTGAATGCACACAAGGGAACCATTGAGGTTCTGGATCACACGCCTTCCGGAAGCATATTCCGGATCACATTACCTGCTGAGGAGGTTTCCATCCATGAATAAAACCGGAATATTGATCATAGAAGATGACAAAGCGATCAAGAACCTGATCGCCACCACCCTGGAGATGCACGATTACCACTATATGTGGGCTGACAAGGGGGAGCAGGGAATCCTGAGCGCGGCTTCCCAGCGGCCCGATATTATACTACTGGACCTGGGGCTGCCTGATATGGACGGGGTGGATGTAATTAAGAAAATCCGTTCCTGGTCCAAGATCCCCATTATCGTCATCAGCGCCAGAAGCGAGGATGACGACAAGATAGCTGCCCTGGACGCTGGTGCGGATGATTATCTCACCAAACCCTTCTCAGTGGATGAGCTGCTGGCCAGGCTTCGCACTACCCAAAGGCGGCTCAGCTATATGCAGAGCCTGAAGGAGGATCAGTCCTCCACCTTTATCAACGGAGGCCTGATTATCGACTATGCGGCCGGCTATGCCACCCTGGACGGTGAAGAGCTCCACCTGACCCCATACGAATACAAACTCCTGTGCCTCCTGGCCCACAATGTAGGCAAGGTCCTGACCCATTCCTATATCACCAGGGAAATCTGGGGCGCTGCCTGGGAGGGGGATGTGGCCTCCCTGCGGGTATTTATGGCTTCGCTTAGGAAGAAAATCGAGAGAACCCCGTCACAGCCCCAGTACATACAGACCCACGTGGGAGTCGGATACCGGATGCTCAGGCAGTGACGGAGCATCCGGCAGAATTCAGTTAGTGGCCATCAATCCCTTCACCGCCCAGTCATACATATCCATGGCCTGCTGAAAATTCACATCTGCCTGGGCCTTGGCTGCCGCCCCGTCCAGATAGGATGATCTGGCTTCCAGGTATTCCTGTCTGGAGAGCATGCCCAGGTCCATCTTGTTGGAAGCGGCCTTCCACTCTGCCTCCCGGGCTGCCTGGGCCGTTACAGCGCTCTGCCACATGGTGCGTCCGGCCAGAACATTTTGGTACAGTGTATCCATCTGGCCGTACATGGTTGCTTCGCCCTCCTCTATTGTCCGTTGGCGGACATGGTGCTCTTTAATGGTTCCGCCGGAAGAGCTGCCCCTCTGCTGTCTCAGTTCGTAGTTATTCCCAAGGGCTCTCCACTTATCCGCCTCCAGGGTGATCCCATCCACACGGCTCTGATCCGGAGCGGGTAACATGCCGATCTGGACCTGGGAATCCCCGGGATATCCCGTAACCATCAGAAGTTCCTTCCTGACACGCTCCATATCATCCTGAAGGGACTGTACCTTGTTGGCTGCCGCTGTTGCTGCCTTTCCCGCCTCATCCGCCGCTGCCTGGGATACCATTCCAAGGCCGGCCTGACGCATTGCTTTCTCGTATTTCCCCTGCATAAGCTCGGCTTCTGCAAGGGCGCCTTCCTGCTCTGCCCTGAGACTGTGGTAAGTCCCCATAAGGCTCTGGGCGGTCCATATCATGGTATCTTCCATCCTGCGCAGGGACATGGTGCTGGAACTTCCCTTGGCTGAGCGGATCTGCTTATCCATATCCTTTGCAGCCTCCTCCAGGACCTTTGCCTGGGTCCTGTAATTGCTTGCCCCATCGGAATCCCCATTTTTCTCCATATCCTCCGCTTCCTCCCGCAGGCGGCGTCTTGTTTCCATCATCTCTTCCCTTGCGGATTCATAACGTCCCAGCCTGGTTTCATACAGGGTCCGCTCCATCTGGACCTGGGGAGAATAGGTTTTTACCAACTCCGGCAAATCGCTGTACTGGATGACCTGGGCTCCCCAGGCCGTCTGGCCACTACTGCTCACAGCCCCTGCCGCGGAAAATGCCAGGCAGGCGCTCATCAATGCCGGAACGATTCGTCTGATCCTGACCATATCATGCTCCCTCCGTCTG
Organism: Enterocloster citroniae; assembly: GCF_040545455.1. Taxonomy (NCBI): domain Bacteria; kingdom Bacillati; phylum Bacillota; class Clostridia; order Lachnospirales; family Lachnospiraceae; genus Enterocloster; species Enterocloster citroniae. The sequence continues at coordinate 125,934 of NZ_JBEPLZ010000002.1, read as the reverse complement.
CGCCAGTCCATTCACAGCCCACCGGTAATCCTCCATGGCCTGTCTGAACCTGAGTCCGGCCACATCATTTGAAGACTGTTTGGATGCCAGCCCGTCCCGCTGCTGCAGGTACTCGTTTCTGGAAATAGTGCCAAGGCTGTAGCGGCGTTCAGCTGCCTGGGCATTTCTCACCGCCAGCTCCAGCTCCCCCCGTGTCTGGTCATAGTCTGCCTGAGCCTGTTTTAAAAGCTTATACTTGGCTTCCACATCCGCCTCAATCTGCCGGCGTCCGCTTTCTACCTTGCGCTCCATCACATCATACTGGTTTCCCACACCGGTATATTTCAGGCGGCGTTCGTTGGCCGCCTGGGTATAATTGGTGGTTTTGGCTCTTTCCTTATCAGCTGCCAGATCAATGGAATCCACCTCACCGGAATCAGGTACAACGATCTCCTGAATATCCGGCCGGGCATCATAGCTCCAGCCCGTCATAACGCACAGTTCCCTGCGGAGGGCGTCCATCTCCTTTTCATTGGTCTGGATTGCCGCCTGGGCTGCTTCCGCCTTCTCCTGGGCGGACAGAAGCTCAGCCTGGGTCACCATGCCCTGGCCTGCTTTCACTGCCGCTGACTGATACTGGGAAAGGGCTGTGGCTGCCGCTTCCTCAAGGGCGGGCATTGCTTTAAATTTCTGCCAATAGGAGTTCATCTTGGCCTGGGCTTCCTTTACAAGGGATGCCTCCTGCCTGTCATATTCCAGTTTCTTTACATAGCCGTCTTCGTTCTGGGAATCCGCCATGTCCTGGTTCTGCTCGGCCTGAAGCCGGGCGCCGATCGCACCCGCCGCCATACTGCCGTATCCAGGCTGGTCCTCGTCCGTGGCGTCCATCATCTTATCACTGGAATCGTAAAGCTTATCCGCCATGTCCTGATAGGCATTTTTCATATCGTCATGGTCCTTGCCCCTGTACTCGTCATACTCTATCCTGTTATTGATCACAGTCACATTATACTCATGAATCAGGTCCGCCAATTCATCATATTCCAGCACATTGTCGCGAAGGGACGCCCACTTTTCCCCAGTATAGGCAAACTCCGGACTGGCCCAGGCAGTAAACGGTGCCGCTGCACTGACGGACACCGCCAGAAACATGGCGCCAAGACAGGTGCCATGATGTCTCAGGCGCGCCCGGATCCTCCTTTTGTCCTTCCTGCTGTTATCTATCATTAACAAACCTCTTTTCTAATAAAAACCTTTCTTCTGTTACCTTCCTGTTACTCATAGCGCAGCGCGTCAATGGGGTCTGACTTAGCTGCCTTGGACGCGGGATAAAGTCCAAAGAAAATACCCACCACCGCTGAAAAGGATACGGCCACAAGGATGACTCCCGGCTTTATAATGACCGGCATTCCCAGTGCCAGGCCTCCCAGGGACACAAGCCCCACGCCCATGACCACGCCTATGATCCCGCCGCAGGCCGACAGGATTGCCGACTCTGTGAGAAACTGGATCAGCACATCCTGCGTCCTGGCTCCCAGGGCCTTTCTGATACCGATCTCCCTGGTCCGCTCCGTAACGGATACCAGCATGATATTCATGATGCCGATGCCGCCTACCAGAAGGGAAATGGCTGCAATACCGCCAACTGCCATGGACAGGCCTCCCATCATGGCATCCACCGAGGTCATCTCCTGCATGGCCGTGTACATGTACATATCCTCCGCCTGCCTGCCGTGCATCTTGGCCGCATATGCCTTAAACTGTTCAAAGAACTGGTCCAGGTTCACATCATCCTTGGCATATACGTGAAGCTGGTAGAAATAGTCATTGGGCCAGGTGAGAAGGGTATATGGTATGAACGCAGCCCCTTTATCGCTGTTGCTGCCGCCCATCATCAGTGCCTGGAAGGCATTGACATTCTTCCGGTACACGCCCACCACTGTAAAATCCTCCGTGCTGCCGTATATGGTGGTGCGGAATGATTTTCCCACTGCATTCTCTATGCCAAAGAGCTTCAGGGCGCTGTCCGTGTCCATGACCGCATTTTTCTTCCTGCCAAGTATATCTCCCTCATTCAGATACCGGCCGTAAACCATGTTCACCGGCTGTACATCCTGGTAATTATAGTCAATCCCCTGAAACTCAAACTTGATCTTGGTACGCTTGTAACTGGCGTCAGCGCTGGTATAGGCGCTGCTGTCAATGTAAGCGACTTCATCTTTGAATGCCTCCCTGGCCCGCTCCATCTCATCTAATGTAAAATAATCGCTCTGCCTTACATCATCCAGCCAGTAACCAACGGATACATATGCCTGGGTAATGCCCACGTCCTTGTACAGGTCTGCAAAAAGCCCTCTCATGGTATCCCCAATGGATACAATGGATATAACAGAACCAATACCGATTATAATGCCCAGCATGGTGAGGGCGGAACGCATCTTGTTTGCGCGGATGGCGGAAAATGCCATCTTCATATTCTCAATCAGCATCCTCTGCCTCCTTTCCGGAGCCGCAGGCACGCGTTCCATGGAAATCGTCCCCATGGACATTCAGCGTGTCGCTCTGTATCTGCCCATCGCTGAACCGGATAACCCGGTCCGCAAATGCGGCTATGTCTTCCTCATGGGTAACCACCACCACGGTGGCCCCTTCCTGGTGCAGCTGGCTGAACAGCTCCATGATCTCAATGGAGGAAGCCGTATCCAGGTTGCCTGTTGGCTCATCAGCCAGGATCAGGGGCGGTTCGTTGGCCAAAGCCCTTGCAATGGCCACCCTCTGCCTCTGTCCTCCTGAGAGCTCGTTGGGCATATGGTCCTGTCTTGTCCCCAGGCCCACCCGTTCCAGCAGCATTCCGGCCCTCTGGAGACGCTTTGCCTTTGGTACCCTGGCATAAGTCATGGGCAGCTCCACATTTTTAAGAGCCGATGTCCTGGAAATCAGGTTAAAGGACTGGAACACAAACCCTATCTTCCGGTTCCTGATATCGGACAGCTCATCCGGTGTCATCTCCGCCACATCCACGCCATCCAGGTAATAATGTCCCAGCGTAGGGCGGTCCAGGCACCCCAGAATATTCATAAGGGTGGATTTTCCAGAACCGGAATGCCCCATAATGGCCACAAACTCGCCCCGGTCTATGGTGAGGTTGATCTTCTTAAGTCCCAGAACCTTGATGGCTCCGGTATCATATATCTTTACCAGGTTTTCCAGCTTGAGCAGGGGACCGTCCCCGGCCTCCTGGTGCGGGGCATGAAGGGGAAGGAGCAGCCGCCTGAGCCAGGCCGGGTGTATGTGCGGCGCCAGGCGGAAAGTGATTTTTTTATATGTATATCCCTGGGTAAATCCCTTTTGAAAGCCCTGTTTTATTTTGTCTATTTTCATTGGACGCCTCCTGCTACTGCGGGCGCACGATCACATCCGCGCCATCCACCATCATGGGATTGGGATTCTGGATGACCTGCATGCCCTCTTCCAGTACCGTATCGTCCGTTGGTATCACTTCCACTAACACATCACCGTCCACGCCAATGGTAACCGGTATGCGCTTGACCTTCAAATCCTGCACAATGGCAATATATGTAGTGTCCCCGTCATCCAGAAGGGCGGTTGTCGGAACCACAAATGCATCCTCCGACTCCTTGATCAGCAGTTCCGCCTTGGCTGTAATGCCGGCGATCAGCTTTGTGTCCTGCCCATCCACACGGATGGTAGTGGGGATGACCCGCTCCGTGGAGCCGCCTCCCTTTTCCTCGCCGGTGGGCGATATCTTGATCACCTCGCCGTTTACCGTGCCGCCGTCCAGGATGTCTGCGCTGATCACAGCCGACTGTCCCACCTTTACCTTTCCGATGGAGAACTCGCTGACCTTGATCTCCAGTTCCAATTGTTCCAGGTTCTCTATGCTGAATATAGGTTTGTCATCTTCCACCTTGTCGGCAAACTGACCCACCTTGGAATTGACCCTGACGACCGTACCGTCAATGGTACTTTTGATCTGGGTATTTTCCAGTTCTTCCATCTTCTTTTCCAGGTCATACCGGGCATTTTCTATCTGAAGTTCATATGACTTATCCGCCACGCCCTTTCCATTGACCACCGTATAGCCATCCATGGTGCGCTTTGCATCATTTAACGCATTGGCGCTGGCCTCCAGATCCATCTGGGAAATATCCCCGGTGGCAAACAGCTGGCTGTTGCGGCTGTGGTCCATGCCGGCCTTCTGGAAATCCTGTACCGCTTTCTCATATCCCAGAGCAGCTTCCTTATCCTTTTCCTGCTTGTTATTCACTGCCAGGTCATAGGCGTTCTGGGCAATCCGCACTTCCCGCTCCAGGTCCGTGCTGTCCAGCACTGCCAGCACCTGGTCCTTATGGACCTGGTCGCCCTCCTTTACATTCATGGCCGTGATCTCGGCATGGATATTGGATACAACATCCACGCTGTCCGTCCCGGACACCGGGCCGCTTAAGGACAGCTTTTCCTGTATGGACTGCTTTGACAAAGGAAGGACATCCACCATCATCCCCGTGTTCTTGCTGCTTCCCCCAAACCGGGAACTTATGAACACGGCTGCGATCACAATAACCGCTGCTGTAATGATCTTGCGTCTGCGGCTCCATCCCTTGATCCGTTTTATCAGACCCTGTTTTTCCGAATATCCGTTTTCTCCTTTATTTTTCTTTCTTTTTTTCTTTTTCTTACCGTTTCCTCCATCTTCCTCAGGCGCCATTAACGCCTCCACCCTGCGGTCTATCTCCTCTGATTCTTTCATCTCAGCCTGTATGGCATCCAAATCCACATCCTCTGTTCTTTTCTCACGCTCCATGCCGCCCTCCTGAATCCATTCTTTACTGTACTATTTATATTAATACAGTTATATCACATTTCTTACTATGCTACAAGAAAAATAAACATAATGCCTTTCTTTGTTCATTCCATAAGGCCATTATAGAGGGTTGGGCTAAATATTTCATCCAGTATTTTCATAACAATTTATAAATGAAAACGAAAGAATTACTTAAGGCAGCCTAATAAAAGTGGAAAAAGAAATGCTCCGGGAAGATCATTCTTTTCCCGAAGCATTTCTCTTATCATCTCTTTCCTCTAAAATGAGGCCTTAATCGCCCGTCTAAGTCTCAGGATCATCTCGTCCACATCCCCCTCCCGGATCACCAGAGGCGGTACAAAACGTATGATGTCGGCTCCCGCGCTGATGAGCACAAGCCTTTGTTCCAACAGTGCGCCGGACACCACGGGACCCACCGGACCGGCAAATTCCAGTCCCTGGATCAGGCCCATTCCCCGGCGTTCTTTTACCACATCAAATTCATTTACCAATCCATCCAGCTTTTCAGCCAGGTAAGCGCCTATTTTCCTCACATGCTCCACCATGTGGCGCTTTTCAAATAGATCCAGCACCGCGCTTGCACCCGCTGTCACCAGGGGATTCCCCCCGTAGGTGGTCCCGTGATCACCGGGCACCATGGCGTCCGCCGCCTTGCCCCGGGCCAGGAATGCGCCCACGGGAAGGCCGTTTCCAAGGGCCTTTGCCACGGTCATCACATCCGGCTTCACGCCGTAATGCTGCCATGCGAACATTTCACCTGACCGCCCCATACCACACTGTATCTCATCCAGGATCAAAAGCAGGTCATGTTCATCACAGAGGGCCCGGACGCCCTTTATAAACCCTTCCTCTGCAGGGTAAATACCTCCCTCTCCCTGGATAGTCTCCATGATGACCGCGCAGGTCTTGTCATTGATCAATGCCTTGACGCTGTCCAGATTATTAAAATCCGCAAAACGGATGCCGGGAACCAGGGGCTTAAAGGGCTCCTGATAATGGGCATTGCCGGTAACAGACAAGGCCCCCAGGCTGCGCCCGTGGAACGAGTGGTTCATGGCAATGATCTCACCGGTCATGTCCGCATCCACGTCCTCACATCCCTCAGCCCCATCTCCCATGGATTCATGGAGTTTGTTATAGTGATAACGCTTAGCAATCTTTAAGGCGCCTTCAATGGCCTCTGTCCCGCTGTTGGTAAAGAATACCTTATCCATCCGGGATACCTTTAACAGCTTCTCCCCAGCCTCCACTGCCGGCTGGTTGTAAAACAGATTGGATATATGGGTCAGCTTGTGAAGCTGCTCTTCCACCGCCTTTGTATACTCCTCATCCCCATATCCCAGCCCCATAACGGCAATTCCCGCGCCAAAATCCAGGTATTCATTGCCCTCTGTGTCGTAAAGCTTTACGCCCTGTCCGTGGTCAAACACCACAGGAAAACGGTTATACGTCTTATAAAGGGCGTGTTCCGCCCGGTCGATCAACTGTTTGTCAGCCATGATAGTACCTCTCATCTTCCTCAGAATTAAATATGGCGGTCCCAATGCCCCGGTCCGTGAAAATCTCCAGCAGCAGGCAGTGCGGGATGCGGCCGTCCAGTATATGTACCCGTGATACCCCGCTGGTTATGGCATTGATGCAGTTCTGGAGTTTTGGAAGCATTCCGCCTCCCAGCATTCCGCTGCTCACAAAGCTCTGCGCCTCCTGCACCGTCATTTCGGAGATCAGGGACTCTTTGTCGTCAAAGTCCTTATAAACTCCCTCCACATCCGTGAGGAATGCCAGCTTTTCCGCCTGTACTGCGGTTGCAATGGCACAAGCAGCGTCATCCGCATTCACATTATAGCTTAAGAACTCGTCATCAAACCCAATGGGACATATGATGGGCAGGAAATCCTTTTCCAGCAGGTCATAAATGATCTTGGGATCGACCTTCTCCACCTCGCCCACGTATCCGATGTCCTCGCCCCCTGAATACTTCTTATGGCACTTCAGCATCATGCCGTCCTTGCCGCTGATCCCCACCGCCTTGATGCCCAGCTCATTAACCAGCTGGACCAGGCTTTTATTCACTTTGTTCAGCACCATCTCCGCTATTTCCATGGTAGGTTCATCCGTGACCCTGAGCCCATTGATAAACTGGGCCTCCATACCCACCTTATTTACCCATTTGCTTATTTCCTTGCCCCCGCCGTGGACAATAATGGGCTTAAAGCCTACCAGCTTTAAAAGCACCACATCCTGGATCACCTTTTTCTTCAGTTCTTCATCCAGCATGGCGCTGCCGCCGTACTTGACAACCACGATCTTCCTGTTAAACCTCTGGATATAAGGCAGTGCCTCAATCAGCACAGCCGCTTTCTGCATCGGTTCCAAATTCATCTCATTCTCCTCCTCGTTATGAGCACTTAGAGACCGTACTCTGGTCTCTTACGTGCGATACATGACAGCTCCACTTGGTGAGGTATCTTACGAACCTAGTGGAGTGGCTCGTTATGAGCACTTAGAGACCGTGTTTTGGTCTCTTACGTGCGATACATGACATCTCCGCTTGGCCGCTTAAGACCTGTAATCCGCGTTGATCTTCACATAGTCCAAAGTCAGGTCACACCCCCATGCCGTTGCCTGGGCATCTCCCATCTTGATATCCGCCACTGCGGTGACCTGGGGCTGGGACAGTATCTTTGTGGCCTGCTCCTCGCTGTAGTCCACGGCCACGCCGTCCTTTATGATCTGCATTTCACCGGCAGCGCTCTTAAAGAACAGATCCACCTTTTCCGGGTCAAAGCTGGCTCCGGAATACCCCATGGCACAGAGGATCCTGCCCCAGTTGGCGTCATGGCCAAAGATGGCAGCCTTGGTCAGGCTGGAGGTGATGACGGATTTGGCCAGCACCTTGGCCTGGTCCTTTGTCTTTGCGCCCACAATGGTCACCTCAAACAGGGCCGTGCATCCCTCGCCGTCCCCGGCCATTTTCTTGGCCAGAGTTTCATTGATATAGTTAAGCGCCTTGCAGAACACCTGATAATCACTGTTCTTTTCCCTTATCTCCTCATTCCCTGCCAGTCCGTTGGCCAGAAGGAGCACTGTGTCATTGGTGGAGGTATCACCGTCCACGGAGATCATATTATATGTATCCTTAATGTCCTCACTGAGGGCTTCCTGGAGCATTTCCTTGCTGATCGCCGCGTCCGTGGTCACAAAGCTGAGCATGGTGCACATGTTGGGATGGATCATGCCTGAGCCCTTGCACATCCCGCCCATAGTCACGGTAACCCCGCCCAGCTCAAACTGTACGGCCACTTCCTTATTCTTAGTATCCGTGGTCATAATGGCTTTGGATGCCTCCGTCCCGCTGTCCGTCCCGCCGTCCAGTAAAGGCGCCATGGCCTCGATGCCCGCCTTGATCTTATCCATGGGCAGCTGCTTTCCGATCACTCCGGTGGAAGCCACCAGCACGCTCTCTGCCGGAATACCCAGCACTGCTGCGGCTGCATCCGCAGTCTGGCTGCAGTATCCCATGCCTTCCTCACCGGTGCATGCATTTGCAATGCCCGCGTTGATAACAACGGTACGGGCCGGCACATTGCCGGTAACCTGGTTCTTATCCCATTTCACAGGAGCTGCCTTCACAATATTGCTGGTAAATGTACCCGCCGACTTACAGGGCGCCTCGCTGTAGATCAGGGCCATATCCTTTCTGTCCCTGTATTTGATCCCTGCCGCAGTGGATGCTGCCTTAAATCCTTTGGCAGCAGTCACACCGCCTGCTATCTTCCTGATTCCATCCACATTTCCGCTCATCACTTGATTCCTCCGTTTATTCCGCTTATGCAGCGATTTCCAATATCTTTGGTAACCGCGGCCACAGCCGTGTCAGCGCACAAAACGCGTTATATTTTCCTCATTTAAAATAAATTCATAACTGTTGACATCTTCTCTCTCGGTCCATCCAATCCCCTGCCAGAAGGCGTTTCCCACCTCATTGTTTTTAAATGCGATCAGGCTGATCTTGCTCACCCCTTCACGCTGAAGGGCTTCCATGGCTGTCCGGACCATACGGTATCCGATTCCATGCTTCCTGTACCCCGGAGCCACACACACATGGTAAAAGCAACCGGTCCTTCCGTCATGCCCGCAGAGGATATTTCCGATGATCAGTCCATTCTGGACAGCTACCACGCTGGTGGTCGGGTTTCTTTTAAGGAAACGCTCCACCCCCTCCCGGGAATCGTCAATGCTTCTGATCCCAAAGCCTTTGATATCTGTCCAAAGCTCATAGACCTGTTCGTAATCCTCGATCGTCATCTCCCGGATGAGGATATCCATTGTTCCTGCCATGATAAGCATTCCCTTTCTATGGAAATTTCAAACCCGTTCCGATTTCCTTCTTAGGGAAATGCCGGAATCTGCTTAAGCCCCGTATTCTCCGGCAATCCGAACATCAGGTTCATGTTCTGGACGGCCTGGCCCGCGGCGCCTTTGACCATATTGTCAATTGCTCCCATGATCACAATGCGGTTTGTTCTTGGATCGATCTTAAAATTCACATCTGCAAAATTGCTTCCCTCCACCCATCGGGTCTGGGGCACCACATCCCTGTCCAGCACACGGACAAAATATTCTTCCTTATAATACTTGTCGTAGGCTGCCCTTACTTGCTCATAGGTAACTTCCTTTGTCAGGGAAGCGTAGGCGGTTACCAGGATCCCACGGTTCATGGGCACCAGGTGGGGAGTAAAGCTGATGGTCACCGGCTTCCCTGCAGCATAGGACAGCTGCTCCTCGATCTCCGGCGTGTGTCTGTGGGATCCCACGCCGTATGCCTTAATATTCTCATTCACCTCACAGTACAGACTGTCCACCTTTGCGCCCCTGCCCGCTCCGGAGGTCCCTGACTTGGCATCAATGATCAGGGTATTGGGGTCGATCAGCCCTTCTTTAACAAGGGGGTATGCGGATAAGAAGGAACAGGTGGGAAAACATCCCGGATTGGCAATGATCCTGGCTTTCTTTATCTTCTCCCTGTTGATCTCAGGAAGACCGTACACGGCCTCCTCAATAAACTGTGGCGACCCATGGGTGAGTTTATACCACTTTTCATAAACGGCAACATCCTTGATCCTGAAGTCAGCGCTCAGGTCGATCACCTTTGCCTTTGATAAAATGTCCTCATCCACCAGGGAAGCGCACAGCCCCTGGGGCGTTGCGGTAAAGATCACATCCACCTGCCCGGCCAGTTCCTTCATATTATCATCCATGCAGTCCGCGTCCACGATCCGGAACATATTCTGGTATAAGGATGCATAACTTTGCCCGATGTAGCTTCTGGAGCCATACCATTTGATCTCTATGTCATCCCTCTGAAGCAGAAGCCTTGCCAGCTCTCCTCCTGCATATCCTGTGGAACCGATGATTCCTGCCTTAACCATATCCATTCTCCTTATACATATTTATAAAGTATTTGTAACTGCTCAGAATAACTCGTCTTCTTAACCGGAAAATACACCAATACCCTAATTATAGTAACTTTTCCCACAAAAGGAAAGTATCTTTTAGGACCGGCTTTTCACCGTGTTTCTCTTGATTTTCATAATTATACATTACAAATGCATAATATGCAACATTTTTTAAAATTTTTATTTTAGTGCTTGCATTTTCCTGCATAATGTTGTATATTTATGAAAGTTCAATTAGAGAGCAATATCAGGAGGATATAGATATGAAAGAGAAAGTAATTTTAGCTTATTCCGGCGGGCTTGATACCACCACCATTATTCCGTGGTTAAAGGAAAATTTTGGTTATGAAGTAATCTGCTGCTGCATCGACTGCGGTCAGGGCAATGAATTGGACGGCCTTGAGGAGAGAGCAAAATTATCCGGAGCTTCCAAATTATATATTGAAGATTTAGTAGATGATTTCAGTGAAAACTACATTATGCCCTGTGTTAAGGCAAATGCAGTATATGAGAATAAATACCTTCTGGGCACTTCCATGGCACGTCCTGCCATTGCAAAATGCCTGGTGGAGATCGCCCGCAAGGAAGGCGCCACCGCCATATGCCACGGCGCTACCGGAAAAGGCAATGACCAGATCCGTTTTGAGCTGAGCATCAAGGCTCTAGCTCCTGATCTTAAGATCATTGCTCCATGGCGTATGACCGATGTATGGACCATTCAGTCTCGTGAAGATGAGATCGAGTACTGCAAGCAGCACGGTATTGACCTGCCCTTTTCAGCTGATTCCAGCTACAGCCGTGACCGCAACCTGTGGCACATCAGCCACGAAGGCCTGGAACTGGAGGACCCGTCCCTGGAGCCCAACTTCGACCATCTGCTGGTCTTGAGCGTATCTCCTGAGAAAGCTCCCGACCAGGGCGAATATGTGACCATGACATTTGAAAAAGGCGTTCCCACCAGCGTGAACGGCGAAAAGATGAAAGTGGCCGACATCATCCGTAAATTAAATGAGCTGGGCGGCAAGCACGGCATCGGTATAGTGGATATCGTGGAAAACCGTGTGGTTGGCATGAAGTCCCACGGCGTATATGAAACTCCGGGCGGAACCATTCTGATGGAAGCACATCAGCAGCTGGAAGAACTGGTATTAGACCGCGCCACCATGGATGCCAAGAAAGACATGGGCAATAAGATGGCCCAGATCGTATACGAGGGAAAATGGTTCACGCCGCTGCGTGAAGCAGTCCAGGCATTTGTTGAGTCCACCCAGGAATATGTCACAGGCGAAGTAAAATTCAAGCTGTACAAGGGCAATATCATCAAGGCCGGAACCACATCCCCCTACTCCTTATACAGCGAGTCCCTGGCCTCCTTTACAACAGGCGACCTGTATGACCACCACGATGCCGATGGCTTCATCACGCTGTTCGGCCTGCCTCTTAAGGTCCGCGCCATGAAGATGGCCGAGGTGAAGGCTGAGAATAAGGGGAACTGATCACAGTCTGTTACAGCACAATATAATGGGGAATAATATCCTCATACCTGCCGTCCTTCATCAGGAAACCTCCTGGTATTACGCCCAGCCGCGTAAATCCCAGTTTTTGGTACAGATGAAGGGCGGCTTCATTTGTTTTGACCACGGCGTTAAACTGAAGGATGCCAAAGCCCAGCTCCCTTCCCTTTTCCATGCAGTGGCGCACCAGCTTCTCCCCGATCTGCCGGCCCCTCATATCCCATTTCACAGCATAGCTGGCATTGCAGATGTGGCCGCACCGTCCCACATTGTTGGGGTGCAGGATATACAGGCCCACCATGGCCCCGCTGTGCCTGTCAAATGCAGTTCCCGTAAAAGACTGTTCTGAAAAAAATGCATCCGCGCTTTCTTTGGTCAGGCAGTCCGTTTGGGGAAATGCGATCCCCTCCTCCACAATATGGTTCCAGATCACAGCCGCTTCCTCTGCATCGTCCCTTGTGTATTCTCTTATGATCATATCCATGTAAGATTTTCCTCCCTTGCAGTCTGCCCTGGGGATTTTTAGGACAGACGATTCCTTTTATCTTCTCACCGGTACAGCACATAGTCGTTCATTTCCTTCACAAAACCGGCTCCCCTCAGCACATCCTCAGACTCCTTTGGATATTCCTTAAGGATCAGCCGCTTTAATTCCGGAAACAGGGCCTTTCCCTGGAACTCCTTAATAAATTCCTTCAGTACCTGCTCCAACACCTCTGTCTCAAATACGCGCAGCACCTTGCCCTGGCGTTCCATAACCGCGGCAATGCGTCCTGACCGGAGGCCGGCTGCGGTTCCGGGTACATTTAAAAAATCCCTGCCCTCAGGCTGTACCAGAGCCTTTCCCCATATCTGGGCAGGGTCCCATGCATTCAGCCATACCACCTCGTCCTCCGGCGTCTTCAGCACAGCTGTGATCCCCTCATACTCTTCCTTCCGTATGAACTGGGCCCCTGACATTCCTTCCACAAAGTACCCTCTGCGCACCCTTCCGGTATACTCCCAGATCCTGAGCAGTTCCATGGCCTGCTGGTAACTCCATGAGGGCCCGGCGGAAACGGAACCAGGACCCGCAGGATCGTGACCCGCCAAACCGTAAGGCGAACCGGCGCAGGCCGCAGCAGCCCTTGCAAATGTCTCCCTGCACATGACAGGCTGCTCAAGGAAAAACAGGTCCAGCCACTCCTCCATGGACTTTGCTTTTAATGGGCGCACAATATCCCAGCGCCCTGCTGACAAGGCCATTACCCGGGCATTGACCCGCTGCCTTGCAGTGGCTTTTTTTACCTTTTCCCGGTTCTGCCACTGGCGTACCGGCACGAAGCTGTCCGCGCATACCAGCCCCTTTTCCGCCAGACTCAGCAACACCTCCTGGGCGCTTTTTTCTTTTGGGATGTCTGTGAGAAATCTTAAAAAGCTGGCGCCTCTGCGTTTCAGTTCCCCGTACAAAAGCCTTTCATCCCCCTCCAGCTGTTCCTCTGCATCAGGAAGCGGGGCGTCCCAGTCAATATCCTCATACCGGCAGAAACACAGCGCGCCGTCCTCTCCCATTTTCCAGAAATAATCCCCCTCCGCCAGCAGCTTATCCAGCATCCCCCCGCTGTAATGCCTGACCCTTCGGGGCAGTATCACCGACTCCCAGAGCCTGACAGGGAACATTCTCCCGTAATACAGGTCCAGGGTCTTCTTTAACTGGTCCCCGGGCGTGGTATATGGCTTTGCCCTCCGGGCCAGCAATGCGCCGTAGTGGGCGCCGGGCTGGGTGGATGTCTCCAGACGCATACTGCGAAGTGTGGACTGTCTGGCTCTGTCGTACAGCTTTTTATGGTAGAAAACATGCTCCCACTCCACGATCTCATCCTGCTCCAGAAGACGGGCAAGGATTGCCTCTGTCCTCTCCGGGGTCAGGAAATATCGCTCCCTGATCTGGTCCGCGGTCTGTCCCCCGCGGTAGCGCAGCATTCTGCGCACAATGGAGGCAGCTTCCTCAAGTCCCCCCTCGGACAGGGCTTTTTCATAAAGTTCCTCCTGCTCCGCAGCGATCCAGAGCCCCGGCTCAATGTAAAGCGTCCGCCCCTGCCCTGCCAGAAGTTCCAGCCATTCCACCGGTACCTCAAGTTCTCCTGCAATCAGGTCCCCTTCTATCATCAGCAGGGAATGGAGCTGCTTCTCATCCCCTGGCAGCTTTGTCCGTTCCTGCTGCTTTTCCAGGACATTGGATGCAGGCCTGATCCCCTCCATGTATTTTAATTCGTCATAGACCGCCTGGCGGATCCCGGGTGTGGTGGGGGAATATTCATACATTTCCGCCGACTCCGCCTGCCACTGGAGAGGCAGGGACATGGGGGAAGGCACATCGGTACAGACCTCCCGCACCTTTATGGAGCCGGCGCGGATCCCATGGATGATCTGCATCACTCCATCTATGTCCCAGTGATCCTCCAGACATTCCCGCTTTGTCTCCCGGATCAGGGGATGGTTTTTCTCATGCATCAGGGAATCCAGCATTTCCGTACTTTTCAGCCGCTGCATCCACAAAGGCTGGCGGCCGTTTCGTTTCATGCCCATCATCAGCGCCCTGGCAGCATTATACCGGAATGTCATATTAAACAGAGGGGTGACGGGCAGCAGTGCTTCCAGTATATCCCGTACCCGGTCCGGATCCAGCCGGTATAAAAGCTGTTCCGGGATCGTCTCCTGCCCGTAGGGGTACAGCATAAACCCGTCCTCCTCATCCACACAGCCTGTGTCAAACCCGTATTCGGTCCTTACCATGTGCTGCAGCAGAAGGGATAACGGTCCGTTGACCCTGCGTCCAAAAAGGGCGTGGACCATCACCTGGTGTGAACCTGTGTGGTCGGTAAAATGTTCCGCCACTATGGTCCTGTGGTCAGGAAGCCCTCCCACCGCTTCCATCTGCCGTTTCAGAAAGCTTTCGGCACTGATCACCGATGCCTTGTCCAATCCCAGGCCGGCCAGTTCTTCCCCCAGCCTTCCCTGTTCCCCGGCCTCCCCCAGCCTGCCCAGGATCCTGCCAAACGCCAGACTGGTCTTTAAGGTGCGCCCCCTGGCTTCCCCTTTCCAGAAAGGCAGCCTGGCTCCCTCTGCTGACACCTGGGTGACATAAACCGTATCCTTATCGATCCTTGCGATCTTCCACGCAAAGGAGCCCAGCATGAACTTATCCCCACGCTGGGACTCATAGACAAACTCTTCATCCAGTTCACCTAATTTAACCCCGTCTTCGGTCTTGGCCGTGTACAGTCCTTTATCCGGTATGGTACCTCCGGCTGCCGTTGCAAGCATCCGGCTGTATGCGTCCCCGTCCACCCGCTCATGGATCCTGTCATACAGGACTCTTGGACGGACCGGAACATCCCTTCTGTGTTCATAGTCCCCGGCCAGCATACAAAGCAGGTCCTTCACATCCTCCCTGGTCACATCCTGAAAGGAATAGGCCCTGGCAAGGATCTCCATCACATCCTCCACCGTGTAGCCTTCCCCGTTTGCCATGGAGACCAGATGCTGGGCCAGCACATCCAGGCACAGCCGCGGCGGCTTGGTGTGCTCCACTCCTCCCTGCCTGGCCACCTGGGCCGTCATTCCGCAGTACACACTCTCAGGCGCGGTCCGGGGATACATATACATAACGCTTACCTTCCCCGGATTGTGACCGGCCCGTCCCAAACGCTGCATGGTGCTGGACACGGTGCGCGGGCAGCCGATCTGCAGAACAAGGTCCAGCTCCCCCACATCGATCCCCAGCTCCATGGAGGAGGTTGCGCACAGAAGCCGCAGACTTCCGTCCCTTAAAGCCTGCTCCACCCCGGCCCGAGCCTCCTTGGACAGACTGCCGTGATGCACTCTGGCAAAACCGTCCCCTCCCAAAAGGTTGACATAGTAAGCCAGTTTCTCCGCATACCGGCGGCCCTCGGAAAAGGCAATGACACTCCTGTACTGCAGGCACTGGCGGTAAACTGCCTGTCCCAGTTCTTCCCACACAGGATCCTTCCTCCTGCCCTGGGCCGGCATGGTCCCCAGCACCTGGATCCTCACCTGCTTGTCCATGGCCGGAGCGCAGATCAGAGCCGGCTCCGGGGACAGATATGCCGCGGCCAGGTCAAGGGGTTCAATGGTCGCCGACAGTCCGATGCGCTGGAGCGGCCTTTTGCAGAGCCAGTCCAGCCTTGCAATGGAAAGCATCAGATGGGCGCCCCTTTTTGTATCGATCAGGGCATGAAGCTCATCCACGATCACTGCCTTTGCCGTCCTCAGCACGGTCTGCCCTGTTTTGGAGGTGAGCATCAGATACAGGGATTCCGGCGTGATGATAAGGATATGGGGCGGATGCCTGACCATTCTCTGCCGGTCCTTCTGGGGCGTGTCCCCGGTGCGGATCGCCACCCGGAGACCATCCGGCATCTTCCCCTCTCCCATCAGCTCCGTCTCTTGGCAGATCCCATCCAGGGGGCGGCGCAGGTTTTCCCTGATATCCCCAGCCAGGGATTTTAAGGGAGACACATAGATCAGGTACAGCTCCTCCTTCAGCCTCCCCTCCCGGGCCATGGCATTCAGCCTGTCTATAAATACAAGAAATGCGGACAGTGTCTTTCCTGTTCCCGTAGGCGCACTGACCAGCACGGAGCGGCCGGCGGCAATGGCGGGCCAGGTCTCCTCCTGGACTTTTGTGGGCGCTCCAAATGTCTGTAAAAACCACCGGGCCGTTGGCCGCGAAAATAGCTCTAACGCATCTACTGGCATGATTCCTCCATTCTTCTCACCTCTTCCCGGATCAACCCGCCCACCGTGTCGGCCAGCTGTCCGGCATCCCTGATCCTTACAAAGCTGCTGCCATATATCTTCCTGGCTCCCTCCAGCTCCTGATCCAGGCCATAAAAGACACCTATGACCCGAATCCCTTTTTTCTTCAGCTTCCTCACCTCATCCGCCGCATCCCGGATCCCTGTCTCCGCCTCATATTCCGTCTTTTTGAACCACACTCCCTGTGAGGGGATCTTTTTATCGTCATTGGGGCTGGCATCTGTGAGTATGATAAGAAGCCGGTTGGGGTACTGTGACTGCTCCATAAGATATCCCGCCCCTCTTAAAGCCAGTCCGTCCCGGTTCCATCCGCAGGCGGAATACCTGAACATATCCCGGTTCCCGTCCCTGTCTTTATATTCCCTCAATATATTAAAAACCGTATACCCGCAAAAGCTGCAAAAGGAATACACCTGAACCGGGATGCGGCAAAGGCGCAGGCTTTCGGCTATGATATACCCCTGGGAGGCGATCATCTCCTGCCTGTGGAGCTGGGAGGCGGAACCGTCCAGCATAATATCCACGGAAAAAGGAGCCGTGTCATTGATAATCTCCCTGTCAAACACCCGCATATCCCCCAGGCGCCGCTCCCTCCACACCCTTCTTCCGTTCAGTTTTCCCATTCTTGCAGTCACTGATTCCGGTTCCTGCTCAATAAGAAGGGTATTTGCAATCTGTTCCTTCAGCCTGAGAATACAGTTTTGGTGCACATCCCTGTGAGCCTCATAGTATTCCCGGTTCTTCTTTTCCTGCTCCAGGGCTATGCGCTGCCGGCCCTGGGCTTCTTTTTCCAGCCTGCCCCGGGGACTGCCCGAACCGGCCGTAATCCGTCTCTCCCCTTTGGTAAAGTACAGATGGCAGCCCTCATGGCTGCCGGTGCACAGAAGTGATTCGATCCGCTGCAGTTCACGCACATGGTACACCGGGCTTCCAAAACATGTCTCTATATATTCCCGGCTCCACTCATCCCTGCCGGCTTCCCACAGTTCGCCCAGGAAATTCCCCAGCCGGCCTGTACGGCCTTCCTTTCCCTCACCCTCCTTTTCCCCGGGCTTTTTGCCGTTCTTTCTACCGGGATCTTTGTCCTTTTCTTCCCCGGCCTCCTCCTCATAATCCTCCTCCGGATCATCCAGGCGTGTTATCATAAAACGGACAGCCGGCTTTTTCAAAAACAGCTTTCCCCTCCGGAAATGCCTCCGCCGCCCAGTCCCAATCCCTTCCTCAGGCACATCACACCGAAAGTGAAAATATTCCCTCAGGATCATCCGGATCCGGGCTTCCAGTTCCGCCTCTGTCAGCTTTCCCTTCATATCCATGTCACGGACCAGCCGCTGCTCTTTGGGCAGCAGCACGGTCCTGCCCCCCAGCGCCTTGCCAAAATGGGCATTTCTCAGGGTAACTGCCAGCTCCTGCTCCCCGTCACTCCCAGAGTCCCTCAATATCCGCCGGGCATATTCCCGCCTTAATTCCGGAACCGCAGGACGGTCTTCCCGCTCCTGCTCATAGACGCACGTCTCCATGCAGAGCCAGTACACCGTATCGTACAGATCCTGAAAGGCCGCGCCCTCAAAGGCGCGGGGCAATGCCTCCAGACTTCCGCCCCCGTACCATTTGTGGGTCCATCCGATCACACTGTTGAGATACAAATCCGCCTTTCCCTCCCTGTCAAAGGCCATGAAAACCGGGCGGAAGGAATAATCCTCCGCCGCTGTCCATATCATATTCAGCGCTCTCCGGCGCTGCAATCTGTATTCCTCTTTCCCTTCGATTGAAACTCCCTCCTCTTTAGGTGGATGTTCTTCCTCATATCCGCTCTGAAAACAGTTTTTCCCCGTCCAGCCCCTTTGGTATCCGGCTTCGGATCATATCCCTTATCAGAGTCTGTTCATAGGGATCAAAGGATTTGTTGGTAATCCCCATATCCAGTGCCTGATATGCCCCCACTCCCATTTCCATCAGTTCCAGGGCGCTCAGCAGCCCTCTCAGGTCCAGGGGCTTGGTGGAGATCTCACCGCTCTGGCACTTTATCCTGATTTCCTGGAACAAAAGGGCAAACTGCCTGGCATACTTGTCTCTCAGACGGGGGAACTGGGTTCTCAGCAGGCGTTCCAAGCTGTCCTGGGAGATCACGGGCATGTTTATGACCACAAACCGGGAAGCCAATGCCTCATTCAATTCCCTGGTCCCGGCGTAACCGTAATTCATGGTTGCAATAAACCGGGTCTCCTCCCTCAGCCTGATCCTGTTATAACCAGGCACATCAATGACCCTTCTGAAATCCAATATGCTGTGGAGCACTGCCAGGGCCTCATTCCTGGCCATATTGATCTCATCCAGGATTCCAAAGCCGCCGCTCACCCCGCAGCAGCTCACGGGCCCGGGGCGGAACACCACCCGGTTATCCTCAAAGGTATCTGCTCCGATCAGGGCCGCTCCATCCATATTCACATGAAAAGAAATGTCCCAAAGAGGGCGGCCAAACGCCGCCGCCAGGTTCTCGGCCAGTATGTTCTTTCCCGTTGCCTTTGGCCCTGCCAGCAAAAGATTCTGGCCGCACAACAGGGCCGCTGCAGCCTGTTCCCATATTTCCCGCCCATAGTATTGGCATTTGGGCGCAGGAATCCGTTCCTGATCCCCGGCATCCGCCGGATAGTCAGCCCGAAATCCCTCAATTCCCCTGATAATATCACTGTTTACATGCTCTTCTTTTAAGAAATCGATCATGTGCCTGCCCTCTTTATCCTGTATTGACCAGATTATACCATTGAGAACGAAAATGTTCAACATCCCCCTTCCGGATATGAAAGCCCTATACAAAAGAATCCCTGACCGCCATTCTTTTTCCGGTCAGGGATTCCCTTATGATCAACGCTTTCTTTTTTTGCTATGGGATTACAGGGATTTAACCGCAGCCACCACATTCTCCACTGTAAATCCAAACTTCTTAAACAGCTGCCCTGCAGGAGCGCTGGCGCCAAAGCTCTTCATGGTAACGGTTATTCCGTCCAGGCCCACATATCTGCCCCATCCGAAATCGCCCAGGGCTTCCACTGCTACCCTCTTTCTCACTGCCTTAGGAAGCACTGCCTCTTTGTACTCCTCAGGCTGCTCCTCAAATACATCCATACTCGGCATGCTGACAACGCGCACATCCATACCCTCTTTGGCCAGCTCTGCCTTTGCTCCAACGGCCAGTTCCACCTCTGAACCGGTTGCAATGATGATGGCGTCCGGAACTTCCTTGGCGGAATCCTCCAGAATATACGCGCCCTTTAAGGCTTCCTTGCCGGACCCGGCTAACTGCGGCAGATTCTGCCTTGTAAGCACCAGGGCGGTAGGCGTCTTGGATGAGGAGACAGCGCTGTACCAGGCGGCGGCTGTCTCTGTTGCGTCCGCGGGACGGAACACATGGAAATTGGGCATGGAGCGCAGCATGGCCAGCTGCTCAATGGGCTCATGGGTAGGCCCGTCCTCACCCACGCCAATGCTGTCATGGGTAAATACAAAGGTCAGGGGAACTCCCATCAGCGCGGACAGTCTTGCCATTGGCTTGGTGTAATCACTGAACACAAAGAAGGTGGAGACAAATGCCCGAAGGCCTCCATGAAGCATCAGACCATTACCGATTGCTGCCATTGCCAGTTCCCGGACACCAAAATGCAGGTTGCGTCCGGCGTAATTATCCTTGGAAAAATCTCCCATATCCGCCATATATGTCTTGGTGGAGGGAGCCAGGTCGGCCGCGCCGCCGATCAGGTTGGGCATCAGGTTCTTAAGCTTCTGAAGCTGCTTTCCTGATAAGCTTCTGGTTGCATCCGGCTTCTCGTCATACGCCCAGTACTCCTCGTTGTCATATACCTCGTTACCCAGTTCCGGGTTATAGAACTTGTCCCAAAGTTCCTTCATCTCAGGGTATTTACCACAGTATTCATCAAATAATGCGTTCCACTTTGCCTCTGTCTCAGCGCCCTTTTCACTATGTGCCTTATAATTGGCATATACCTCATCCGGTACATAAAACGGCTCCATGGACGGCCAGTTTAAGTTTTCCTTCATAGCGGCCACGTTGTCCTCACCCAGAGGCTCGCCATGGGCGCTGGCCTTGCCCTGCTTAGCCGGGCAGCCGTAACCGATCTGTGTTTTAACCGTGATAAAGGAAGGACGTGTGGTATCAGCCTTTGCCTCCTGGATAGCCTTTCCAATGGCATCCAGGTCATTGCCGTCCTCAACCATCAGCAGCTGGAAGCCAAATGCCTCCATGCGCTTTTGGACATTCTCGGTAAATGCAATATCCGTGCTTCCCTCAATGGAGATCTGATTGGAATCATAGAACACGATCAGCTTTCCAAGACCCAGGGTCCCTGCCAGTGAAAATGCCTCAGAGGAAATCCCCTCCATCATACACCCGTCTCCGCCCAGGACGTATGTATAGTGGTCTACCACCGGATACCCGTCCTTGTTGAATACGGCCGACAGATGTGCCTCAGCCATGGCCATGCCCACCGCCATGCCCATACCGGCGCCCAGAGGTCCTGTGGTGGCCTCAACACCCACCGTATGGCCATATTCCGGATGTCCCGGGGTCAGGGAATCCATCTGACGGAAGTTCATCATATCTTCCTTTGTAAGGCCATATCCAAAGAGATGGAGCAGTGAGTAAAGAAGAGTGGATCCATGGCCTCCTGAAAGTACAAAACGGTCCCTGTTCTTCCACTGGGGGTTTTTAGGGTTGTGGTTCATATGGTTTGCCCAAAGTTCATAAGCCATTGGCGCTGAACCTAAAGGAAGTCCTGGATGGCCTGACTTTGCCTTCTGCACAGCATCTGCTGCCAGAACGCGGATTGCGTTGACCGACATGGTATCAATCTGATTCATTGTTCCCTCCATTCTGATGCCCGAAGGCATCTCGTACATCTTATATGTTATATTTTTACCAACTGTCCTATATTATACCAACATCAGCTACTTAGGGCAAGAGTTTTCTTGCAATATTTTGTGCGATATTTTGCGTGTTTATGCGATACTTTGCCAAATGAAAACGGAATCTTATTAAAAATATTATAAATTAATCACATTTTCATCACATTTTAATTTTACAACTATGAGATGAATAAAAACATACGGGAGGATTCAATCAGTGATCGAAGTAAAAAATCTTGTAAAGGATTACGGCGGCCGCCTGGCCGTGGACCATCTGAGTTTTACGGTGGAAGACGGTCAGATCTACGGCTTCCTGGGACCAAACGGCGCGGGAAAGTCAACCACCATGAACATCATGACGGGTTATCTGGGCGCCACGGAGGGGGAAGTCCTCATAGACGGCCACAATATACTGGATGAACCGGGGGAAGCAAAAAAACGCATGGGCTACCTTCCTGAAGTACCGCCCCTTTATCTGGATATGACTGTAAGGGAATATTTGGAATTTGCTGCGAAACTAAAAAAAATTCCAAAAGACAAACGGGAAGAGTCCATTCAGGAGGTTATGGAACTGGTAAAGATCACGGACGTACAGGGACGCCTGATCAAGAACCTCTCCAAGGGCTACAGGCAGAGAGTGGGGATGGCCCAGGCCATTCTGGGGAAACCGGATGTGATCATACTGGATGAACCCACCGTGGGACTGGATCCCAAGCAGATCATTGAGATCCGGGATATGATCCGCGACCTGGGGAAAAAGCACACGGTCATCCTCAGCTCCCACATTCTTTCGGAAGTCAGCGCTGTCTGTGACCATATTATGATCATCTCCCGGGGAAAGCTGATCGCCAGCGACACTCCGGAAAATCTGGAGCAACGGCTGGAGGGCTCAGCCGCACTGGAGCTGGATGTAAAGGGTGATGCGGATTCCATCCGCCGTGTTCTTAAGGATATCCCATCCGTATCGATAGGCGCAGTGTCCCAGGAGGAGGGAAACCCTGTCTGCCGCCTGAACCTTCAGATCGGAACCAATGCCGGGAATGCGTCCGCAGATGCGTCCATGGATGCGTCCATGGATGTGCGGGAACAGCTCTTCTATGCCTTTGCCGAAAACCGCATGCCCATCCTGTCCATGAGCGCATCTAAGGCGTCCCTGGAGGAGGTGTTCCTGGAACTGACAGAAGGAACACTGACGGAGAGCCAAGATCCAGGTTACGAAACTAATTATTCAGAAGACGAAACCAATGATCCAGGCACCGGATCCTCCCTTGACCGGGCTATGGATTCCCCAACACAGGAAAAGGAGGACGAAACCCATGAGAGCGATCTATGAACGTGAACTGAAATCCTATTTCTATTCCATGACAGGTTATGTGTTCATTGCGTTCCTGACCATGTTTATGGGCATTTACTTCATGGTATATAACATGATAAACGGATACCCCTACTTTTCATACACACTGAACTCCACCCTGATGATACTCATGATCGCGGTCCCCATCCTCACCATGCGCAGCATGGCCGATGAACGGCGCTCCCGCACTGATCAGATGCTTCTCACATCCCCGGTATCCCTGTGGGGGATCATTATGGGGAAATACCTGTCCATGATCACCATATTCGCGGTTCCTATGGCCATTGCCTGCCTCTGCCCGCTGATCATCAAGGCCAACGGGACCGCCTATCTGGCTGAGGACTACGCCTCTATTCTGGCATTTTTCCTCTTGGGCTGCGTGTACATCGCCATCGGGCTGTTTATCTCCTCCCTTACCGAGAGCCAGCTCATTGCGGCGGCCGGGACCTTTGGCATCCTTCTCCTCCTGATCCTGTGGCCCGGGCTTTTAAGCTTCATGCCCACCACTGCCCTTGGCTCCCTGGCCGGGCTGCTGATCCTCTGGAGCCTGGTCTGCTTTGTCATGTACCGCCTCACAAGCCATGTGCCCCTGGCCCTTGGTCTGGAAGCCCTGGGCGTTATGGGCCTGGCAGGCACTTACCTGGTGAAACAAAGCCTGTTAGAGCATGCCCTCACGGACATCCTGGGAAAGATCGTGCTAACCGATGTATTTAACAATATCGCCGGCACCCATATACTGGATATCGGGGGCCTGGTATACTATGTCAGCGCTGCCGCTATCCTTCTTTTTCTCACGGTCCAGTCCACACAAAAACGCAGATGGAGTTGACATAACAGGATTCACCATATCAAGGAGGAAAACATGACAAGGAAATTAAAAAAGGGCAGCTATATGGCGCTGTTTACCATTGTGGTCATTGCTGCCATTATCATAGCCAACTTAATCATAGGGAAGATCCCGGCCAAATACAGGAAATGGGATTTAAGCACTAACCAGATCCTTACCCTGGGAGACACCACAAAGGATATCCTGTCTAAGCTTGACAAGGATGTTACCATCCACATCATAGCCAGTCCGGACTCGGTGGATGAAAGGATCAGATCCTTTGTCAGCCTGTACGCTGACCAGTCTCCCCGCATCCGTGTGGTGGAGGACGACCCTGTCCTGCACCCGGATGTGCTGACCACCCTGGATGCCCAGCCGGGCCAGGTGCTGGTGGTCTGCGAAGAGACAGGCAAGAAGACAGCTGTCTCATTTAATGATATCATCCAGATCGATCTCATGGCCTACTATCAGTACCAACAGATCAAGGAAACCGCCTTTGACGGAGAAGGACAGATCACAAGCGCTGTAAGCTATGTGACCAACGACAATGAGACTGCGGTGTACACACTCACCGGACACCAGGAATCCGCTCTGTCAGCCACGGTAAAGGATGCCCTGGAAAAGTCCGGCATGATACTGTCGGATCTGAACCTGATGACGGACAGCACGATCCCGCAGGACTGCGGCCTGCTGATCATCAACAATCCCCAGACGGATATAAGCCAGGATGAAACAACCGCCCTCACAGATTATCTGAAAAACGGCGGTCATCTGCTGCTCCTGTCAGGAGTGACCCAGAATCGCCTTGCCAACCTGTCCGGCTTGTGTTCACAGTATGGAATGGATATAAAGAACGGGTTTGTGGCAGACTCGGCCCCCCGGCATTTTTACAACAACAATCCATTCTATGTAATCCCTGAATATGACTTTTCCAGCGGATTGTTAAGCGGGGTGGACTCCAAACAGGCTGCCCTGGCAATTCAGCCCTCAGGCATGACCATTCAGGAAGACCTGAGGGACGGCCTGACCGTAACCCCCTTCCTGACCACTTCGGATTCCGGCATATTGGTTGACCCTGCCACACAGGAAAAGACAGAGGGCACCTACGTCCTGGCCGCAGCCGCTGTGGAAACCGTCAATGAGGAGGAGAATACGGCGTCTGTGTTCACTGTGATCGCAGCGCCTGAACTGATCTCAGACGACATACTTACCAGTTTTCCAAATATTACCAATCTGACCATATTCATGAACGCGGTTTCCTACAAAATGCCGGGAGTGACCACCCTGTCCATTCCAAGCAAGAGTCTGGATATTACCTATAATATGATAACATCGGGCGGGTTATGGAGCGCATTGTTTATCATTGTGATTCCCGTGGTATTCCTGATCACCGGATTTGTGGTCTGGATGAAACGCCGCAAACTGTAAGGAGGATCAGCATATGAAGAAAAAGACAAACGCCCTTGTGCCGGCTGCCGCCATCCTGGTTCTGCTCTGCGCCGCCTATGGCCTGATCACCTGGCAGCAGAAGAAAAGCGGTGAGAGCAGCCAACGCCGGGAGGAGGAACAGATCTATATGACAGACATCGAAGGGATTTCCTCCCTGTCGTGGGAAAAGGACGGGCAGGGTCTGTCCTTTGAAAAGGAGGGCGACACATGGTACTATCAGACAGACAGGGACTGCCCCATCCGCCAGTATACCCTGTCCACACTGGCGGATACCCTGTCTAAGCTCAGGGCCGAACGGCGCCTGGACACTCCGGACAGCCTGGCTTCCTACGGACTTGATACACCGTCTGTCCGGTTTGAGACCCGGTCAAAAGACGGCACTGCCCGGACCATCCTGGTGGGCAGCCAGGTTGCCGGCACCGGGGATACGGCCTCCGGTTACGCAAGCACGGCCGCGGAATACTACGCCTGCGTGGAAGGCAGCGATCAGGTATATACCATTGGGAACTATCTGACAGATACTGCGGGAAAGGGGCTTTACGACTTTGTGGAAACAGAATCCCTCCCCTATGTGACCGGTGCTGATATCAGGGAGATCACGGTGACAAAGGAAGGGAAGACATCACATTTTCTAAAGAAGACCATTGACGGCGAGGATAATATCGCCTGGTACAAAGATTCCGCGGACCGGGAGGAAAACCGCCTGCCTGACAATGCTGCCCTCAATAATCTGGCCCAGGCCATCGGCGGCCTGTCCATCCAGTCGTGTACCACCTACAAGGCCACGGATGAGGAACTGGGCAGCTTCGGCCTGTCCGCCCCGGTCATGACCCTGTCCTGGACCTATGAAAAGGGCGAAGATTCAGGCACCGTCACCCTTGCCATCGGCAGTCCCGATGATGAGGGAACCGGCTATTACACCAGAAAGGATGACTCCAGGGCCATTAACCTGATCTCCAAAGAAGCAGCGGAAAAATGCCTCAATGCGGTTTTTCCGGAATAAACGTCACCCAAGAGGAACAGGGCGCATCAGCAGTCAGCTGCTTATGCGCCCTCTCTGCGCCCGCCGTCATACCTGTCGTGGAGCACAAAATGATTTTTCTGGAAGTCCAGGATTCCCTCGTTCCGCATCTTGCTCAGTTCACTGGACATGGCGCTGCGGTCCACGCAAAGATACTCCGCCAGTTCCTGCCGGTTATGGGGAATGTCAAAATCCCGTCCGCCTCTTGCAACAGCCTGCTCGGACAGGTAGGACAAAAGCTTTTCCCTGGTAGTTTTCCTGCACACATGTTCCAGCTTATTCTCCAGTTTTACATTGTGCTCCGATACCAGGCGGAGCATATTATGGATAAACCTGGTGTGGAACTCACAGGCCAGGGAGCAGAAGGTGATCATCCTCTGATAATTGAGGAACAGCACCTCACAGGCTCCCTCTGTTATCACACTCACCGGAAGCACCGGGGTCCTGGCACAGGAGTAGGACTCGCCGAACAGTTCCCCCTCTTTGATATGGTAGATCAGCTCCTGGCGTCCCCAGAAGTTCTCCTGCATGACCTGGGCCCTGCCCCTTAACAGGATCATCACTTTATTCACAGATTCACCCATTCGGAAAATATATTCGCTGTCCTCATAAGCGATCTGCTCCGCGGCACAGCACTTTAAAAGCGTGTAAAGCTCGTCATCATTAATCCCATAGAATAGCGGAGATTTTTTCACAAGGTGAAGATATTCCTCCATTCCGCCCCCTCTTTCTGTTGTTTTTACAACTAGCATGATGTAAATATTATATAATCCCTCTTAAAAATCGTCAAGAGGTGTTTTTTTCTAGTACTGACAATGGTCCGGCGA
This sequence comes from Enterocloster citroniae, assembly GCF_040545455.1. Taxonomy (NCBI): domain Bacteria; kingdom Bacillati; phylum Bacillota; class Clostridia; order Lachnospirales; family Lachnospiraceae; genus Enterocloster; species Enterocloster citroniae. The sequence goes on along the minus strand of NZ_JBEPLZ010000002.1, from coordinate 98,918 downwards.
ATGATAAAAGGACAAAGCAGCCGCCTGTCCTGAGGACAGCGTTTTTGGAAGCTTTGCCCTTTTCTTCTGTCAATTGCCCTGCCGTCAACCGGCCAGCTGTTGTCTGTAGATTTCGATCACCTGCTTCATGGCTTCCTGTCCCGGGGCTCCGATGGTGACGCGTTTTTCTACACAGGTCTTCATGCTGATGGCCTCGTACACGTCCTCCTCAAATACCGGGCTGATCTGCCTGTATTCCTCCAGGGAAAGGTCGTCCAGCGCAATCCCCTTCCCAATACACAACAACACCAGCTGGCCCACGATCCCATGGGCGTCACGGAAGGGAACCCCCTTATTGACCAGGTAGTCGGCCGCATCCGTGGCATTGGTAAAGCCATTCTTGGCACTGGCCTCCATCACATCCTTGCGAAAGGACATGGAGGAGATCATGCCTGTGAACAGCGCCAGGCAGCCCTTGGCCGTGTCAATGGCATCAAAAGTCAGTTCCTTGTCCTCCTGCATGTCCTTGTTGTAGGCAAGGGGGATCCCCTTCATGGTGGTCAGAAGGGATACCAGGGCACCGTAGACGCGGCCGCTCTTGCCGCGGATCAGCTCTGCAATGTCGGGATTCTTTTTCTGGGGCATGATGGAACTGCCCGTGCTGTAGGAGTCATCGATCTCCACAAAACGGTATTCGTTGGTGTTCCATATAATGATCTCCTCGCAGAACCGGCTCAGGTGCATGGCGATGGTGGACAGGGCGCTTAACAGCTCGATCAGATAGTCCCTGTCAGCCACGGAATCCATGGAATTGAGGGTGGGGCCGTCAAAGCCCAAAAGGGCTGCCGTGTATTCCCGGTCCAAAGGATAGGTGGTGCCTGCCAGCGCTCCGGACCCCAGAGGACAGTAGTTCATCCTCTTACGGATGTCCTGCAGCCTTGAGCGGTCTCTGGAAAACATCTCAAAATATGCTCCCATGTGATGGGCCAGGGTGATGGGCTGGGCCTTTTGCAGATGGGTGAAGCCCGGCATAAAGGTATCTGTATTGGCCTCCATGATAACCAGCAGCTCCATTAACAATTCCTTTACCAGTTTTTCTATCTCATCAATCTCATCCCTGGTGTAGAGTTTCATATCCAGGGCTACCTGGTCATTGCGGCTGCGCCCTGTGTGAAGGCGCTTTCCCGCTTCCCCGATACGCTCTGTCAGAGTCCCCTCCACAAAAGAGTGGATATCCTCATATCCGGAATCGGATGATATGGTCAATGCTCCGCTGTCCAGGTCAGACAGAATGCTTTCCAATCCGCGGATAATATCATCTCTGTCCTCTGTTGACAGGATCCCCTGCTTTTCCAGCATTTTCACATGTGCAATGCTTCCCTCTATGTCCTGATGATAAAATTTCTGGTCAAAGGACAGGGATTCGTTGAAATTGTGCACCAGTTGATCTGTTTCCTTGGTAAAACGTCCTCCCCATAATTTCATGGCTTTTATCTCCTCGCTTTGTTGGATTTCTTATCTTTTTGATTCTTTTTAAAACAGCCTGCCAGTACAATACAGCCCAGGATTGCAGCCGATGCCCCTGTTATCCATGCGCCTGTGCGAAGCCCCTCCGGCTCATAGGTCATAGAAATCTCATGGGTGCCCTGGCTTAGGTCCACGGCCAGGAAGGTGTCAAAGAGTTTTCTGGGCGTTACCGGCACACCGTCCACCAGGATACTCCAGCCCTTATCATATGGGACGCTGGTGTACATCACCCCCGGCTGGCTGGCTGTAACAGTGCCTTTAAGCTTTGTATCAGCCCAGCTTGTAAGGGTGATAGGGTTTGCATTCATGATCTCATAAACAGACTTAAGGGCCTGGGTATCAAAACGCCACACCTCTGCCTGAAGGGTGGGATTCCCGTCATCCCTGGATTCCAGGTTTACTTCCTGTCCCTTTGTAACACAGCCCAGTTCCAGGAAATATCCCCGGTCCACATTGTCAAAGCTTTCTGAATGCTCGCCTATTACAACAGAGACTTCCTTCACCTTTTTGTTGGTCACATATACGTAATAATCCCCGGTCTCCTGGGCTGTGAAGGAAAGCTTCTTTCCCTCTGTCACACTCTCATTGGGAACAAGCACGCGGCCGGTACCCAGCACATCGCACAGATCATTCTGCACCAGCGCCGGATTCCCTGAATCAATGATCCAGTTTTCCTCCACATCCTTTGGCAGCATAAAGGCCACAGGAAGGGTATATCTGTTTTTATAAAGCCACACACCGCCCTTTCGCGCTTCCTGGTCCATGGGGCTGGATGCAGGCTGCTGGTCGGGATACAGGCCGTAAAGTACGGAGAACAGGCTGTCCACCAGGGGTGTGCTTCCCGTGATGCTGTAGGCATTGGTAGAACTCTCGCATCCGAGAAGACGGAAAAAGTCTGAAAGGGATGCATTGGCAGTGGAAGAGAACAGGGATACGGAGGGGAAATTCATCCAGGCTCCGTCATTCTTGGTCTTCCTGTCGGATTTCTCCACCCGGTAAAAGGTATCCGGCTTCAGGTTCCACACCAGTTCCTCCACATCCTTATTATCCTTTACATAAGCGGTCCTGCTGGTGGTGGGGACGCTGGTGACCGCCGTATTCACAGCCGCCTCAACGGCAACCACTGCAAGGGCTGTCAGTATGATGGCGTCCAGGCTCCATCTGCCCTTTTTATACTGGTAGATCAGCCCTGCATAGGCTGCAATAAACAAAACCGCCACATAGAACACGGAAAAGTGGAACTGCTCTGAATTGTCCACCAGCTTTTCAGCCAGCAGCACAAATATGACAGCTCCCCAGAAGGCCAGGCATATGTGCTTCCAGGAGGTTTCCTTCAGGTGGATGTACGCCTGATAACACATGAACAGCATCAGGGCAATGTAGATAAAGGACTGCCTGCAGGGAAGGCTGTTGGGATAGTGGAATCCATGCCATATAAAGTTCAGCACATTGGTGGAAAAGCTGGCGTAAAACAGCAGCAAAAGGCTGCAGTACACTGCCTTTTCCCTGAAAGCGACCTTCCTGCTTCCCAGATAGAGGAGGAAGAACATCAGCACGGCCACGCCGCAATATATATTGGGCCAGTGGTCCAGCCCGATCTCCGTCCCCACGTTCCCGATATGGCGGGCAACCATGTCAAAGATGGAGAAGTAGGAGGAAACCGTCTTGGGGAAATCAAAGTCCCCGGAAGCCGTTGCCTGCAGCGCATAGATCTCCGGCAGCAGCACCACTGCGGCCAGCCCTCCTGCCAGCAGGGAATACACCGCAAAGCGCAGGCAGGTCTTCACAAACGCCCACAGTCCCCCCGGCGGGTTGATGATCATCTGGGCAATGACATAGATGACCATAAAAATACATATCATAATAGATATATAGTAATTGGAAAGAATGGAGAGCCCCAGGGTAATGCAGTATAAAAGGCCGCTCTTTCCCTTTACCAGTGCCTCCAGACCCAGAAGGATCAGCGGAAACAGCAGGATGCAGTCCAGCCACATGATATTCCAGCTGTAGGCAGCCATGTAGCCGCTGAGCGCATAAAAGATGCCAAAAAGCCCCACGCCGAAGTCCCTTGTGCCAAAATGCTTTTTCAGATACCATGCAAAACTCAGTCCCGACAGTCCGATCTTAAGCACGATCATCAGTGTCATGAACTCAATAATAAACTGCTTGGGACAGAGGATCAAAAGCCAGTTGACCGGGCTTGCCAGATAATAGGCATAAAGGGCGGAAAAATTCACTCCCATGCCGATATCCCAGCTGTACAGCAGGCTTCCCCCGTGGGTCAGCTTGTACTGAAACTCGGAAAAAAACGGGGCATACTGGTGATACATATCTGTCCTTAAAAAACTTTCCTCCCCAAAGGGGAAGATGCCTCTCTGGGCAAATATGATGATCATTACAATAACCGGCACAAAAAAGGCCGCCACCAGTCCATCGGAAGGTTTCAGCAGCCGCAGTGTCCTCTTAGGCCTGCCGGATTCCGCCCATTCCCGTTTCCGTTCCCATCGCTGGTTCCTCAAGGTTCTTTCTTCCTGTCCATCTCTTTCTTCTGTCTCTTCTCTTTCATCCCCTTCGTCCCCTTCATCCCACCGGGGATCTGTCTCAAAATCCTCCGGCAGGATTTCCTGGGAAGGGGGCTGTTCATCAAAATACATCTCTTCTTCACCGGAAGCTTCTTTGGGCATGATCTGTACTCCAATCTCATCCTCCTCGGAAAAGGCATACTCTTTCCATGCTTCTTCCTGGGGGCTGTTTCTCTTCTGTTCCTTTGCGGAGTCCTCCTCCGCCTGTTTCTTATGTGTCCTATGTTCCGTTTCCGGCACTTTATCCTGCATGGGCGGTTCCGGCTGCACAAGCTTCAGAACTGCATCCAGTTCCTGTTCAACCCGTTCGATTTCTTCACGTTCCATTACAGTCACCTTTCTCTACTCAGGCTTATTCTTTTTTAAATATCCACAGCTTGCTGAACACATAGTTCAGGACCATGTTGATCACAGAAGATGTGAACTTACAGAACAGTTCATATATAAATCCCCTGTCTCCCCCCAGTCTGACCATGACCACCATAAGGACCCATGTGACCACGCCTGAAAAAGCCCGGGCTGCCACAAATGTCCCCACTTCCCTGGCAAGGTAGGAGGGACGCATGTTATAGTTGCGGAATACGATCAGCTTATTCACCACATAGGCAAACAAAACAGCTGCCAGCCAGGACAATGCCTGGGACACCCCCACTCCTACATCCACGTTTCTTAAAACCGTGTATACGGCAAAGTCCACCGCCGTGGTCAATACACCGCAGATCAGGTAGCTCACAGTCTCGTAATTCACGCATTTTTCCCATATTTTACGCAGCATTTCTTACTCCTGGTTCTTTTTCATTCAAGTACGCCTTCTATTATATGGTAGAGGGGTTGAATTGTAAAGGGGAATAGATGTCATAAAACCTGAAGGAAACGGCGCTTTCCCCTGTATCCTCTATTCATTATATAGGAAGTCTTCGGCGCCGTCCGTATAGTGGAGCCCGCCGTCCTGGGTGATGAACACGCCGTAGATTCCTTCCATGGACTCGATCAGTTCCCTGCCCTTTTCCAGTCCCAAAGCAAAACAGGTGGTGCTCAGTCCGTCCCCGTCTATGGACCTGGGTGAAATAATGGAGACCTGGACCAGGCCGTTCTCATAGGGATAGCCGGTCCGCGGATCCAGGATATGGTGGTAGTTGATCCCATCCTGGATAAAGTGGCGCTCATAGACACCGGAGGATACAACAGACATTCCCGTGATCTTCAGGGCAGCCACGGTCTCCGTGTGGGTGGCATAGGGTTTTTGAAGACCGATCTTAAAGGGCCTTCCCCCTGGAAGCCCTCCCACGCACAGGATGTTTCCGCCCAGGTTGATTACAGCGCTTTTTACACCATTTTCTTCCAAATAAGCCTTCATCTCATCTGCAATATAGCCTTTGGCTATGGCTCCCAGGTCTATGGTGGTGTCATCATTTAAAAAGGTGACCTGATCCCCCTCCAAAAGGATATTCTGGTATCCTACCTTGGGAAGGTCCTTTTGGATCTCCTTTGCAGCAGGGACCCGTGGATCTTTTGCGGTAAAATCCCACAGAGAACTTAAGGGTTCAATGGTAATATCAAACGCACCCCCTGAGATACGGCTGTACTCCAGCCCCTTGGCAAGGACCCTGGCCGTCTTTTCCGAAACCGTAAACACCCGGTCCCCGGGCTGCCTGTGGTTCATCCTGTATATCTCGCTTCCCTCCATGGTCTTGCTTAAAAGCTTTTCATAGTCGGAGCAAAGCTGGATGCAGCCGTCCAACAGCTTTTCATCCTGGGTATCATATAAGGTAACGGTTATGAATGTATTTAACAAAAAAGACGACCGACTGACAGGATCTGCGTTCTTTCTGCTGCATCCTGCCAGCCAAGCCGTACCTATTAATATAAGGGAACACACCCATGCAATTGTTTTTAATCCTGTATTTTTCATGTTTTACATTCTATCACTGTGATGTGTATTAGTCAAGATGAGGGTCGGTCTGCTCTATGAACTCGGCCTGGACAGCGTCCTGGATCCTCTTAAGGAGCTCAGGCGCTTTTCCGCCCACCGGCTTTTTGTCCACCTCGCTGGCAGACAAGCAGAACTTGGTGGAGGAGGTGACCAGGACCTCATCGGCGTGCATCAGTTCTTCAAGGGTATAGGGAGTCTCGCTTACAGGAATCCCTAATTTTTTACAGTTATTGATCAGGTGGGCCCTTGCAATGCCGGGAAGGATCAGGTTATCCGCGGGAGCCGTGTACAGGATTCCTTCCTTTAAAATGTGGCAGTTGCTGTGGGCGCATTCCGTCACACGGTCCCCCCTGTGGAAAATAGCTTCCTTACATCCCGCCTCGCTGGCTTTCTGGGCAGCCATGACGCTGGGGATCAGGTTCAGGGTCTTTATATTACAATGGAAGAAACGGGTATCCTCCACGGTGATCAGCTTGATCTTCTCAGTGAGTTCCGGGGAGGGAAGGGGTTTTAACATGACCCAGAGGTTAGCCGGAGCGTCTGCGGGAAATTCATGGGTGCGCACAGCCGTCCCCCTTGTAACCTGATAATATACAAACAGGTCGCCGGTGTCCATCTCCCTAACCAGATCCTTTAACAGTGTTTTCAGTTCTTCCTTGGTGCAGGGCATCTGTATCCGTAAAAGGCCCGCGCTGTTAAAAAAGCGGTCCACATGCTCGTCAAGGGCAAATATGTTGTAATTGCGGCAGGGGCCTGCGTCATACACCCCGTCTCCGAACCAGCATACCCGGTCGTTCATGGGTATGGTCATCTTATGGATCTCATCATATGTTCCATTGTAATACCCCAGTGTCTTCATTGCATTCTGATCTCCTTTTCCTCATATACGCACGCTCTACAGCTCAGGAATAGCTGAGTACACGTTCTTGATCTCCTTTAATACAAAATGGGTCCTGGTGGCCGAGACACCGGGAAGGCTTTTGATGGTCCTGTGTATGCTCTCCAGCTCATCTGATGAGGCACAGGTGATCTTGATCACAAAATCATAATCCCCTGTGAGATAATAGCAGTCCAGGATGTTGGGATGGCCCATGATCACTTCGGTAAAAGAATCGTGAAACCTTGGATGTTCCAGGCTGATCTCCATCAGAGCCGTCACATCATTGCCAAGGGCTTTGGAATCCACCCTCACCGTATATCCCTTGATGATCCCGGCCTCCTCCATCTTCTTAATGCGGTCCAGCACAGCTGACACGGATAAATGAATGGCCTTGCTGATATCCGATGCTGTCTCCCGTCCATTTTCTTTCAGTATATTCAATATTTTGTAGTCGATCTTATCCATGATGACCCCCTGCTGTTTTCCTTTTCAAATTCGTTGTTCTGATATATACTGATATAATAACACAAAAATTCCAGGAGTTGTATATGAATCTTTCTTATTTAAAATATGCTGTTGAAGTGGAAAAAACAGGGTCCATCACAAAGGCGGCCCAAAACTTCTATATGAACCAGCCTCACCTGAGCAAGATCATACGGGAGCTGGAGAGGGATCTGGGCTGTCCCATCTTTGACCGCACCAGCCGCGGGATGGTTCCCACCAAACGGGGGGAAGAGTTTTTGCGCTACGCCAAAGCCATCCTGGTCCAGGAGGAGCAGATCGAATCCCTGTGCGTCAAGAACAGCGAGCGCACCCTGGAGATCAGTCTGAGTGTGCCCAGGGCCACCTATATTTCCTATGCGTTTACAGACTACTTAAAGGACATGCGTTCATTCCCCTCCGTGAGCCTTGGCTACAAAGAGACCAATTCCCGGGATACCATACGCGGCGTGTCCTCCAAAAGCTTTGACCTGGGGATCATACGGTGTCAGGCCCTCTACGAATCCTATTACATGAAAATGCTCCAGGATGAGAACCTGGACTGGAAGGAGCTGTGGGAGTTTTCCTGCAATGTACTCATGTCCGCCGGCCACCCGCTGGCTGACAGGGAACATCTTACCTATCTGGACTTTGCCGACTGCATGGAGGTGGTCCAGGGTGATATACAAAATCCCTCCTTTACCTTTGAAACACAAGATGCCTCTGCCACAGGCGGAAATTCACGTAAAACCATTTCCATCTATGACAGAGGCAGCCAGTTTGAAATATTGCGGCAGATTCCGGGCACTTACATGTGGACCTCCCCTGTTCCCTACAGCTGTCTGGAGGCCACGGGCCTGATCCAAAAGCCCTGCAGCTATCCGGGCAACGTACACAAGGACCTGCTTATTTACAGGAGCGGATACCGTTTTTCCAGGGATGAGAACGAATTTCTTCACTGCCTGGCACGTATGATCAGCCGCCTGTCCGTACAGTAGCCGGTGGTCACGCCGTGACCATGCTCTTGGCCTGCCGGTTTGTGTGCCTGTGCCGTACAGTACTCAGCCTTTTGTTTTTGCCCCTGACTGCCAATAAGGCGAAACCTGGTCCAGAGGCATTTCCACAAGCCCCAGTCCCTTCACGTAGCCGTAGACCACAAAGCCCCGTTTGCACCAGAAGGTGCATTCCAGGCACGGGCTTTCATCACAATAGGAAAATGCATCCTCGTCCGCCAGGGCAAACACGCAGGGCGGACGCTTTCCGGGCATGATGTATTTCATATAACCTCCGGTAAATGTTCTCAGATAGAGCCACTCCAACTCATAGCCCTTTTCCATGTGAAAGAATACCTGGACCGCATTGTCATTATAGCCGCCCACGATCCGGTAGCTCATGGAGCCGGCGCTGCCCAGGTCCCGGCTGGAGACAGGGACCAATACCTCCATCTCCTCACCGCAGCAGCTGATCCCGGACTCTGTTTCCGCCCAGCCCGTGCGCTGGCAGATGCTGCCGCAGACCTCACAGCGGTAGAATATGACCTTGGGGCACTGGACAGAAGGTTTTCTGGCAGCCCTGCTCCTTCTGGGGCCAAACACCTGCTCCTTCACCGTCTCACCCCCTCTGTTTTAAGTCTTCCAGCAGCAGATATTTCTTTACCTTCCCGCTCCCTGTTCTCGGTATTCTGCCGATCAATTCCAAACGTTCCGGCCAAAAACGCTTGGGGACGTGTTTTTCCTTCATATAGGCCAGCATCTGCCCCAGATCCGGCGGCTCCCCCTCCCCGGGCACCACATAGGCGCAGATCCGCTCCCCCAGCCGCTCATCCGGCATTCCGATCACAGCATGGTCCGCCACGCCGGGACATCCCTCTATGGCGTCATTAATATAATTGGAGTTCAGGTTCTCCCCGCCCCTTACGATCATATCCTTTTTTCTTCCCACAATGCGTATGCAGCCGTCATCATCCATGACGCAGAGATCGCCGCTGTAAAACCATCCGTCATCCTTTAAAACCCGGTCCGTTTCCTCCCGGTCCTTCAGATATCCCACAAACACATTGGGACCTCTGGATATCTCCTCGCCAATGGTCCCCGGCTTTACATCCCTTCCCTGCTCATCCACCACCCGCACCTCGATCCCCTTCAGCGGGCGTCCTGCCGTACTTTTTTTAAGGGCGGGCGCCTCCTGGGGCCTGACAAACACATGGGGCACGCTCTCCGTGGATCCGTACACCTCGCACAGACGTATGTCAAAGGCTGCGGCCCTTTTCACCATATTCTCCGGTACGGGCGCGCCGCCGCAAAGGTAAAACTTCAGGGTTTTGACCCTTCCCCCCTGCTGTTCCAGGCAGTTTAGGATATCGTAGATGAATGGAGTGGATCCCATGGAATAGGTACACCCTTCCCGGTTCATAAGCTCTATGGCCTCAGGACATTTAAACTTTTGCTGAAGCACTACCTTTGCCCCCAAAAGCATGGGGGCGATGATGCCGTGGTGAAAACCGGTGGCATGGTTTAGGGGCGCCGGCATGAACATGATATCCGTTTCATCCAGGCCAAGCTCCCTGTTAAACTGTTCCTCACTGAATATAATATTGCTGTGGGTCAGCATCACGCCCTTATTATTACCCGTGGTACCCGAAGTGCCCAGGATCAGGGCCACGTCCAGGCCGTCCATCCGGCCGTACTCCCGGGGCGGAAGGGGCGGGTACGTTTTTAGGATTTCACCGTACGTGGTAAACCCGCCTTTTACCGGTCCCAGAGAATCCAGGAATACCGCATGTTTTAAAGTCCTTATCTCTTCCCTTACGGACTGAAACCTTGCCTCATAATCCTTGCCGCGAAACCAGGCAGTGCCGAAAAAGATCTTTGTATCGGCTTTGTTCATGGCGTGGATCAGGTCCGGTTCCTCATAGCACATGGCAATGGGGTGCATTACGGCGCCGGCCTTCATGCATCCAAAGGCAATGACAATGAACTCGCTCCACACGGGCACCTGGAAGGATACGCAATCCCCGGTCTCCACTCCCATGTCCCTTAAGTAGGCAGCCACTTTGGAGGACAGGATATCCATCTCCCTGTAGGTACAGCGGTTTCCCCTGTCGTCCACCACATATTCCCTGTCCGGGAACCGCTCCGTGATCTGAACAAAGCGGTCCAACAGGGTTTCATGGCTCCAATATCCCTCTTTCAGGTAATGCTCCATCTGCTTTTGGTCTGTCTTCATTCCATCCATCGCGATCCTCAGGCCTGCTTCCTGGCTTTTAACTCCTTGGTCAGGGCAGGGACTATCTCAAACAGATCTCCTACCAGACAGTAATCCGCCACCTCAAATATGGGGGCTGAGGCATCCTTGTTAATGGCCACTATGGTTCCTGACTCGCTCATGCCTGCCACATGCTGCACTGCCCCGGAGATTCCGCAGGCAATGTACAGCTTGGGAGTCACAGTGGAGCCGGTCTGCCCCACCTGCCTGGACTGGGGCATCCACCCCGAATCCACCGCTGCCCTGGAACAGCCCACCGTGCCGCCTAAAAGGTCGGCCAGTTCCTTAAGGATGGCAAAGTTTTCCGAGTTCTTCATTCCGCGGCCGCCGGAAACGATCACATCCGCCTCCCCCACCGGGATGGTGCCGTCCGTACATGCCTGTATGAACTGGATCACCTGTGTGCGGATATGGTCCGCATGGATCTCCTCGCGGATGATCCTGGCCCGGCTCTCAGCCAGGGGAGCCGGTTTTTTAAATGCCCCGGGCCTTACGGTCCCCATCTGCGGGCGTGTCTCGCTGCAGAGGATCTGGGCGTACAGGTTTCCTCCAAAGGCAGGGCGCTCCCACACCACGTTCCCTGTATCTTCCACGCTGAGGGCCGTACAATCCGCAGTCAGCCCGGTGTGCAGGCTCACCGCCAGCTTGGAGCCCAGATCCCTTCCATTGACCGTTGCTCCCACCAGGATGGTGTTGGGATCATACTTTTTGCACAGCTCCAGGAAGGCATACCCGTATCCGTCCGCGGAATAATGGTCATACTCATCCCCCTGCACCACATAGATCTTATCCGCGCCGTAGATCCCCGCTGCCTGGACCGCGTTCTCCACCTCTTTGCCAATGACCACTGCACACAGCTGCTGTCCCAGGCCTTCCGCCAGCTTCCTGCCCTGGCCCAAAAGCTCCAGTCCCACATTCTTGGGGGTTCCCTCAAAACATTCAATGAACACCCATACATCTTTATATTGTTCAAAACCCATGATTCTTCCCCCTTTCTACAATACCTTTGACTCTTCCAGGCAGTCGAGAAGCGATGCCGCCATGCTCTGGGGACCGCCTGCTATATATACCCCGTCAGCCGTGCGCTTGGGGGTAAAGGTTGCCTTAACCTTGGTGGGCGAACCCTTTAATCCTATTTTGGCAGTATCTATAATATCCTTCATATCCTCCAGGGTCAGCTCCGGTATCTCAGCCTTTAGGGATTCCAGCTTTCCTCTGATGGTGGCGTAACGCGGCTTATTCGTTTCCTTGGTGGCGGTGCACAGCACGGGAAGCTTTGCCTCGATCACCTCCACGCCCTCTTCCACCTGGCGTTTTGCGATCACCTTGTCCCCCTGGATCTCCATGGAGACAATATAGGTAAGACGGATCATCCCCAGATGCTCCGCAATGCTGGGAGCTGTCTGGCCCGTATCCCCGTCAATGGCCTGCTTTCCTCCCAGTACCACATCAAAGGGTCCCAGATGCCGGATGGCGCTGGACAATATATAGCTGGTGGCATAGGTATCGGAGCCCCCAAAGGCCCTGTCCGTGATAAGATACGCCCTGTCAGCGCCCATGGAAAGGGCTTCCCTCAGTACGGCTTTGGCCTGAGGCGGCCCCATGGAAAGTACGGTCACTTCTCCGCCGTATGTATCCTTTAGCTGAAGCGCCGTCTCCACCGCATTTCTGTCAAAGGGATTTAAAATGCTGGGAACGCCGGTACGTATCAATGTATTTTTTACCGGATCGATCTTAATCTCTGTTGTATCCGGAACCTGTTTTACACATACAACAATCTTCATCGTGAACCCCCTTCTTATTTGTATTCCTTGTTCAGGACATTTGCTATGGTCATGCGCTGGATCTGGTTGGTTCCCTCGAAAATCTGGAATACCTTTACGTCCCGCATCAGCTTCTCAACCGGATACTCTCTGCTGTAGCCGTATCCTCCAAATACCTGGACCGCATTGGAGGTGACCTCCTGGGCGCAGTCCGTCACAAAGGTCTTGGTGATGGAGCCTTCCTTCTGCACCAGATTTCCCGCATCCATCAGCTTCATGGTATTGTTCACAAGGCATCTGGACGCCTCCACCTTAATGGCCATGTCGGCCAGAAGTGCCTGGACCATCTGGAATTTGATAATGGGAGTGTTAAACTGTTTGCGCTCCTTTGCGTACTTTACGGCTTCATCCAGCGCCCTCTGCATAATGCCCACGGCCAGCGTTGCCACAAAGGCCCGGGAAAGGTTAAGTGCATTTAGGGCCAGCTTAAAGCCTGAGCCCTCCGGCCCCAGCATACGGCTCTTTGGCACTCTCACATTCTCAAAGATCAGATCCGTTGTGTTGGACAGCCTGAGCCCCATCTTGTCTTCATGGGCGCCCACGGAAACTCCCGGCGTATCCCTGTCAATGATAAAGGCGGAAATCCCCTTGTGTCCGGCTTCCGGATCGGTCTTAAAAAAGCCCACGTAAATATCGGACAGGGCTCCGTTGGTTATAAAGGTTTTGGTGGCGTTAAGCACGTACTCGTCACCGTCCGCCACAGCCGTTCCCCTGATGCCCGCAGGATCGGAACCTGCATTGGGTTCGGTCAGGGCAAAGCCCGCAAAGCTCCCCCTGTTTATAATATCCGCAAAGTACTGGGCCTGCTCCGGTGTTCCGGCCAGGATCACGTTGCGCAGGGCCACAAACGTGGTGACAAATGTGATCGCGTAACCGGCATCCACCTTTGCCAGCTCCTCAAAAATCATGGCCGTGGTCTCATAGCTCAGACCCGTTCCGCCGTACTGGGCCGGAATCTCCAGCATGTGGAGGCCCATCTTAAATCCCCAGTCAAACAATTCCCTGGGGCACTCGCCCTTCTCGTCCGCTTCCTGAACAAAAGGCTTGATCTCATGCTCTGCCATATCCCGTACCAGGGCGATCAGTTCTTTTTGTTCCTCGGTATACAGTAATGCCATTTTCTTTCCCCTTCCTTCTCGTTATAATGAGACATCTTCCCTATTCCGTTTCCCACACTGTTGGAATAAGAGGACAGGGCAGCCAGATCCGGCTGTTCATCCTGGCTGGCTGCCCTGCTCCCACGGGATCTTTTGGGCCACATCCCAGGGCCGTCCGGTTAGATCACATACTTGACCTGACCGCCGAACTTAACTGCACTCTTTGAAATGGTGATGCGCTGCACGGTGGGAGCGCCCTCTTCCAGCCACATGGCGCGGCAGTCCCGGTACATGCGCTCAACAGGCCCGTAAGGATTGTCCTCAAAGTATCCCACGCCGCCAAAGATCTCCAGCATCTCGTCACTTACCAGCCTTACGGTATCAATGCTGAACAGCTTACACATGGCAGCCTTTTCCTCAATGTACGGTCCCTCTGCCTCCACCTCGTAATCCCTGGCAAAATCATATACCATACAGCGCAGGGCATGGATATTCATCTGCATGTTGGCGATCTTCATCCTGATCGCCTGACGTGTGATGATGGGTTTTCCAAAGGTTACACGGTCAGCCGCGTACTTTAAGGACATTTCCAGCATCCTCTGGGCCATTCCCAGGTTGCTGGCCGCTATATGGGCCCTGGAAACAGACAGGGAGTGAAGGGCGATCTCAAGTCCCTGTCCTTCCTTTCCCAACAGGTATTTCTTGTCAATGCGGCAGTCCGTAAACTTAAGATCCCCGTGTCCGGCTCCCCGGCATCCCATCATATGAGGCATATTAATGACCTCAAATCCGGGAGCATCCATGGGAACAAAGAAAGCGGATAAACGGTCGGCCTTGTCGGACTCCGGATTGGTCACTGCGATCACATAAGCAAACTCACAGCAGTCCGTGTGGGAGATCAGTGTCTTTTCCCCGTTCAGTATGTAACTGTCTCCGTCTCTTACCGCTGTGGTGTGCAGGTCGGCGCCGGTGCCGCCGGCTGCCTCGGTCAGGGCAAAACAGGTAAAGACCGACTTATCCTGGAATTTAGGCATATACTCCGCTTTCAGCTCTTCATTTCCATAATCATCCAGGATTCTCCAGTTCAGATCCATTGCATAGTGGAGATGCATCCTCATTCCGCCCGGGCCCCTGGAAAACTCCTCCTGGACCTGAAGGATCTCAAGTTCCGACAGCCCGTATCCGCCGTATTCCTCGGGCAGTGCACACCGGTATAGATCATTCTCAATGGCCAGGTCATAAAACTCCTGGGGAAACTTGTTGGTCACTTCCACTTCCTTCTGGATCTCTTCCAGCGGGCCTTCGGCAAGCGCCCGGATCTGCATCAGATAGTCCTGGAACTGCTGGGGTGATAATTTACTCATAGGGTGATTCCTCCTTGCTGTATTGTTTTATCAATTTTTTAACAATCTCTTGATGTTTCCATTATAATATAATCTGATCCACATATCCAATCGTCCTTTTCCTCACTTTTGTGCACAATCTATAGATTATGTCTATCATATCTTTTTTCTATTGTGCACTTCACCTTTATGTGTTATATTGTCTCCATCACAATGGGTAATATGATACATTTATCCCAATCCAAATCATAACAATTCAAAGGCAGGAGGTAATGATTCACATGAGACAGGAAATACTGGAGGGCATCAGGCGTCATGTCCAATCCCTGGAAGGGCTGGAGCATGTCCAGATCCTGGAAATCGCGCCGGGCCATGCCAAAATCGCTTGGGACGTTCATCCGTCCGCCCTGAATCTTTACGGCAATCTTCACGGCGGTTTGATCTTCGCCCTCTGTGACATGGCCGCAGGAATGGCCACCTATGCCTACGAGGTGTCCAACGTGACCCAGCAGGGCTGTATCCACTTTATCAAAAGCGTGAACTCCGGAAAACTGTATGTGCAGGCGGACGCGGTGCACAAGGGGAGCCGGACCGTCATCCACCACGTTGGGGTCACCACCCCGGAGGGAAAAGTGGTGGCGGACGCCACCTTTACCATGTTCCTCTTTGACCCGGTGTAGGTCCTGTCCCGGGACAGCTTACGCCAGGGTGGATACCCCGCCAAATTCCGGGCCTCTGTCCAGTACATGCTGGATATAATTCTTCACGGCCGGGGTCAGGTAATTGTTCTTGTGGTACACCATATAGACCAGTCTGGCTTCTGCCTCCAGCTTCACATCCAGGTGGACCAGGTTGTCAAACTGTTTTAAAAGCGGGGTGTCGGCCACAATGGCAACCACCTGGTTAATGGCGGCATATCCCCCAATGGTGGTTTCATCATAGCCATAGTGGGTGGCTTTCAGGTTATGCTTTCTCAGTTCCTTTTTTATGATCCTTCCCACAGGGCTGTTCTCCGGATAGGTGAGGATCTCATAGGGCTCCAGATCCTCCAGCTTCATGGGCTTGCCCTCAAAGGCAGCCAGAGGATGGGTACTATTGACAATGGCCGTGTACTCCTGGGACAGAATGGGGGTAAAGCACAGGTCCGTCTCCCCCTCCGACATGGAGCAGAATCCAACATCATACGCGTCCGAGCGGACCCCCTCCACAATGGCCGGGGTCATGCCGTTAAACACATTAAATTTGACCGTGGGATTGCACTCCTGCATGTAGCTGTTAATGGACCTGGGCAGAAAATCCCCGCAAAGGGTGGGGATGCAGGCCACATCGATCATACCTCCTATGGTTCCGGAATTTTCCTTTGCATTGTCGATCCCAACTTCCAGTTCAACCAGGGCCTTACACACATGGACGTAGAAGTCCCGCCCATACTTGGTCAGCTTCACTCCCCTCCCTTCCCGCTGAAACAGGTCAATGCCCAGATCCCGCTCCAGGGACAGGATGGAGGCGCTGAGGCTGGGCTGGGTGATGTAAAGCTCCTGGGCCGCCTTGGTATAGTGCTGTACTTCAGCCAGCTTGCGGAAATAATAAAGCTGTGAAAGGTTCATTACAAAATACCTCCTTTTTAAAGCGCCTTGAGGGCTTTTGCCTTGCCCATGTTCCGGCAGGGCAAAAACCCCTTTTTTCAGTTTCCTGCTTCAGAAAATCCCGGTCCGTAGCTGGGGGCTGTGACGCTTTCCGGCAGCGGCGGGCCGTCATAGCATTTGACAGCGCCGGCCTGCTCCAGGCATGTGATCTCCTCCCGGCTGTAACCGTATTCCTCCATCACCCTCCTGGTATCCGCCCCAATGGGTCTGGATCTTACAAGGACAGGATCCCCCACGCTTTTCAGGCGGATGGGGCTGGTGGGCACGCTGACTTCCCCCAGGGAATCATAAGGGATCTTTCTCAGGATGTCGTTGTCATAGGCCTCCTGGTCATTTAAAATGTCGTCCATGGTAAAACATTTCTGGAATGGGATGTCGTTTTCCTTAAACGCCTTTTCCCAATAGGCAAAATCCTGTTTTTCAAAGGCCTCTTCCATCCACCGGATCATCTGCACATTGTTCCCAGTCTCGTTGAGCACCTCCAGGGTGTCGTATTCCTTGTTTCCAATAAGATGATCCAGCCCCATGACCCTCATGACCAGCTCAAAATATTTGTTGTAATGGCCAAAGCACATTAAAAACCAAATGCCGTCCCTGGATCGGTAACAGTTGTTGGTGGGACAGGGCACTTCTTTCCTTGAACGCGGATACTCTCCCCCCTGCTGCGAAACCGCCACGGCGCTGGACATGCCCCATACGGCGCAGTGGTACAGATTTACCACCACCTTATCTCCCACACCGCTTCTCAGCCTGCGCACCAGGGCTGCCAAGATCCCGGCCGTAAGGGCCACGGATGCGTTCCAGTCCCCAAAGGCCACAGGTACGTTGGCAGGCTCAAAGTGTTCCCCCTTTTGCGGAAAGGCCATGACCAGGCCGCCTCTGGAGGAATAGGAAGTGGCATCAAAGCCCTTGGAATCCTTCTCAGGCCCTCTCTCCCCATATCCCCGCATCTGTCCAAAGACAATGTGGGGGAACTTTTCACTCAGTGTCTCATAATCCAGCCCCAGCTTTTTAAGGGCCTTATCCCGGAAGCTGGTGACAACAATATCTGAATCCCCGATCAGCCGGTACACAAACTCCAGCCCCTGGGCGGTTTTTAAGTTTACGCTGAGCCATTGTTTATTCATGGAGCTTAGGTCATATGCCTGGTCGTCAAATTCCGTTTTGGATTTCATCCCCCAGCTGGCTCCCTGGGTGCGCTGCTCATCTCCTGTAAAGGGCTCGATCTTATATACCGTGGCCCCCATCTCTCCCAAAATACGCGGACAGGCAGGCGCCGCCACATAGGCGGTCAGGTCCACTACCTTGATTCCCTCTAATCCATTCATTGCAACACCTCATCCTCTTCTCTCTGTTTCTGCAGGTTAAACTGGTAATCCTTCCTGATCTTTTCCGGACCGCACAGGAGAAAATACAAAAGGATCCCGATCCCGATTCCCCATGCGCCTCCTTTTGCCACCATGACGCCCGACATCATACCGGCAATTCCCAAGTCTGTCTTATCCCCTGAAAGGGATACGGCGATCTGGGTGCACACATAGCCCTGGATCATTACCAGCACTGCCAGAACCGCACCGGACCCGGCCAGGGCCACCAGGTAAAGGGGATAACAGAACAGGCCCAGCACTGCCAGGATCATATTGGTTCCGTATCCGTCCCAGATGCTGTCCATGCCCTCCCGCCCTGAATTCTTATAGCGCTGGAAGGTGGAAACCGCATAGGGGGCGCTCATGGGACCGCCCAGAGGAGGGAACGGGGTAAGAAGCCCCAGAAACAGGTTTCTCAGTCCGCACACCACATTGGTCCTGTTTGTGTTGTAATCCACCAGCTCATCCTCGCGGGCGGCATCCATCCCCAGCTGCTTGACCGTAATAAAATCACCAAAGGCAATAATATAGGCCACAAAAGCAATGGGAAGCGCCTGAAGCCAGATCCTTAGGGGCGCAAAGCCGATAAAAAAGGGCGACATGGATCTGACTGCTCCTGCAAAATCAGGAACTGCCAGGACCTGGGAAAAACTGACGGAAGAATAATCGATCTCCCCGGTGACGGCTCCCACCAGAAGACAGACAAACACTCCGCAGGCAAATGCAAACCGGCCCATGATCTTAAACAGATGGATCCGGTCTGAATGTTTTTTAAAATAGGTGCTGAACATGAAGTAAAACACCACCATGGAACCGGCAAAAATGGTAATAGGGTAAGTGTACAACCCTGCCCCTGCCTTAAACTGGCTAAAGGCCGCCGTGACAGCCGTCCCCATGACAATCCCTGATTTGATGGAGGGCGGCACCATACCGGTGATCTTCCTGGCGCCTCCGGTCACACCCAGCACAATAAAGATAACAGCCAATTCCAGCTGCAGGGCGCACATGGCCTGCATCCTTGGGATCCCTTCCCCATACCCGTTGAGATATACAATGACCAGGGCCAGGGCCGGAGTGATCCAGCCTCCCACCGTGGCGTCCCCCAACAGCCAGTGAAGACAGTAAGCCAGGCAGCTGAACACGATCACGGCCCACGCCTGACGGTCTTCAATCCCCAGTATCCCCACCAGGGTGGCAATGGCCGCCAGGGAGGTGACGCTGTTGCAAAGGCCGGTGATTGCCTCCGGCCCGGTAAAACGAAAATGGATCAAGGGCAGCCTGATCTTAAACATGCCGCATCCTATGTAAGGCTGCTCTTTTCCATATTCTCTTTTTAACACTGACATATGTAACCCTCCAGTCTGGTATCTGGCCGGGACGCCCCCCTCAGGGAGGCGTGGACAGGCAATGTGCCTCCCGGCCTTTTACAAGCAGTCTTTCCCAATACCCCTGATCCTTATGGAACCAAAATGATCCTCAGGCCTTCCCTGTTGTCCAGCATCTTCATTGCTTTCTCAAATTCCGAGAATGGGAGGGTATGGCTTCCGATCTCCTTGATATCCAGTCCGTTGGCCATCATATCCAGTCCCTGGAACCATGTCTTTCTCTCATATGCCCTGTTGCCGATGATACTTAACTGGCGCATGGAGATGGTGGTCATATCCAGTGTGGATTTTTCCTTTGGAAGGCCGGAAATGCCGATCTTTCCGTTCTTAGCCAGCATCTGTACGCCCTGCTCCACGGCACGGGCGTTACCTGCCGCATCAAAAGCCACCTGTACGCCCCGTCCGCCGGTCAGTTCCTTTACACGTTCCACCGGATCGCACTCATCACAGTTAATGGGAATCCCGCCCATTTTCTCTGCAAGGGCCAGGCGCTTTTTATCAATGCCGAGTCCGGTGATCATCACCTTTTCGACCCCTATGTATTTAAGCACTTTGAGCATCAGAAGGCCGATGGCCCCGCATCCCAGCACAACTGCGCAGTCGCCCATCTGGGGATTGACGCGGTCCACTGCATTGATAGCCACGCCCAATGCTTCCAAAAGAGCGCCCTCCTCAAAGGATACATTGTCGGGAAGGGGGATCAGGTTGGTGCCGCGGATCGCCACATACTCTGCAAACGCCCCCGGAAGGTCTGTTCCATAGAACGGACGGTTATCACAGATATTGATCTGTCCCTTTGCGCAGTAAGAGCACACGTTACAGAACAGGACCGGATTCACCACCACCCTGTCGCCGATCTTAAAGTTCTTTGGGGCTGCAGGCCCGATCTCAGCCACAACGCCTGAAAACTCATGTCCGAATATGCCTGGGAACTGAATGTTATAGTTCTTGGCAATGGCTTCGTTCCATCCGTAAAGGGAGTGGTCCGTGCCGCAGATACCGCAGGCTTTTACCTGCACCAGGATCTCGTCTTCCTTGATCTCCGGCTTTGGAAAATCCGTTACATACTCCATACATCCTGGTTTTGGGGCTGTTTTGATAATTGCTGCCATTGTTTCGCTCATATTATTATCTCCTCTCAATTTTTAAACATCGGTTTACTGGCAGGACCATCCTCCGTCCAAAATAGCGGTCTGTCCTGTTGTGTAGGATGACTGTGGCAGACAGAAGTACAGCACTGCAGCAGCCATCTCATCCGTGGTTCCCATTTTCCCCAGGGGGGTCTTATCCAGCACGTTCTTAAGGCGCGCCTCATCGGCCAGCAGGCCGGATACCATGTCCGTCATAACATAGCCGGGCGCTACGCCGTTTACATTGATCTGATAAGGAGCCAGGTCAATGGCCAGCGCCTTGATCATGGCCATCACAGCGCCCTTGGTAATACAGTATGGGGCAATGTTCTGCATGGCGGAAATGCCTCTCTGGGAGGTCATGAACACGATCCGTCCTCCTCCTGTCTTAGCCATCTCCCTGCCGCACGCCTGTGCCAGGAAATACCCCGCATCCAGGTTAAGATCAAAGATCCTGCGCCAGTCTTCCCTGGTAAAATCAAAGGTATGGCACCTGGGAAGAGCCATGCCTGCATTGGATACAAGGATGTCGATCCTCCCATATGCCTTCAGGGTCTCAGCCACGATCCGGTCAATATCCTCCTGCTTGGTAACATCCGCGGACACCGCGACCGCCTCTCCTCCTGCCTCCCTGATGGCTGCAACAGTACCCTCCAGCTTCTCCTTTCTCCTGGCCGCCACAACGATCTTTGCTCCGGCTGCCGCCAGGGTCTCGGCGCAGGCTGCCCCGATTCCGGTTCCTCCGCCTGTTACGATTGCTACTTTCCCCCCAAGGTGCTCCCTTGGGTCAACGCTGAACCAATTCTTACCCATATCGTCTATTCCTCCTTTATTGATAATCTAATAACCCCTTTTTCTGCCAGTTCCTTAGCCTGTTCCCCGGTATATCCCAGTTCTGTCAGCTGGTCCAGGGTATGCTCTCCCAGTACCGGCGGAGGCAGCGCCTCATCCAGGGACAGGGGAAGGTTTGACATTTTGTGGGGGATATTTGTCTGCAGTACCTTGCCTGTACCAGGGAAGGTGTGATACTCAATAAGCCCATTTTCCTGCTTTAATATATTGGAGACAGCCTGGTCCTTGTTCAGGACCGGAGCCATGCACAGGTCCTTGTCACCCAGCCATTCCTCCCACTCTTTCAGTGTTTTGGAAGCCATGATCCCTTCCATTCTGGCAAATGCTTCCGGCGCCTCATGCCTGCGGCACATCTGGACAGGCACCAGCTCCGGCGCGTCCGTAAGGCGGCAGAATTCCTTCCAGAATTTCTCCTCCACCATTCCGACCGCTATCTTCCCGCCATCGGATGTGTCGTAGATGTTGTAGCACACGGCCGGATACTCCAGGTCCTTGGCCTCCAGCTGACGCCCGTAAAAGTAATAGCGGCTGTCCAGCATACTGTTCCACCACACAAAGGAATCAAACATGGAAATGTCGATATAATTCCCCTTGCCGCTCACACTGCGCTGGTAAAGGGCCGCCAGTATGGCCTGGGCCGCCACCATTCCGCTGGCCAGGTCGCACAAATGCAGCGGGCTGGTCTTTCCCCCGTTCAGGGACAGGTATCCGGACTGGGCCTGCATGTTGATATCATGAAGGGCCTTCAGGCTGCTGGGATGAAACTGCCCGTATCCGGACAGGGAACAGTATATGATATCCGGCTTTATCTCCCTGATCTGCTGGTATCCGATCCCCAGACGGTTGGTGACCCCCGGCCTAAAGCTCTCCAGGATCACGTCAGCCTTTCTTGCCAGCCTGTAAAAAATTTCCTTTCCTTCGTCTGATTTCAAATTGACGGACAGGCTTTTCTTATTCCTGCCCAGTGCTGTAAAATAATAGCTCACCCCATTGATCCCGGGCTCATCATAGCGGCAGAAATCCCCCCTCGCCGTATCCTCCACCTTGATGACCTCCGCTCCCATGTCGGCCAGGACCTGGGTGGCGTATCCCCCGGGAAGGTACCGGGACAGATCCAGCACTGTCAGTCCTGAAAATTCGTTTTTTTTCATTGTTTCCATCTCCTGTTCTTCCCTATGCGGCTTTTGCCTGCTTTGCATACCGGTCTTTTACATACATAAGAAGGAAGCATACCACAATTCCCGCAACCCCCACTGCAATGGCAATGCTGTAGGCATTGGCATAGGAGGTGGCCATCACCGCCCCATCCGGTCCCAGCATCTTTGTCTTGGCCGCGATCTGGGGGCCGAAGTAAGAACCGGACGCATAACCCAAAAACATGATCCCGTAATTGACCCCGCTGTTTTCCATTCCAAATACCTTTTGTGTAAAAGGCGGGAAACAGACAAGGACTCCGCCAAAGGCAGCGCCGATAAATATAAGACAGACAATAAACATAGGGATTGTAAACGCATTTCTCATAACAAACAGGGACAAAATAGTGACCACAAGGATGATCAAAACCGTCTTGGCCTCACCCAGCCTGTCGCAGACACGGCCAAAGCCCATTCTTCCCACAAAGTTTGCCAATGCGCTGATACCAACGATCCATGAGGCAGCCGCGGTCCCCACCCCCAGCTGGGCCTGGGCAATCCCTGAAAGCGCGCCCACGAACATGATCCCCGTCATGCTGGCCAGACACATGAGCACAATCATCATCCAGAACCGCAGTGTTTTTAACATATCAAACGGTCCGTACTCCCGGTCCGCCTTTTCCGTGTTTGTGACAGAAGCAGGTATGGGAGGCGCCACCCAGTCCTTGCCCGGAACAGTCATGATCCAGCCCACTGCCCACACAAGAACAATGTAGGCTGCCCCGATCACCGACAAGCCCTTGGCTCCAAGCCCCAGTCCGTTGCACAAAATCTCCCCGAACCTGGAAGTCAGGAAAGGCCCTATGGATGCGGACATAAGCAGCAGTCCCGACATGGTCCCCTTCTTTTCCGGATACCACTTAAGGCCCGTGGCAACCGAGGAGTTGTAGATAAGTCCTGAACCAATTCCATTGACCACGCCGAAAAACAGATAAAACATGGGCACTGAGGTGGTGAGTCCTCCCACAAGCCATCCAAACCCATAAAGAAAGCCGCCCAGGTATATCACGATCCTTGGCCCGATCTTGTCAACCGCCCTGCCGGAAAAAATCCCAAGCGTGGCCGCAAACAGCTGCTGTATGGTATATGCAATGGATATCTGGCTGTCCGTCCCACCTGTGGCTTCCATGATGGATGCCTTAAACACGGAATAGGCCGAAATCCCTGCCGCCACAAAAATGACCACCCAGGCTGCTGCAAATACCTTCTTTCTTAAGCTGTAATCTTGTGCTGTTGCCATATAACACCCTCCTTTAATACGTTTTGTTATTTTTTTAACAATCACTGCTCAGATATCTCCCGGGGATTGCATTATATGCCAGGGGGTGGTATATTTGATGAACTGCAATCTTAGGTTGTCTTTATTATATAGCCGATTGTTATACATATCCAATTGATTGCAATGGTGGTTTCGTGCATGTTTAATAGGTATTTTCTATATGTGGACCTTTTCGTATATAAGTTATGCATTATTTTGTTCCATATTTTTGTCCATTTTTATATTATTTGCACATAATTTCAGCCGGCTTATCAGGTTTATTTTATGCTGTCATTTAAAGCAACAAAAAGCGCATTGGCAATCCCTCGCCAATGCGCTCTGTTTCTTCATATAAATATTTTGAATCAGTTCCCGGATAATATCCTTGCCAGTTCACTGTCCTGATTCAGGATAACGGTCTTGTTATCCCCCTTCAGGGAAGCCTTCAGGGCGTCCAGGGAGCGGACATAATTGTAAAAATCCGCCTTGGACTCATCATTGTAGGCCTCGCTGAGGATCTGCATATACTTTGCCTCGCCCTCGGCCTTGATCTTCTCAGCCTCCGCATCGGCCTTTGCTATGGTTTCCTTCACAGTCTTATCCGTCTCATTCTTAATCAGTGAAGACTGGTAGTCTCCGTCCGCCGTGTACTGGGCCGCAATGTTGTTTCGCTCAGAGATCATCCTCTGGTAAACCGATTCCTTGTTGGAATCAGGCAGGTCCAGCTTCTTGGTCTCCACGGCATAGATATGGATGCCGTAGGAATCCATGGCGCTTCCTATATTATCAGTTATGGTCTTAGCCAGGTCGCCGTCCCTGCCTGATATGATATCCGCCTGGTTGGTGGAACTCAGCACGTTCTTGATGGAGTTGTAGACCACATTCCCCAGCCTGACCTCTGCCTTTTCCTTGCTGGCATTTAGGGAGGAGAGGTATTTCACCGGATCGTTGATATCCCAGATCACAAAGGAATCCACGGTCATCACCTTTTTATCCTTGGTGGTGACATCGCTGGGGTACAGGTCGGAGATCATCTTGTACCTGGGTATCTTCTGCACAGACTGCAGGAAAGGCACTTTCAGGGATGGCCCCGCGGCCTCCTCCACCCGGACCACCTTTCCAAACTGGATGATCAGGCTGTATTCATTGGCCCTGGTCACAACGATCGGATTAAATATGGTGGCCACAAGCAGGATCACCACCACGATCCCAATATTTCTCATAAATTTTCCTAGGGTTTTCATTACCGGGCACCTCCGTTCTGATTTTCACTGACAAATGAATCCAGGGGCAGCATGGTCTGGGTTCCGTCAGAGCCATTGATGATCACCTTCAGGGTTGGCAGAAGCTCCTCCATGGTCTCATAGAACATCCTCTTCTTGGTGATCAGGGGATACTTTGCGTACTCCTCGTACATATCGTTAAAGCGGGACACCTGGCCTTCGGCTTCACTGATACGCTGCTGCCTGTAGGCTTCCGCGTCCCTGGCAGCCTTATCCGCCTTTGCATTAGCGGCCGGAAGCTGCTCTGACTGGTACTTCTTGGCCTCATTGATCTTGGTGTCCATGCCCTGCTTTGCGTCCTCCACTGCCTTAAAGGCATTGTTCACCGCCTCGGTGGGCGGTTCCGCATCCTGTATGGTCACATTGACAATGCCGATCCCTATGTCCTCCTGCTCCAGGCGTTCTGATAAGAGGGACTTTACCTTGGCCTGTATCTCGGACTTGCCCGTGGTGATCACCTCATCCACGCTGTAGGATCCCACCGTATCCCTTATATAGGACTGGGCCAGGTTCTTTAGAATGGAAATGGCCGTATCGCTGTTGATATATGCCTTGATGGGATCCACGATCTGGTACTCAATGTAAAAATCCACATTTACAAAGTTGAAATCCTTTGTGATCATCTCGGACTCAGAGGGCAGGGAGACAGGATTGTTCTCGCTGTCAGCCGGATACTCCGTATTATAATCAGAGTCATATCCAATGGGCATCCCTTTGATCTCCTTGGACATCTTATAAACCTTTTGGATAAATGGGTACTTAAACTTAGGTCCCGAGGTCATAACGCTGGAGGGCCTGCCAAAGGTGGTGAGCACCGCCATCTCGTTCTCAGACAGGGTATAGAAGGAATCCAGGGCCGCAATTGCCACAAATACCACTAAAATACCAAACTTAATGGGACGCAGCATACGCTTCATCTTCCGGTTGCCGTCCTCCCCGCTGTCAAAGACCACCTCCGGTCCTTTCTGCGGTCCTTTCTGTGAGCCTTTTCCTCCAAAGCCCACAAACTTTTTTCCCATGAAAAAACTCATATGTATCTCCTCTCTTTTACCAGAGCGTGTTGGAACATTGCTCTACTCCATTAATTGCAACAAAGTAGTTTCAGTATATCATAGGTTTCCCCCATGGAATAGATATTTTGTCTTTACAAATATTACAAATTACGGAATATCCAATTTACTCATAGGATAATACCTGGAATGTCCCTTTAGGAATACCGGTATTCCTTTTTCATACCTACTCATTTATGCCACGCCATGCTATCATATAGTTGTTAAATAAATAACATTAATTAACAACACTATTTCTCGTAAAAGGGAGGTTTTATCATGAGATTTACATTACCCAGAGATTTATATCACGGCGAACATGCATTGGATGCATTAAAGACTTTAACCGGAAAGAAAGCATTTGTAGTAGTTGGCGGCGGTTCCATGAAACGCTTCGGCTTTCTGGATAAGGTTGTGGACTACCTGAAGGAAGCAGGCATGGAGGTTCAGCTTTTTGAAGGCGTTGAACCGGATCCTTCTGTTGAAACCGTAATGAAGGGCGCAAAGGCCATGGAGGAATTTAATCCTGACTGGATCGTGGCCATGGGCGGCGGTTCCCCAATTGATGCGGCCAAGGCTATGTGGGCATTCTATGAGTACCCGGATACATCCTTTGAGGATCTGATCATACCGTTTAACTTCCCCACCCTGCGCACCAAGGCTAAATTCTGTGCGATTCCTTCCACATCCGGTACTGCCACGGAAGTAACCGCATTTTCCGTTATCACTGATTACAGCAAGGGAATCAAATATCCTCTTGCAGACTTTAACATCACCCCTGATGTGGCCATCGTTGACCCGGCACTGGCTGAGACCATGCCAAAGAAACTGACAGCCCACACAGGCATGGATGCCATGACACATGCCATTGAGGCATATGTGTCAACCCTTAACTGCGAGTATACGGACCCGTTAGCTCTCCATGCCATCGAGATGATTAACGAGTATCTGATACCTTCTTATAACGGAGATATGGAAGCCCGTGATAAGATGCACAATGCACAGTGTCTTGCCGGAATGGCATTTTCCAATGCTTTGCTTGGAATCGTCCACTCCATGGCTCACAAGACAGGTGCAGCATATTCAGGCGGCCACATTGTTCACGGTTGTGCAAATGCAATGTACCTGCCAAAGGTTATTAAATATAACTCCAAAGAACCTGAGGCCGCTGCAAGATATGCAAAGATCGCCAAATTTATCAACCTTCCTGGTACAACTGACCAGGAGCTGACCGATGCCCTCATTGCACGTATCCGTGAAATGAACAAGGAGCTGGATATCCCCACCTGTATCAGGGATTACGAAGGCGGCATCATTGATGAGAAGGAATTTATGGAAAAGCTTCCCGCCGTTGCCGAGTTGGCTGTGGGAGATGCATGTACAGGTTCCAACCCAAGGTCCATTACCCCGGCCCAGATGGAGAAGCTGCTTACATGCTGCTTCTATGATGAGGAAGTTACATTCTAATGCCCCCCAACGTGTTAGAGATATCTCTAATACACTCCATATAAACGGTTTGTTTTTACTGCCCGAAAAGAGGCGGAAGGGATTCGACCTTTCCGCCTCTTTTCACGTTGTTTTTTACATTGTTACCAACCGGCCCGGCCATGGTCCCGGCTCACCAGCAGACGTTCCATATAGCGCAGATATCCGCACAGCCCCACCACTAAAAACACCTCCAGGAAGCTGGTAATAAAACCCGCCATCAGGATCAGCACCAGGGAACATGCCGCCAGGATCCACATGATATTCCAGGCCCTGCGGTAGCGCGGTCTGTCCCTGCTGCTTAAAAAACGGAGAAAGCAAACAATACCCAATGTCAGAAGTATGGGGGATAAAAATGCCAGCAGCACATGAAGATGGGCTTTTATTGGATACTGCTGCGGAGTATAGGGAATCATAACAGCAGTGAGCAGAAATGCCGCAGCTGTGTACACAAAGCATTTTCCTGCCATATTCCTGTATCTTCCTATATGAAACAGGTACAGGATATAGATACAGTAATAAATGCCGGTGATAAAGCCCCAAAGGGCAAAGAGCAGCTTGTTGCCTGAGGTGTTGCCCAGCACGGACAGGTTCGTGGCGGTCCAGCTGTCAAGGGATGCCAGCAGTACCGTGGCGCCCGGTACTAAATAGATGGTAAAGAGATCGTATTTTCCTTTAAACCGCCCTGCAGCGCCTCTCATGGCCTTTGCCTCCTTATAGGATTTTCCCTTGCCTATAGGGGAGCTGCGGTGCACAGTCTTCCAAAACGGCAATAGGGAGCGGACTCGTTCTCACGAATGATCCGCTCCCTATCATTATCTGATAAAGCCTTTCATTTTACACTTGAATCATTTTCCTGAAAAGGATGCCTTAATCCATACCCTTCAGAAGTCTCTCCACGCTGGTCAGCTTTACGCACAGGGCAAACAGCTCAGATGCGGTAATCAGGTCGCCTAAAGGAGGATAGGTGGGAGCAATACGGATATTGCTGTCATGGGGATCCTTTCCATATGGATAGGTTGCCCCTGCAGGGGTCATCACAACGCCTGCCTTCTTACACCTGGCAACAATCTCCTTGGCACATCCGTCCATGGAATCAAAGGAGATAAAGTAACCGCCCTTGGGCTGTGACCACTGTCCGATTCCCAGTCCTCCCAGCTCTCTTTCCAGGATCTCCTCAACAGCCTCGAACTTAGGGCGCACAATGTCGGCATGCTTTCTCATGTGCTCCACCATGCCGTGGATATCTCCGAAAAAGCGTACATGGCGCAGCTGGTTTACCTTGTCATGGCCAATGGTCTGGTTCTTTAACTGTGCCTTGATATCCTCCAGGTTGTTGTGGGAGGTGGCAAGGGCCGCGATGCCCGAGCCGGGGAAGCTGATCTTGGAGGTGGAAGCAAATTTATAAACCATATCAGGGTTGCCTGACCGCTTGCACTCTGCCAGGATTTCAATCAGATGGTCCTGGTCATGGTCGTACAGATGGTGTACGCCGTAGGCATTATCCCAGAAGATCCTGAAATCAGGCGCAGCCGGCTCCAGCCTTGCAAAGCGGCGCACAGTCTCGTCTGAATAGGAATAGCCCTGAGGATTGGAGTACTTGGGCACACACCAGATTCCCTTAATAGTGTCATCGGAAGACACCAGCTCCTCCACCATATCCATATCAGGGCCCTGGGGAGTCATGGGCACATTGATCATCTCAATGCCAAAATATTCTGTAATAGCAAAATGCCGGTCATATCCGGGAACGGGGCAGAGGAATTTCACCTTATCCAGTTTGCACCAGGGGGTATTCCCCATGATACCGTGGGTCATGGCCCGTGATACCGTATCATACATAACGTTCAGGCTGGAGTTGCCATACAGGATAACAGTGGAAGGATTCACCTCCATCATGTCCGCGATCAGTTCTTTGGCCTCATCAATACCGGTGAGCACACCATAGTTGCGGCAGTCTGTTCCGTCTTCGCAGGTCAGGTCATCATTGCTGCTTAAAACATCCATCAGACCCATGGAAAGGTCCAGCTGCTCCACGCAGGGCTTGCCTCTGGACATATCCAGCTTCAGGTCCTTTCCCTGCAGTTCGCGGTACTGTGCTTTCAGTTCCTTGCGCAGTGCCAGAAGTTCTTCTTTGGTCATCTCTGCATATGGCTTCATAATATCCTCCTTGATACCCATCATATTCTTTTTTCATTAATCGGCCCGTATCTGAACCGTGCCTCAAAATTCGTCCGGCTGCCGGTGGTTTGCCATATGGTTTTGTAGTTACCAGGCACACATCTGTCAGCCAGTGGTTTACACATTCGTGCATTGTACACAAGCATACACCAACTGGAGCGTTCCGTCAATACAAAATTTTCTTATTACTAATAAAAGTTACGCTTATAAAGCTATTGTACTGAAAGAAATTCTTTTACGATCCGGTTGACCATGGCCGGGTCCGCCTTGCCTTTCATGGCCCGCATGGTCTGGCCCACCAAAAAGCCCATGGCCCTTTCCTTTCCGTTCTTATAGTCCTCCACGGACTGGGGGTTGGCTGCGATCACATCCTCCACTGCGCGTTTTAAGGCGCCCTCATCATTGACCACCTTAAGCCCGTGCTCCGTCACGTAAGCCCGGGGATCCACGTCATTCATGAATATTTCCTCAAACACGGATTTGGCCACGGTCCTGTTGATCTCTGATCCTTCCACCATGGCGATCAGGGCTGCCAGATTGGAAGGTGAGAACCGGATGTCATCTACATCCATCCCCTGCTCCTTTAACAGCCTCATGGCCTCCACCATCAGCCAGTTGGACACCTCCTTGGGCCTGTTACACAGCGCCACGGTCTCCTCAAACAGGTCAGCCATATGCTTGGAACTGGTGATCAGATCCGCGTCATATGCGGGCAGACCGTACTCCGCCATGTAACGGCTGATCTTTTCAGTGCGCAGCTCCGGCTGCTGTGCCCTGACGCGGGCGATCCACTCATCGCTAATGACAACAGGCGCCAGGTCCGGGTCCGGAAAATACCGGTAATCCTGGGCATCCTCCTTGGAGCGCATGGCCCTGGAGCTCTCTTTGTTGTCATCCCAGCGGCGTGTCTCCTGGATGACCCTTTTCCCCTCCTCCAAACGCTCGATCTGACGCTTTCTCTCCCCCTCAATGGCCCTTGCAATGGCTTTAAAGGAGTTAAGGTTCTTCATTTCCGTCCTGGTCCCCAGTTCACGGCTTCCCGCTTCGCGGACAGACAGGTTCACATCCGCGCGCATGGACCCCTCCTGCAATTTGCAGTCGGAGGCGCCCAGGTACTGGATGATCAGGCGCAGCTTTTCAAGGTAGGCAATGACCTCCTGTGCATTTCTCATATCCGGCTCTGATACGATCTCGATCAGGGGCACGCCGCTTCGGTTGTAGTCCACCAGAGAGCAGTCCTCCCACTCATCATGGATCAGCTTTCCCGCGTCCTCCTCCATATGGATCTCATGGATCCCCACCTTTTTTGCCACCCCTGAGGGCGTCTCTATCTCCACCCAGCCGTGGCGGCATATGGGCAGGTACAGCTGGGATATCTGATAGTTTTGGGGATTATCCGGATAAAAGTAGTTCTTCCGGTCAAATTTACAGTACTGGTTGATCTCACAGTTGGTGGCAAGGCCCACGGCCAGCGCATATTCCACCACCTGGCGGTTCAGCACGGGAAGGGAGCCCGGCATACCGGTGCACACCGGACAGGTGTGGGTGTTGGGGGCGCCGCCGAATTCAGTGGAACAGGAGCAGAAGATCTTGGTTTTGGTGGCCAGCTCCACATGGACCTCCAAACCAATGACGGTTTCATACTGTTTACTCATAATGTTCCCTCCTCCCTTGCTCCTCCCGCTGTCAGGGACGGAGCCGTAAAGTCGTGTGCGCTCTCATAGGCATAGGCTGCGCGGATGATATTCTTCTCCTTAAAGCAGTCTCCGATCAGCTGAAGGCCGATGGGAAGCCCTTTTGAATCCATCCCGCAGGGTACGGTGATGCCCGGGAGTCCCGCCAGGTTTACGGATATGGTATAGATGTCCCCCAGGTACATTTTTAACGGGTCCTTAAGGGATTCACCCAGCCGAGGCGCCGTGCCCGGGGACGCGGGGGCCAGGATCACATCATAGTTTGAAAACGCCTGGTCAAATTCCTTTTTGATCAGAGCCTTGGTGCGCAGCGCCTTCAGATAGTAGGCGTCATAGTAGCCGGAGCTGAGAACAAAGGACCCCAGCATGATGCGGCGTTTTACCTCCGGGCCAAACCCTTCGGAGCGGCTCTTCTTATACATGCTGTGAAGCCCCTCATACTCAGGGGTCCGGTATCCGTATTTCACCCCGTCAAAACGGGACAGGTTGGAGCTGGCCTCCGCGGAAGCGATGACATAATAGGCCGGGATCGCGTAATCCACCAACTGCAGGTCAAAGGTTTCCACCACAGCGCCTTTTTCCTTTAGCACATCCGCTGCCCGGAGCACTGCGTCCTTCACCTCACGGTCCAGGCCCTGCCCCAGATAGGGTTCCGGTATACCGATTCTCATTCCCTTTACGTCCTCTTTAAGAGCGGCGGTAAAATCACAGTCCTTCCGTTCAAGGGAAGTGCTGTCTTTTGTATCATGGGATGCCAGAACCTCCAGTATGGCTGCACAGTCCGCCACATCCTTGGCAACAGGGCCGATCTGGTCCAGGGATGAACCGTAGGCGATCAGGCCGTACCGGGACACGGTGCCGTAGGTGGGCTTGATCCCCGCAACACCGCAGAAGGAGCTGGGCTGGCGGATGGATCCGCCCGTATCAGATCCTAAGGCATAGAAGCACTCCCCTGCTGCCACGGCCGCACAGGAACCGCCTGATGATCCCCCGGGCACATGTTCCGTGTTCCACGGATTCCTGGTAACGCCAAAAGCAGAGGTCTCCGTGGTGCTTCCCATGGCAAATTCATCCATATTTGTCTTTCCCAGAATAACGGCTCCCGCCTGTTCCAGGTTTGAGACAGCCTGGGCCGTATAGGTGGGGATAAAGTTTCTGAGGATATTGGAACTGCAGGTGGTCCTCAGCCCTTTGGTGCACATATTATCCTTTACGGCCATGGGCACGCCTGCCAGCGGCCCTGTAAGGGCTCCGTCCTCGATCTTAGCCTGTACCGCGGCCGCCCTTTTTAGTGCGCCTTCCTCATCCACTGTCACGTATGCGTGGATGGACGCCTCCCATGCGCGGATCTGTTTTAAGGCAGCCCTGGCCGCCTCCATGGCAGTGACTTCCCCTGCCTGTATCTTTTTCCCCAGTTCCAGGGCAGTTAAATCAAGTATATCCATTGTCTTCGCCCTCCTATTCCACTGTTTTCGGAACCTTGAACGCGCCGTCCTTTTGCTCAGGCGCATTTGCAAGGATATTGTCACGCTCATCCCTGTTGGTCACCACATCCTCCCGGAACACATTGGTCACCGGGAACACATGGGACATGGGTTCCACGCCGGATGTGTCCAGTTCATTCAGTTTATCAATATAATCCAGCATGCGGCCCATATCCTTTTTGGCAGCTTCCTTTTCCTCATCGGAAAGCTCCAGCTTTGCCAGAATGCCCACATACTCGATGGTTTCATCGCTTATAATGTTTGCCATGGTAATACTCCTCTCTGATTCCGATCATGTCTCTTTCCAGATATGTCTCTCCCGCGTCCTATGGTTCCAGCCTTGTCACATCCCTTGGGAACATGCAGGTCTCCCTTACATTCTGTTCATCCAATAGCCGCATGGTCAGGCGCTCCAGGCCGATTCCCAGGCCGCCGTGGGGCGGCATTCCGTACTTGAAGATCATGAGATAGGACTGGATATCCTGGGGATCCATGCCCCGCCTGGTCATTTTCTCAATGATCCGGTCATAGTCGTGGATCCTCTGTCCTCCTGTGGTCACCTCCAGCCCGCGCAGCAACAGGTCAAAGCTCAGTGTGAACTTGGGATCCTGCGGGTCATCCATGGCATAAAAGGGACGCTTTTTGGAGGGGTAGTGGGTCACAAACACAAAATCACTGCCTGACTTTTCCTTAAAGTAGCGGCCGATCAGCAGTTCCTCCTCCGGCTCCAGGTCATATGGGTTGCGGATCTTCCTGTTATATGCTTCAGATACCAGCCGTTTTGCCTCATCAAAGCGCACAGCAGGGATGCGGCTCACATCCGGCAGGGTTACCTTTAGCAGATCCAGCTCCTTTTTGTAATCCTGTTCCAGCAAAGCCATGACGTACTGGAGCATACCTGTCTCCATCTCCATCACATCCTCAAATCCATCGATATACCCCATCTCAAAATCCAGGCTGGTATATTCGTTCAGATGGCGGGTGGTATTGTGCTTTTCTGCCCGGAACACAGGGGCTGCCTCAAATACCCTGTCATAGACTCCCACCATGGTCTGTTTATAAAACTGGGGACTCTGGCCCAGCTCTGCTTTTTTATTGAAGTAATCCAGACGGAACACATTGGAACCGCCCTCCGCGCCTCTGGCCACGATTTTGGGCGTATGGATCTCCGTAAAGCCCTGGCTGAACAGATAGTCCCTGAATCCTCTTACGATCCCTTCCTGTATCTTAAACTTTGCCCGCTCCCTGATATTTCTCAGTGAAATGGGACGCAGGGCCAGTTTGGTCTCCAGGGAAGTGTTCAGCTTCCATTTGCTGATGGCAATGGGCATGGGCTGTGCAGGCTTGGACAGGACACGGATGCCCTGCAGGCGGATCTCAAAGCCCTGGGGCGCTCTCTCCTCCCCACGGACCGTTCCCGTCACCTCCACCGTGCTCTCCTCCTTCAGCTCCCTGATATCAAACCCTGATTTCCTTCCCTCGTATACACACTGTACCAGCCCTTCCGCCTTTCTCAAAACAATGAATGAAATCTCCCCCATCTGACGTATGGTGTGGACAGCGCCATTCATATGAACCGTCTTCCCGTCATAATCCCCGCTTCGTATATCCCGGATACCCAGGACAGCCTTCTCCTTAACTCCGCTTACAAAATCCATGGTTGTTTCTCCTTTCGGAACGTGTTTGGTATACTTTGACATCCGGTTCCGGAACATTTCCAGGAAAATGCAAACGGCTTTTCCAATACAACAAAAACGCCCCGGAACACAGTAACTGCATTCCGGGACGGGATTTCATTCATATGATATTCCCGCGGTACCACCCGCATTGGGATCCGGGCCTGTATGCCTGCCTTCCTGTACGCTAATACAGTCAGAGCACATCATACGGTGTCAGTTCCCCTCTCTTTGTACGTAACGTGTACAACGGATATACCTACTGCCGGCCTTAACCGCTTCAATATATCAGCTCCGGAGTGTTCCCTTTGCCCAGTCCTGCGCGGAGGCGCTCTCAGTCGGTGACGCCTTCCTTCCTGTTACATTTCTCAGGCAAGAGTCTCTTTCATTGCTTTTAATTATTTATCTAATAAAATAGTACATTCATCCGCTAAAGTCAAGAACCAAAATTTACAACTTTTGATTTTTAGAAAATTTGTATATTCCATAGTCATATTTCATACATTACACTATGAAAACTTTATATTATAAAGGAGCTCACCATGTTATCCTTGGATCATTTCCATTTTTCCTCAGACATGCCGTACCCGCCAGTAAAGGCTGAGGAAAAGAATCCGGCCTATGCCAGGGTCATACTGGACAATGTAGGCGGCGCCAATTCTGAGATGTCAGCCATAAGCCTTTATGTTTATAACAATCTGATGACGGAATCAAATAAGGAGATTGCCGATGTTTTCCGCAGGATCAGCATTGTGGAAATGCATCATTTGGAAATTTTTGGAAAATTAGCATTGCAGCTGGGAGAAGATCCCAGGATGTGGACCCAGTACGGATGCAAAAGGACTTACTGGTCTCCCAGCTACAACCAGTATCCCCGGGAACTTCCTGCCCTGATGCGCAATGCCATCGACAGTGAGAAGGCGGCCATCAGCAAGTATCAGCACCAGATATCATACATACGGGATGAAAATATCACGGAAAACCTGCGCCGTATCATCATGGATGAACGGCTTCATGTGGAAATCCTGGAACAGGTCTATGCTTCCAGCTGCTCTATGCATGTCTGATATTTGTGAACTCAGAGATCTCCCTGCTGATGGTGCACAGGTCATCCACATCCATGTCATGAATATTGTGGTGGCCCGTGATCCTTGCAAAGGTCTTTATCTCCTCCAGAGAGACATTTAAAAAGTTTGCCACCCTCTGCGCTGCCGCATCCATAGGCAGGCGGCGGCGCAGAGCCTCATCCTGGGTAGCCACCCCAACCGGGCACATACCGGTCCCGCAGATGCGGTACTGCTGGCAGGCCGCTGCGATCAGGGCCGCTGATGCGATGGCCACCGCATCGGCACCCATTGCCAGAGCCTTTGCAAAGTCGGAGGACACCCTGAGCCCGCCTGTGATCACCAGTTCCATGTCCGCTCCCACCTCATCCAGATATTTTCTTGCCCGGTACAGGGCATAGATGGTAGGTACGCTGGCGGAGTCCCTGATCAGCTTGGGGCTGGCCCCTGTGGCTCCGCCCCGGCCGTCTATGGTAATAAAATCCGGTCCTGCATACACGCAGAACTCCAGATCCTTTTCGATCCTGCCTGCCGCGATCTTAATTCCAATGGGCCTGCCTTCAGACTCCTCCCTGAGCCTGTCCACAAGAGCCTTCAGGTCTTCCTTGGAGTCGATCCCCGGGAAACGGGAGGGACTGATCACATCCCGGCCCAAGGGCTTGCCGCGCACAGCCGCAATCTCCGGTGTCACCTTGCTGCCGGGCAGATGACCGCCCATTCCCGGCTTTGTGCCCTGTCCGATCTTAATCTCAATTGCATCTGCACGCCGCAGGTTCTCCTCCGACACACTGTACAGGTTTGGTACGTATTCAAATATATACTTGTATGCGGCCTCCCTCTCCTGCGGGAGGATCCCCCCTTCACCGGAACACATGGCAGTGCGCGCCATTGCGCTGCCCATTGCCAGGGCTGTCTTTGTCTCCTTTGACAGGGCGCCAAAGGACATATGGGAAATGTAGACCGGATGCTCCAATACCATAGGCTTCCTGGCCTTTTTGCCAATGATGGTCTCCGTCTTCACCGGCGCGTGCTCATCTAACGGCATGGGATTTAACTGGGCGCCTAAAAACAGGATGTCATCCCATCCCGGCATACTCATCTGTGTGCCCATGGCAGCTATGATGGACTTGCCCTTGACAGCCATCTCATGGATTTCATCCATATACCGGCTGTCCGTGCCTAACCTTGCGTATTCCGGATCATAGGGAAGGGCTTCCCTTTTCTCCGGGGAAGCCGGGGCGGATGCGGCCGAGGCCGGGGCAGCAGATACGGGGGCGGCCGGGGCGGACACAGACCCGGACAGACGGCTCTCATTCCCGGACACGCTGGGGACACCCCCGGCCGGCACCAGCTTATCGGAGGCAACTCTGCAAACCGGACAGACCTTTAATTCACGGACCGGAACCCCCTCTTTTTCTTCATCATACATGGAACCACAGAACCTGCAGCGGTATATTGCCATAACTTTACCCCTTTCTTATCCGTCTTGCAATAATAGTAATCGTTACTATTTTAAATATACCATAAATCCCACCGTCTGTCCAGACAATATTCAGCAAACATTAAAAAGCAGATCCCCCGCCTGCCTTCATAATACCTGCGCCCATTGACTTTACTATATGGATAATGTTACAATAACCACTATGCACAAATGAGAAAGGATGTTATTACATGTCACAAGAAAACAAGATGGGCACCATGCCCGTCCGCAGATTACTGATCTCCATGTCCCTGCCCATGATCATTTCCATGCTGGTCCAGGCCCTGTATAATATCGTGGACAGTGTCTTTGTTTCCATGATCAATCAGGCGGCCCTCACCGCGGTCTCCATGGCGTTCCCCATCCAAAACCTGCTGATCGCGGTTTCCGCTGGAACATGCGTGGGCGTCAATGCCCTGCTGTCCCGCTCCCTGGGCGAAAAAAATGCCAAGAATGCCAATCTGGCGGCTGCCAACGGACTGTTTCTGGCATTTCTAAGCTTTCTGGTATTTGCAGTCTTTGGCCTGTTTGGGGCAAGGCTGTTCTTTGAAAGCCAGACAGATAATCCCGTTATCATTGAATACGGCGTTCAATACCTGCAGATCGTCTGCATTTTCAGCTTTGGCCTGTTTGGGGAAATGATGTTCGAGAGGATCCTCCAGTCCACGGGGCAAACCTTCTACTGCATGATCACCCAGGGAACAGGGGCCATTATCAACATCATTCTGGACCCCATCCTGATCTTTGGTCTGGCGGGTATGCCCAAGATGGGGATCCAGGGCGCTGCCGCTGCCACCGTGTTTGGGCAGATCGTGGCCATGGTGCTGGCCGGATGCCTGAATCACGCCAAGAATAAGGATGTGCGCATCAGTTTTAAGGGCTTTCGTCCCCATGGAAGGACCATATCCGTCATCTACCAGGTGGGCGTTCCTTCCATTATAATGCAGTCCATCAGTTCGGTCATGACCTTTGGCCTGAACAAGATCCTTATCACCTTTTCAGAGACAGCGGTGGCTGTGTTCGGCGTTTACTTTAAGCTTCAGAGCTTTATATTCATGCCCATCTTCGGCCTCAACAACGGCATGATCCCTATTATTGCCTACAACTATGGAGCCAGGAACCGGAAGCGTATCATGGAAACCGTGCGTTTAAGCATTGGGATCGCGGTGGGGATCATGTTCATCGGACTGACCGTGTTCCAGCTCATGACCCCGCAGCTGCTCATGCTCTTCCAGGCGGACGCGGACATGCTGTCCATCGGCGTCCCGGCCCTGCGCATCATCAGCCTCAGCTTCCTGTTTGCCGGATACTGCATCATCGTAGGTTCCGTGTTCCAGGCCATGGGCAACGGTGTCTACAGCCTGATGGTATCCGTAGCCAGGCAGCTGGTATGTATCCTTCCCCTGGCGTACTTTTTTGCCAGGACCTTTGGGCTCCACATGGTATGGTACTCCATCCCCCTGGCTGAGATCACCTCGGTAGTG
Source organism: Enterocloster citroniae (assembly GCF_040545455.1). Classification (NCBI taxonomy): domain Bacteria; kingdom Bacillati; phylum Bacillota; class Clostridia; order Lachnospirales; family Lachnospiraceae; genus Enterocloster; species Enterocloster citroniae. Next base: position 60,299 of record NZ_JBEPLZ010000002.1, on the reverse strand, counting down.
CTCAGTTCCATCCTGTTTCGGAAGATCTATGTGGAGAAGATACGGCCTCTTGGGGAAAAGTAATCCTAATTATGGAAAAGATGGGGTAAAAATTTAATAAAGTCCATTGCCTCCAGGGAAAGATCCTTATGTTTTTTATAAACCACCGCATAGGAGCGGATGGCAGTTTGGTTGAGAATCCGGCAGTATATAGGCTGCCGGATATTTTTATGGATTCGTTCCGTCACTAATTCCGGTACAAAGCCAACTCCCATTCCAACCCCGATCAAAGTATTGATGGCATCCCAATTGGTAAGCTCATACAGAATGTTCGGCCGAAATCCGGCTGCCTTACATAAATCCATCCCCATTCGGTAAAAACGCTGCTCCGGCTTTAAAAAGATAAAGGATTCATCCTTTGCATCAGACAGGTCAATAAAAGGGAAGTCTCTGGCAAGGGAAGATTTCAGTTTGGAGCGCAAAGGGCTGGAGGATGGAATAGCAAACAGGATCTGTTCCTGCTGCAAAACCTGATATTCCAGGGAGCCTTCACTTCGCAGAGGCAGTGGGATCAAACTAAAATCCACCTCATCTTTTAATACCATCTCCTCCAGAGCCAGTGAAGTCCCCTCCACAATATCAATATGGATTCCCGGATAAAGCCTGTAAAAGGACGGAAGGATCTTGATCAGATAATAGGAACTGTAAAATGTTGATATACCCATCCGAATATTGCCTCTTTTCATGAGCGCAATATTTACCATATGTTCTTTCAGCTGATGGCTGAGTCTTAAAATATTTTCTCCCTCTGACACAAACAATTCCCCGGCAGAGCTCAATTTCACGGAATGCGTACTTCTCTCAAACAGGCTTACGCCCAACTCCTGTTCCAACCGTTTTACCGCCAGGCTGAGGGCCGGCTGGCTTATGAAGCATTTGGCGGCAGCGGCAGAAAAGCTCCCCTCCTCTGCGATGGTACGTATATACTCAATATCCTTTAGCTGCATGATTTTAACTCCTTTTTACAAGAAAGAGGACAAGGTTTTACAGGTTTTTTTCATAAGTTTTACTTATAAATTTATTTTATAAATCTATTATAAACAAGTATTTCATTTTTGACAATATTCATCTTATAATTCCAAATGTGACAATCATTACACAGATTGAGGGAATTTCGTCAGGATTTATAAAATTTATTTATAAGGAGGCATCAGCATGAAACGATCAGATGTCATCGCCGCAGGGCTGCTTTTATTTCCGGCATTTGCCTGTTTGACCTTGTTTAATTTTCTTCCAGTCATAAGAAACGTACTTTTAAGCTTTACGTCCTGGAATATGGTTGTGGGGGATCCGAAATTTGTGGGTCTCAATAATTATAAGGAGCTATTCACCAGCCAGGATTTTAGAAACAGCGTGATCGTTACAGTCCGCTATGCACTAATGTTTGTTCCCGTAACCATAGCCCTGGGATTTCTCCTTGCATCCCTTTTGGCCAGAAAAAGCGCGGTCAATGTGCTGTACAGAACCATCTTTTTTGCCCCCTATGTAACATCCATGGTAGCCATGTCAGCCGTCTTCCTTTATATATATCATCCTCAGTACGGAACACTGAATACGCTGCTGAAATCCCTGGGAATTGAACCCCTGCAGTGGCTAAACAGCAAAAAGACGGCGCTTCCATCCCTTGTTGCGATGAATTGCTGGAAAACAACCGGTTTTTGCGCCGTGGTTTATTTGGGAGCACTGTTAAATGTGTCAGATGAGTTGAAGGAGGCAGCTGAGATCGATGGCGCCAGCAGACTGCAGAAACTTTGGCTCATAGAAGCGCCTTTGGTTTCCCCCACTACCTTTATGCTGGTGATCACAGTGACAATCGAGGCATTTAAAGTATTTACACAGATCAATGTCATGACATCAGGAGGGCCGGATTCCGCTACCACAAATATGCTCACCTACATGTTTGTACAGGCATTTGAGCAATTTCGGGTAGGATATGGTGGAGCAGTGGCAGTTATTATGCTTTTAACAGTCCTTATCATTAATTTTGTTCAGATGGCTTTTGAGAAATATGTAAATTATGACATATAAGAGAGGAAAACAGGTTATGAAGAAACGATTTACGGTCTATGACTTTATAAGGCATTTAATCCTGATTTCCTTTGCTGCAGTCATATTGTTTCCTTTCCTGTGGATGATATGTGCTTCCTTTAAGGAGGAACAGGATGTGTTTGTTGAAAACTTTCACCTTTTCCCCAGCAGTTGGAAATTTGAAAATTATGTGGATGCCTGGAATGCAGCACCCTTTGGAGCATTTTTCATCAACAGCATGAAAGCGGCAGCCATTTCCGTTGTCTGCCAGACCACATTCTGCTCCATGGCGGCATATGCCTTTGCCAAACTGCAATTTCCGTTTAAAAAAACGCTTTTTTCTCTTATGCTGGCCATGCTCATCCTGCCCGAGGAGGCAGCCATTATTTCAAATTATCTTCTGGCTCAAAAGCTGAACCTGGTAAATACCTCTTTTGGGGTGGCTATGATGCAGCTGGTAAATGTATTTAATATTTTCCTGATGCGCCAGATTTTTATGACCGTGCCCGATGACCTGATCCAATCAGCCAGTCTGGACGGATGCGGCAGTATCCAGGTATTCTGGCATATCATTCTTCCAAATGCCAAAAGCAGTATAGCAACGGTGGCACTGCTGTCATTCCTAAATTCATGGAATAACTATATGTGGCCTTATATGGTAACGGATGAGAACCGTTTCCGGACCCTGCAGATCGGTCTGCGATATCTGATCAGACCTGATCTGGGTCCCCAATGGCCCATGATCATGGCTGCTTCCACTATGATCCTGATACCTGTAATGATGCTGTTTGTTTTCCTTCAAAAGTATTTTGTGGAAGGAATGCTTACATCAGGAATAAAATAAAAAGGAGAGAACGAACATGAAAAGAAAAATGTATGGCCTGGTAATCAGTATGGCCGCAGCCCTTATAATGACAGGCTGCGGGCAGACCCCTGCTGTTCAGGAAAAAAGTGGGGCTGAATCTGCAGACGCTCAAACCAGTTCACCGCAGAATCCCAAGGGGACGACCCAGGAATCACTGTCTTCAGGGACAGATATTGAGCCTGCGGATGAAATCACATTCTGGTCTACCAAAGAGGACTGCTTTGCTGAACTTTGTGAGGAGTTCACCAGGGAGACAGGAATCAAAGTAAACGCAACCTACATGGGCGGCTATGACGATATGGTAAATAAAGTGATGGCGGGAATTGCAGGAAAAAAGCTTCCGGATGTGGCACAGCTGGGACAGCGTCACGGGCTTGCCCAGATGTATGACAGCGGTTATCTTCTTCCAGTGGAGGATTATATTTCAAAGGATATCATGGATGACATTCTTCCGGGCTTTTGGAAACGTTTTACCTACAAGGATAAAAAAGTGATCCTTCCCTTCCAGAACAGCATGCCTATGCTGTATTACAACAAAACCATGTTTGACCAGGCAGGCATTCCCGTTCCCAAGACCATGGAAGATGTGGTTTCTGCCGCAAAGGAAATCAAGGATGTGACCGGCAATTATGGGTTTACTTTTCACAGCGATTATCCCTGGTATATAATGGCGTTAATGTACAACAGCTCTACGGCGCCTATTGCAGGCAACAAACCACAGATGAATACAGAGCCTGTGAAAAAGATTTTTGAACAAGTATCCCAGATGGCCAATGTGGATGGAAGCATGCCTAAAAATCAGCATTCCACCGCTCAGGAAGACTTCTGTAATGGGAAGATCGGAATGCTCATGACTTCCTGTGCAAGCTATGCCAAAGTAGAAAAACTGGTGGATGGTAAATTTGAGATTGCTCTGGCATCCTTTCCCCGGGTCAATACAATGGATATTACCATGGGCGGAAACGGACTTGGACTGTTTAAGACAACCCCTGAAAAACAAAAAGCAGCCACTATGTTTGTGGAATTTATGCTGGATGATGAGAGGGTTGCCTCAAACTGTCTGACCTCAGGCTATATACCTGTAACCAATGGTGCCACTGATACAGAAACCTACAGGAAATATCTGGAGGATCCAAACCGCCAGGTGGTTAATGAACAGCTTCCGTATCTGGGCGGTGCCGCAGTGAATCCGGCCGACTCTTTGGTATGGAGTGAGATCATGAGCCTGGTAGATTCCGTGGAAGCAGAACCCGATGTGGATCTGGATGGACGTTTGGCAGAAATAGATGGTAAAATAGAAAAATATCTAAATGAATATGCAGGTAAATGATCATGTTTATAAATTACGCGCACAGAGGAGCCAGCGCTTATGCTCCTGAAAACACCCTTTCCGCATTTTATCTGGGGCTGGAAATGGGGGCAAACGGAATCGAGACAGACATCAGAAGGACAAAGGATGGACAGCTTGTTCTCTTTCATGATGCCACCCTTGAGCAGGCAGCAGGTCTTCAGGGTGGAGTGGACCGTTACACGCTTCAGGAGCTGAGGAAGGTGATGATCTACGGAAGACCGGGATTTATTCCGGATCACATCGTAACTTTGGATGAATTCATGTACTATTTCGGCTACCGTCAACTGACCTTTGCCATTGAACTAAAGGAAAACGGGGTTGAAGCAGATTCCCTGGATATCATTAAAAGCTACGGGGCTGCGGATAAATGTATTTTCACATCATTTAATTACAGTTCCCTGGTCTGTTTAAGAAAACATGACGCAGATGTACGTATTGGATACCTGTTCCGGAATCCAACCTCCCAGGTTATAGGGGAGGCCAAGGCAATAAATTGCTTTCAGGTCTGTCCCCATGTGGATATGCTTAATGCAGATAACGTAAAGCAGCTGAAAAAAGAAGGCTTTTCTGTCAGGGCATGGGGAATCACGGATGAGAACAGGATGGGAAAATGTATCGCCTATGGGGTGGACGGAGGAATGACGATCAATTTTCCTGATAAATTGACTGCTGCAATGAAAAAAGCAGGACTGGATAAGCTCTCCTAAAATAATCTGTCTCATTAGAAAAGTGCTGTCCCGTTTATGATTTTCCAATCATACCCGGTACAGCACTTTTTGTCTGTCATCTTATCTATACCCTCAATGGACAAGGGCGCCTCAGATCCCTGGCTCCTTACTGTGCGCTGTAATTCAGCCGCACCGTGATCATGGCCGTTTTAAGCCGTGAGCTGGTATCCAGGGCTCCGTCATAGCTGTAGGACTCGGAACTGGAATTCCTGGCCGTGATCTGGAATACTCCCAGATTGGCGCTGAGAAGCGTCCCTGGTGTGCCCCCTGTTCCCGATGCTATGATATCCACCCGCTTCTTGGCATTGGCGGTTGCCTTCTCAATCAGGTCCAGCTTCATCTCATCCAGCTTTGTATAATAATACTCCGGCTGATTGGATTCCAGTTCCACCCCTGCCTCGATCAATGTGGAGATATCCCTGGAGATCGCCTCCACCTTATCGATATCGTAGGAAGATACCGTCATGGTCTGGGTCAGTTCATATCCGTCCGGTTCATCTCCCAGATACCTTCCCTCATCATCATATCTGGATGTGTATTTCTGGGAAATGTTAATGGAACTGAATACCATCTCATCCTCCGACACCTGGTTATCCTCCAGATACTTCTTTACCAGCCCGGCATCCTTCTTGATCACGCTGTACGCCTCCTTGGGCGTGTTGCCCCGCACGGAAAAACTGCCTCTCCACACGATCAGGTCCGACTCAAAATCACAGCTGGCCGAGCCCGTGGCCGTAATACCGCTGCCTCCTGCGCTTTTCTTGTAGTCTACCAGCCCACTGGTAAAGATCATCACGCAGGCAACTGCACTGACCGCTGCGATCAGGGCAATGATCACTGATCTGTACTCCCGCATCCCACAAAACCTCCTTTTTATGAACTATATTCAGTATAGCATGGGGCCTGTTAAATACATATAACGGTTTCCTTAATATTTTCTGGCAAATAACCGCCATTCTGTTGCTTATGGAGTGAAAAGCGTGGTAGAATGGAAGCGTAGTTTTCCGGAACCAAGTTGAAAGGAAGCAGCACAACCATGAAGAAATATGTTCGCAGCACAACCATATATATCGTACTTGCCCTGGCTATCCTGCTCCCGGTTTGGACAGCCCCTTTTTATGCTTCCCAAAAACCGGACAGCCAGGAGTACATACAGGACATACCTGACTCTGAGCCCAAGGTCCTGACCGTTGGTTATTCCCCCATTCCCGGCATCTGCACCGTGGACGCCTTCGGAAATCTCCAGGGGCTGATGATCGATTATCTAAACGAGATCGCCAAATATAATAATTGGGATTATACATACGTGGAGGCGGACCCCAATGATCTGATCGATGAATTCATTGAGGGGAAATTCGATCTTGTGGGAGGCGCTTATTATCTCCCATCCCTTGAGCAATACATGGCATATCCCAAATACAGCATGGGCAACAGCAAAGCGGTCCTCCTGTGCCGCAAAGATGATCCTGATATAAAAAGCTATGAACTCAATACCCTAAACGGAAAGATAATCGGCGTATACGGACAGGCTGATGAAAAAATCCGCCGGCTCAGAGACTTCCTCCAGCTCAACAGCATCCAGTGCGGAGTCCGGATCTATTCCATAGAAGATCTGTCCTCAGAAGGGGATCTGTATCGTTTTCTGGAAAACGGGGATGTGGATCTCCTTCTGGGCAATGAAACAGAGGCGGGCACTGACTTCAGGATCGCTGCTGAATTTACCGCCCAGCCATATTATATTGTAACCAGACCGGGGAATCAGGAGATCCTGGACGGGCTGAATCTGGGATTGGAAAAGATCCTGGATTCCGAACCTAGATTCTCAGATGAAAGATATGAAAAGAATTTTCAGAATGTGGACACTTCCAAAATCCAGTTGAGCCAGGAGGAACTGGATTATGTTGCACAAAAGAAAACGGTCACAGTGGCTGCCGTGGAAAACTGGCATCCTTTTTATTGTCTGAATAATAACTCAGACCATCACAGCGGCATATTGCCTGACCTGCTTGCAAATATTTCTGATTACTCAGGCCTTACATTTAATTATGTATTTACAAAGACCTATGAGGAGGCAGTGGAACTGGTAAAGGCCAGAAAGGCCGATATGCTGGGAAATTATCTGGATCCACAGGAATATGCTGCTCAGAACGGCCTTGCCCTATCCCGGTCCTACATGAACCTTAACAATATTATTGTCAAGAATAAATCTGCCAACTATCCATCGGATGGACTTACTGCAGGTATCATGAACGGACGTTTTATGCCCGCCGGAATCCCCTGCTCCCAGATCCGGTATTATGACAGCCCGGAGGATTGCCTGCGGGCTGTCAACAGCAATGAAGTGGATTTTGCTTATGGCCTTTCCTCCTCCATTGAACAGGAGATGCAGAATCACCGGTACGCCAATGTGGTTCCTATCAGCAGTATTAACAACAGCACTGAAATATGTTTTGCCATGGACCGCCCCATCAATCCCGACCTTATGACGATCCTGAACAAAGCGATCGGCAACCTGTCCACGGGTGAAAGGAATGCCCTGACAAACCGCAACATGGTATCCATGGGATATTCCTCCATGTCCATGTCTGAACTGATCTACGCCAATCCGCTGGCCTTTATAAGCATCTTCAGCGCATTTGTGCTCATGGCAGCCGCTTCCCTGGTCATGATCATGAGGGCTCGCTTAAAAAATTCCATGATCCAAAGTGAGCTGGAAAAAGCAGAGGCCAAGAGTAAAGCCAAGGGAGAATTTTTGTCCAGGATGAGCCACGAGATACGGACCCCCATGAATGCCATCATGGGACTGGCAAACCTGACCTGCATGGAAGAACATCTCCCAGCCCAGGTGGAGACCAATTTAAAAAAGATACTCTCCTCCTCCCAGTACCTTCTGTCCCTGATCAATGACATACTGGATATGTCCAGGATTGAAAACGGAAAATTGCAGATCTCTCCGGAGACGTTTTCACTCAGGAACCTTCTGGATGATCTGGAAAGCATGATGCGCACCCAGGCGGAAGCCAGGCAGCTTCGGTTTGAAGTGGATTTTAAGCTTTCTCATTCCAGCATAGACGGGGATCCGGTGCGGCTGCGCCAGGTGCTTGTAAACCTGCTCTCCAACGCGATCAAATTCACCCCAAAAGGGGGCCTGGTTCAGATACTGGTCCATGAGACGGATTCAGACATGGGAACCGCATCCTTCCTGTTCTCTGTAAAGGATAATGGAGTGGGAATCCCCCTGGAATACCAGAAACGGATCTTTGATTCCTTTGAACAGCTGGGATCCTCGGTATCCAGAAGTGAAGGCACGGGACTGGGCCTTCCTATCAGCAGCAGCATTGTCCAGGCCATGGGCGGTAAACTGGAATTACGCAGCATTCCCGATAAGGGATCTGAATTCTTTTTCCTTCTCCGCTTCCCCCTCTCCCAATGCGCCCAGGAGACCCCGAAGTTATCTCCGGCCCCTGACCATATGGAGACGGGACACGCGGAGACAGTAAGCCTTAAGGGAGTACGCATCCTGCTGGCTGAGGACAATGACCTGAATGCAGAGATCGCCGTTGAGCTGCTTCAGATGTGGGGAGCACAGGTGGACAGGGCCTGCAATGGCCAGGAGGCCCTGGACCTGTTCACCGGCGGCCCTGCCGGACAATACCAGGCCATATTGATGGATATCCGGATGCCTGTCATGGACGGACTGGACGCAACCGTAAACATCCGCTCCAGCTCCCATCCGGACAGCGCCTCAGTGCCGATCATTGCAATGACTGCCAACTCCTTTAAGGAAGACTCCGATGCAGCTGCCAAAGCGGGCATGACCGGGTTTGTGTCAAAACCAGTGGATATGGATTATCTGCTAAAGGTACTTGGAGAAAATATACGGAACGCATAAGGGGCCTTATTGCCCTGCTTTCCACGCCTTTATTTCATCCAGCCGCTTCTTTACCTCAGGTTCATCCCCCTGTCCATGGGGATGATAGTATGTCCTGCCCAAAAGCCCGTCCGGCAGGCACTGCATACGCGCCACCTTTTGTTCGGTGTCATGGGCATACACATATCCGCTGCCGTAGTGCAGCTCTTCCATCAGCTTTGTGGGAGCGTTCCTTATATTCAGCGGAACGGTTTCCGCCATTGTGGCCTGGGCATCCTCTTTGGCCGCATTATAGGCCACATAGGCGGAATTGGATTTAGGGGCCATGGACAGATAGATCACCGCGTGGCTCAGATGCACATTGCACTCTGGCATGCCCAGAAAATGACATGCCTCATAGGCTGCCACTGCCAGGGGAAGGGCATGGCTGTCAGCCATCCCTATATCCTCGCTGGCAAAGCGTATCAGGCGGCGGGCCACGTATAAGGGATCCTCCCCTGCCTCCAGCATCCGGGCCAGCCAGTACACGGCCGCATCCGGGTCCGTGTTGCGCATGGATTTGTGGAGGGCTGATATAATGTTATAATGCTCCTCACCCTTTTTATCGTACAAAAAGCTTTTCTTTCCAATACACTGTTTCAGCACTTCCATGGTGACCGTTGTCTTATCTGCGCCGATCTCTCCGTTGGTCACTGCCATCTCCAATGTGTTCAGCGCGGTTCTGGCATCTCCGGCAGCAAACATCGCGATCATATCCAGCATATGGTCATCAATATCCACATTCAGATAACCCAGTCCCTTCTCACTGCGGATGGCAATCTTTAAAAGGTTTGTCAGGTCCTCCTGGGTCAGTGCCTGAAGTACAAATACCCTGCACCGGGAAAGAAGAGCCCCGTTAATCTCAAAGGAGGGATTCTCCGTGGTGGCTCCGATGAGTATGATGCTTCCCTTTTCCACATAGGGCAAAAAGGCATCCTGCTGGGCCTTGTTGAAACGGTGGATCTCGTCCACGAAAACAACGGTTTTGATCCCCATTCTGCGGCTGTTCTCAGCCTGGGCCATCACGTCCTTGATCTCTTTGATACCGCTGGTAACAGCGCTGAAATTGATGAACTGGGCATGTGTTTTGTGAGCGATAATGCCGGCCAGGGTTGTCTTCCCCACTCCCGGCGGTCCCCAAAAGATCATGGAAGGGATCTTATCCTGCTCTATGAGCTGGCGAAGAAGCTTCCCCTTCCCCAAAAGATGCTCCTGTCCCACAAATCCATCCAGATCCTCCGGCCTCAGCCGGCTGGCCAGGGGGTTGTATACTTCACGGTCGTCAAACAACGACATCTGCTCCATCATGATCATGCGCTCCTTCCAGAATCTATACACTACAGGTCTATGAAAACCAAATTCATTCTAGCCTAAGTATATGGGATGCCTGAGAAAGAGTCAATCTATTTCCCGCAACATAAAACGTAGGATCCCAAAGGGTGTCATCCCTCAGAATCCTACGTGTTTCTTTTTCATCCCGGATATTCAAACAAATAACGCTTTGCAAAATAGTATGTAACCGTTCCGTTACACACCAGGGTCCGGTCCTCATGATACAGGCGCAGGTCCGCTGGTATAGCCAGCTTCTTCTGGACCTGATCCTGGTGGTACAGCCTCACCTCATAGACCTCCTTTCCGGTCTTCAGGCTCTCCAGTCCGTCCCGGCAGTCCAGGACTGCGTAAAACAGTTCCTTCTCCTCGCCCATTCGGACAATTGCCGTATAATACACATCCCGGCTCAGTTTACCCGCCTCACTTGGAAGGGACAGCTGTACCTGGAAAAGATCGGGATGGTCACCGGCAAGTTCCAGGGTGATCCCATGATTTACCCATATGCCTTCCCGGTCATACAGTTTAAAGGGAATGCCCGGCTGTTTGAAAATCAAGGGCGCATTCTCCGGCACCTCCATGAGAATATCCAGATTCTCTGTCATGTGAAATACAACTGCCTGACGCCCCTTAGAGGAACCGTCCTCTGGATGGAACATCTCTATCTCCATCTCCGTGTGGTAGAACCCGCAGCTGAGATCATCTGATAAGAACACCTTTCTCACCACAACGGGCGCATTGTCAGCATCCCGGTCCCCGTCAGCTTCTTCATGGGAATCCCCCTGCGCCCGGTCCCCGTTGTTCTTCTGCTCCCTCTCTCCGCCGTTCTCCTGGGCGTCCTGTTCCCCACTCTTTTCCACCTTTTTAAGATACACGTGTACACGCCTCATATAGGCCAAATATACATAGAGAACGCACATCACAAGACTGATGATACCGCTGCCAAAGCTGCTTTTAAATGCCCTGAAGCTGTACTTCACCAGAAATGCAAGGGGGAGCAGTGTGATGAGATAATATACGGGAAGGCTCATCTCACTGCGGCTGTTGGATCTTCCCGTAAAACGGTCCCGGTTATAGAGGAATAAAAAACTTTCATAGGTTTTGCTGCAATGTCCGCACCTGCCCCGGTAGAAACTGGGTTTTTCAATGTCCCTGCCGCACCAGGGACATTTGTTCTCTGTGATCCGCATAATTGTGGCTCCTGTCCGGCTGTCACGCTTTTCCTTAGATTTACTGATTATTATCATAACATAAAAAAGCGATTGCTGCCAAGCTTTTTAGCATACCCCCTGTTTGGTCACTGTGAAAAACCCTCCGGCCCTTTTTCCCAGTATTAAGACCTCTTCCCTCAGATATACCTTAACCGCTCTCTGTTCACGAATCCGCCTCAGGGGCATAAACCACATATCTGCAGGTTCAGTCTCCCGGTGTGGATTCCGGCCGCAGTAAGGACGGTATATCCCCATTTCACTAGCTGTACTTAAATTATAGACAAAGTACCTCCAAAGTTGAAGGAACTTAAGGTTTAACTTCTTTTGAATAGACACATCTTTATTTCCGGAATCATTTTTCTCGTATATTGATATCCGGCTTCCATACACGCCATCATCTGGTCAAAGGTGAGAAGACCGGCCTTTTCCGGAAGGGGAGGCTTAAGTAAAAGCGCTCCGCTGTTGGAGCCGCATGCCTTCAGCCGTTCGCTCATAATGGAAAAGGAATGGGTGGCTGTTTCCAGGATGGAATCATCCGAGGGGGCGCAGTACCGCCCTCCTATGTCCACTGATATGACTGTTTGGATTCCGGCTTTCTGTAAAAGATTTTCAGGCAGATTGTCGGTAACACCTCCGTCCACCAGTCTGTAATTTCCCATCTCCAGGGGAGAGAAAATGGCCGGAACGCTGGAGCTGGCCATCATCACTTCGCACAGATACCCATCCCACACCCAGTGCAGATCCTTCCGGTCCCTGACCTCATCTATATTGGTAAAGCACAGGGTCCTGCCGCTCATCAGGTCAACTGCCGGGATCACAAGCTTTACAATGGACTCATCCAGCTGTTTCCCACCTGTCAGCTCATTAAAATAGGCCAGCAGCTTTTTTCCCTTTATAAGGCCGGACAGGCTTACATTCATGCCGGCCAGCAGCTGGGGCATAAATCCCAGAAGTCCGGCATAATCCGGGTCCAGATAGTCATTTCCATGTTTGGACAAATGCTTTACCACCTTCTCCATCTCGGAGACCGGCATTCCTGAAGCGTACAGCCCTGCCACGATACTGCCCGCGCTGGTCCCCGCCACTGCCGGGGGCAGTATCCGTGCTTCCTCCAGGGCCTTTAACACGCCCACATGTGCCGCACCTCTGGTGCCGCCGCCCGCCAGGGCCAGGCCATATTCCATAAAAAATCCCCTCCGGTTTACATACCTTATAGATTAAGGTATGCCGGAGAGGATCTTTATGTTTTAGTCCGGGCAATGGTTTATGGATTCATTTTGTGGATTCCATCCAGCTTTCTGTCGATGGGTTCAGGTAATGGGGATTAAATTCAATCACCTTATACTCCTGGATCCCGTTCAGACAAAACGGTTCATTGGCCAGATAGTGTTCTGTCTCTTCCAGGGTCTCTGCTCTCATGATGAACATGCCCCCGCTCATATCAGCCTTCAGCCCGGAGATCAGTATCATTCCCCGGTCCATGGCTTTCTGGGTGTAGGCCATGTGCTGTTTCATAATATGATCATTCATATTTTCCGCATTTTGTATGATTCCCTCTACCATATAATATTTCATATCGTTCCTCCTGCTAATAGGATGCTGCCGTATTACTTTATTATACTACGGATTCCAGCACCTGCACAGGCTTTCCAGCATTTCCCCGCAAAGCCCCAGGATCATTTGGATCTCATCTCCGGAAAGATCATCAAAATGGATTCCGCATTCCACGGTCACCGGTTCTTTAAGCAGCCGGCTGATCTCCTCCGCCCAGTGTCCGCTGATGACGCCGTCCCTGTGTCCCGGAAACTGGATGGTCATGGTTTCCTGGCCCGGAACAGCCCGGCTGAACGCCCCCACATGGGTCCTGGTGCCTCCTGTAACCAGTATGACGGCGCCCTCGTCCAGCCGGAAGGCGCGGGCCGTGATGGTGCCCCGGACGTGGGAAAATGTAATGGTCTTTGTAATGGTCAGTTCTCTTTCCATATTTTTTTCCATACAGGACCTATCCTTCCCAGCGCCGGAAGGACTGGCATTCCAGGCCAAACTGATCCATTATCTTTCCCACAACATGGACGGTCATCTCCTCAATGGTCTCCGGCCTCTGGTAATAGCTCATCACCGGAGGAAGGATGACGGCGCCCATCTGGGACAGTTCATACATGTTGCGCAAATGGATGGGGCTCAGGGGACATTCCCTGGTGACCAGAACCAGCCTTCGCCGCTCCTTTATGGTTACGTCCGCGGCTCTGAGAAGAAGGCTGTCGCTGTATCCGCTGTGGATTCCCGCCAGGGTCTTCATGCTGCAGGGCACCACTGCCATCCCCAGGGTTTTGAAGCTTCCGCTGGCCAGTGAAGCGCCCAGGTCCTGGTTGTCATACACTGTGCCGGCCAGCCGCTTCACCTCCTCCAGCCCGTATCCGGTCTCCTGGTCAATGGTCAGTTCCCCTCCCCTGGATATAACCAGATGAGTTCCGATGCCGGATCTTCTCAGTTCCTTTAACAGGGCAATGGCAATGGGTGCCCCCGATGCTCCGCTGATCCCAATAACTAATTTTTCAGCCATATGTCAGGGTTCACCTCCATAAAGCGTGCCCGCTTAAACGTTTCCTTAAGTCCAAAGGGCACGGTACAGTCAAAGATTGTTTTGCATGCAATTCCTTTGCCCCGTATGCTAACGCTGTATTCCGGGGAATTGGATGGATCCAGGGGATGGCATCGCACTCCCGGAATGGTTATGATATCCGTATCTCCCTGGAACCTCGTATTCATGGCCCACAGCACATCACTCATATCAAAACAGTCCACATCCTCATCCACCAGGAATACATGCTTAAGCTCGCTGAAGGCGGAAAAGGCCAGCAGGGCAGCCTGGCGCTGGCGCCCCTCATCGCTCTCCGTCTTTTTCTCAAACTGCAGCACCGCCATATATTTTCCTCCACCGGCCGATGGGCAGTATACATTTTGCAGCCTGCCCGGCATGGCCTTTTCCACCATTCCGTAAATGCTGGCCTCGGTGGGGATGCCCGCCATGGAGACATGCTCCTCGCTGGGGCCAATGCAGGTCTGCATCACGGGATGGAGCCTGTGGGTCACTGCCTTTACCTTAATAATCCAGCACTGGCTGCTGGCAGGCCCTGTGTATCCGGGGAATTCAGGCATGGCATACCCGGTATGGCTGTTCTGGTCCTCCTGTACCCTTACGCCTGGACACACTTCCCCCTCAATGACATACTCCGCATTTGCAATGGCGCGCTGGTCCACGGTCAGACAGCGGCACAGTTTTACCGGCTCTCCTCTGAGTGCTCCGGCAATGGAAAGCTCATCATAGCCCAGGGGCGTGGTGGGCGGCTCAAAGCAGGAACCGATCTCAATGGCCGGATCCACCCCGATGCTCACCGATATGGGCAGGCTGCGGCCCAATTCCTCCGCTCTCTCCGCCATTGCCCCTATGTGGCGGGCACCCGGGGTGAAAAAGATGGACAGCTCATCCTTTCCCTGGATGCACAGCCTGTGGATGGTCACATCACTGACACCTGTGTCCGGATGGCTGGCATAGCACATTCCCAAAGTGATATAAGGTCCCGCGTCATCCGGTGTGTTAGTGGGCGCAGGCACCAGCTTTGCAAGGTCAAACCCTGGTTCATCAGACCGGTGCACCACCTCCTGGCAGGGAGCGTCCCCTTCTATCAGCACGGGCTGTATGGGGTTGGATGCACATTCCCAAAGCCGTTTCCCCAGATTCTGGGGCTCACAGTCAAGAAGCGCGGCCACCCGTGTCCTGGAAGCCAGGACACCAATGGCAACTCTTGCATCCGGATGTCCCTTGATCTTATGAAACACCATGGCCGGTCCCTCTTTGGTGGGGCGCATCACCGTACCGCCTGCCCCAATATGGCGGTATACGCCGGAAAGCTCCGCCCTTGGATCCACCTCCACATCTGTCTCGGCATACTGTCCCGGGATTGTTTTTAGCAGCTCCAGGGCCGAACGCAGATCCTTTACAGGATGCTTTCCATTTTTTGTGTCCGCCTTTTTCTTTTCCATCTTTGTCATCTCCACCGCTTTATTCCTCCTTGATCCGATCAATGTCATTATTCCTACCCATAGTTTATATTTTTTTACCTATGGAATCAATTCAAGTTGTGGTATAATTGTTTCCAGATTGGAATGATTATCAGACTGGCCGGAGGTGTATTATGACATTTGAACAGCTGCAGTGTTTTATTGCCTCAGTGGAGGAGCATACATTTCTGGATGCAGCGGAATCCCTGCATATATCTCAGTCCTCCCTTTCCAAACAGATCATGAAACTGGAGCAGGAACTGGAAGTTGAGCTGTGGGACAGAAAAAAAAGGAAAGCAGTTCTTACAAAAGCCGGGCTGCTCTTCTATCAGGACGCCCGGATCCTGATCAAGCAATATACGGACGCGAAAAACAAGCTTAACAGGTATCGGAGCCAGGCGCAATATACCCTGTCCATCGGTACGCTTCCCATTTTATCCCAATATCAGCTCACACCTGTGTTCACTCATTTCCGTGAAACCCACCCCCGGCTGCACCTGTCCCTTCACGAGGTGGAGGAGGAGGATCTGATGGAAGGGTTTGACCGAGGCGCTTACGATTTAGTCATTGCAAGGTGCGCCATGCTGGACAGGGTGCACCATGTGTGGCAGCTCATCGGGGATGATGAACTGGATGCCGTGCTTCCCCGCAGCCATCCTCTGTCCTCCCGGTCCTCTGTCCGTCTGGAGGAGCTGCGGAATGAGGATTTTATCTTCATGAATCCTTATACATCCATTCACCAGCTGTGTTCCAGGCTGTGCTCCCAAGCTGGGTTTACTCCCAACATCCTGCGCACAGCCAGGGTGGAATCCATTCTCAGCGCGGTCCAGATCGGCGAGGGCATCAGCCTGCTGGCCGGAAACAGCGTCCGTATCTTCAAACCGGAGGAGATAGCCGTGGTGCCATTGGAACCAGGGATCCCCATTCCCGTGGTATTGGGCCGGATGAAGGGAAGGCATGTTACAAAAGCCATGGGGCAGTTCTGGGATTATTGCGGCCGGGAGCTGGGGCGGTGACAGGTGCTCCTCATTCCGTTCTCCGCTCTCTGCGATCAGCATCCTGACGGAACTGATTCTGAAACGGGTGCTCTACCGGATCAACAGGCGTATGTGCCGGAAGTGTATTCAGAAATTAATTTAGAAACCATGCAACTTTTTCCATTTCTGCCACGTCTAATGAGGGTAATCAAAATTAGTGACATGATATGGAGGAATACATAATGAAAAAAAGATACTTAGTGGCTGCTGCAATTTTGGCTTTTGCCCTATCCGCTTCCGCCTGCTCCGGCAAGACAGCAAGCGTTACCAAGACAACCACTGTCCCAATGGCAGAGGCTTCCAGAGAACAGGACTCCAAAGAACAGGCATCCAAAGAGCAGACTGATACCGACCCGGAGGAGGAAAACGCCTCCAATACGTCCGAGGGCGTACTCACAGGTATTGTGGATGTGAATAAAGGATTTATGATCACCGTTATCTCTGATGAAGATTCAGAATCCTATGTTTTTGGCCTGGATGAAAAGCAGAGCGAAACATATAAGGATATCAAACCCGGAGATACGGTTTCCGTTACCTACACCAACGGCCTTCCCAGCCCGGATAATATGGACACGGTTGTTATAGATATCGAAGTTGAGTAATTAAATGTTTTAATAAAATACCTTCCATGGAGTGGTGCGTGCACCTCTCATGGAAGGTATTTTATTGAGATGGGGCAGCCCCGTATCCTTAATCCAGATGGAACACTGGTTGGAAATCCACACATACCGGGCTGTTATCCCGGTTGGTTTCCATAATATCAGCCATGTAATCCCACCATTTGCGGTTGATGGGCGTGTCCGCTGATCCGGCCCAGAGGGCTTCATCCTCCACCTCCAGGTAACCGTACAAAACATTGGTTTCCCTGTCAAGAAAAATGGAATAATTCTTCCCGCCATGCCGGCGGATCATCTCTTTCATCTCCGGCCACAGTTCATTGTGGCGGCGCTCATATTCCTCTGCCATACCCGGATAGAGGAACATCTTAAATCCTTTCCTGGTCATGCTTTGTCCCCTCCTTGTTGACCCTTATACTTATCATACTGTAAAAACGGGTAAAAAATAAGGACGTTATTTGTTCAAAACAACGTCCTTATTTTACAATCCGCAGCCTTTTCACACCTGCATTTTTTCACACCTGCATTTCCACACTTACAGTTTTTCTCACACCCACAGCATAGGCTGCCGTGATGCAATATTTCTCCTGGCCTCCTCATCCGTGGATTCCGCCGGAAGCCGGTCGTACAGATCCAGAAGTTCCCGGCGCCCCAGCGCGCAGCCGGCCAGGATCATAAATCCATACCTTGCCGGGAACGCATCAAAATGCATGACGTCCGGGGGATACGGCCAGCATTTCTTGTCCAATACATAGGGGGTTATAAAATCCAGGGCCTTCTTTATGCTTTTTCCATCCGGGGACTCATACTCCCACAGATTGTCCCCGGGCGAGGACAAAAGGTGGCACATCGACACCATGTTGTCCACAATAAAGAGGGAATAATTGTAGGGTTTGGTCCTTCCCAGTTCCCGGGGAAAAGAACCGTCCTCTGCCTCCTGTTTTAAAAGGCCCTTCTTGTAATATTCCCTGCAGAAATCCACGATCCGTTCATTGTCCGTAAATCGCGCAAATGCCGCTGCCTGTACAAAAAAGCACACCCCATGGTTGTTGTCTTTGTTCATTTCCTGTATGCCGTTGGCATCAGTCAGCATCCATCCAAGATACCTGGCAAACCATTTTTTCAGTCCCTCGTAGACCTCAGGCTCCATGGAAGGTGACTTTCTCAAATGCTCAATGGCAAACACCACATCCACCAGATGAAGGGTATCAATGATCCCGATCCCCCTACCAGGACAGATTCCAAGAATGGCCTGGGCATAGGACAGGTGAGGCGCCATATAGGTGTCCCTGTCCAGGAAAAACTCCCCAAGGTGCCGGACCGCCCGCGCTGCATATTGTTCTTCCCCTGTGAGAACATAAGCAGATGTGAGGAATACAACATTGGTACGCATCTGGCGCATGATGATCCGATGTCCGTTAAAATTGTCCGGATTGGTCTGTCCGTCCCTCTGTATGTATGGCAGTCCATCCGGCGTATCGGGATTTGGCCACCAATAATCGCCGTTGGAGTAATAATCATGGGGTCCGCCTGTGCTGCGCGGGCTCTGCACATCCGTGATATGGAGCACTGGGGCCTTTAAGGCCGCCCGCGCTTTTTCCATCACCCAATCCGTATCACGCCACCTGGGTTCTGTCTTATAATCCATTTTGTACCTGATCATATTCCTACCTGCTTTATCTGTTTAATTCTGCTTTTGCGCAGTTCAGCAATGCTTTCATATATCCGGTGCAGTAGGCCCAGGACGGGTTCTCCCCTCCCACGCTTTCTCCCCACACGGGAACATGGTCCACATGGATGGCTCCGTCATAATCATAGCGTACAAACTGTTTCATCAGTTCATACATATCCATGTATCCGTCCTCCAGCAGGGTCTCCTCAAAATACGGGATCGTACTGCTTACATTTCTAAAATGCACCAGGAGAACCTTTTTGTTCTCCACAAAATATTGGATGTCCTCCATTACATTGCCGAACTTGTCCCCGCCTTCCAGCCAGCATCCGATACACATTTTCATCCCCAGATAGGGGCTGTTGCCGGCCAGCTCAAAGGCATGCTTGTAATCCTCCGCCGATGTGATCAGGTTGGAGATCCCAACCAGGCAGTCCACGGGCGGATCGTTGGGATGAAGGGCGATTTTAACGTTTGCCTCCTCACAAACAGGAAGGGTACGGTCCAGGAAATACTTAAAGTTATCCCACATTTCCTCCTTTGTGTAGAGCCTTCCGTGTGTATACGGACGTTTTTCCAGCTCGCCGATATCAACCACACGCCCGATTCCTCCCCTGGTATGCCGGCTCACCTTAAACGCGGTGGTCAGTACCTGGTTGGGCTCCCATGTCATGTACACAACAGGGATCCCGGCTTTTCCCAGGATACGGTTAAAATTGTTGTAATCCTCAATGGCCTTATCCCTGCCCTCTAATCCCAGGTGGATTTTATCGCTCTTGTAAAGCCCAACATTACCAGCATCCGTTACGGTCAGGTCAAATTTCCTAAGACGTTCCGTGAACCGCATCACGGAATCATAGTCCGTGTGCTCATCCTTAAATATCACATATACGTATTTTACACCCATCTGTTTGATGAACAAAAGCTGTTCATCCGTGTAATCAGACACTACTTTTGACTGAACCTTGATTTTGTCTCCCAGCATAATTAATCCCCTTTAACTCTAGTCATTTTTATTTTGTCCAGTGTACTGCCTCTGGTGTCCACTGCTCCAGACTCACATCATAGATGCCGCTGTCCTCTAATCCCGGAACTGCAAAGGTTTCATAATATACCACCGCCATTGGGGTGATCATCACATAATCCTGCACCAGCGCCTTGGCAGCTTTCTGAAGGTTGGCCTTCTTCTCCTCGATGGTCTTAGCTGCCCTTGCTGCAAATAATGGCTCCTCAAACTCAGCAGGGCGCAGCATGATGCCGTGGTTCTTGATCCCCTCTGAGGAATAGAGGCGGATATAGTTGTTTGTGAAGTCCATCTTGCTGGCTCCCCTGTTTGCAATAAATCCGTCAATGTCATCTTCCTTCTGGATCGCCGCCAGGGCGGAGCTGTCCATTACATTGACCTCAGCCTTGATACCGATCTGTGCCAAAATGGCCTGGAATGCGGTTGCCGTGTCATTATCAACCGCCTTTGTATAGATGGTTGTCTCAAATCCGTTCGGATAGCCTGCTTCCGCCAGCATCTGCTTTGCAAGGTCCGGATCATACTCATAGAATTTTGCATCCGGTGCATATGCCCAGGAGTCAGAGGTACAGAACAGAGGGGTTGACTCTCCCAGTCCGCCGGATAATGCTTTTGCAACATCATCCCACTGGATCGCATGCATGATGGCCTGACGTACCTTTAAATCTCCCATTGGATGCTTGTCGCTTTTACTGTTCCAGATAATGTGCTTGATGTCGGCTACATTGGCGTTTTTACGTCCCACGGATTCAAATCCCGCCTGCTTGATGGCGTTGATAATGGCATCATTTTCAAACTTCATGGCCACGCCCACCTCCTTGTTCAAAAGGGCGGACATCATGGTGTTGGTGTCTGTGATCATGTCGATCTCCAGATGGTCAATATAGGGCTGTCCTTCGATCCTGTAGTCCTCGTTCTTGGTGTAAGTAATCTTGTTGTCGGCAATAAAGGATTCCAGGATAAATGGACCGGTTCCCACTGCATGGGTCTGGCACCATTCCACCCCGTTCTTCTCATAGGCTTCCTTGGAGCAGATATAGATGTCCCCTATTACATTGTCCCAGTTATTGGCCCACTCATCGTACTGGATCTGTACGGTCAGGTCATCCACCACTTTTACTTCCCTGGGCGTCCCGATCTCACTTGCCTTGCCGTTGTCAATGTACTGCTGGATGTTCCATGCAACTGCCTCCCCGTCACACACAGAGCCATCGTGGAATTTAACGCCGTCCCTTAATTTAATGGTAAACGTAAGATTGTCGGGATCCGTAACAAACTCTTCAGCCAGCCATGGGAAATAATTTCCCTCCGTATCAGCGCGTCCCAGGGATTCCAGAACGGGCTGTGCCCCAAAGCGGTCGCTGGTGGTAGTGGACTGGGGCATAAAAAATGTATTGTGCAGCTGCGGTATGGCAATGGTCAGGCTGCCTCCGGCTTCAATCTCACCCGGAACCTTGCTCTCTGCCCCATCATTTCCTGCAGCCTGGCTTCCCGCCGCTTCGCTTCCTGCAGCCTGGCTTCCTGCCGAGGGCGCTGCTGTGGCGGATGTCTTACTGCCGCCTCCGCAGCCGGATACCATACCCGCTGTCATTGCAGCGGCCAGTGCCAGTGCCAAGACTTTCTTCGATAACTTCATCATTCATTCCTCCTGTTATATAGTTTTTATTTGTTGAACTGCTGTTCATATAAAAAGCATGCTACCTCATGTCCCTTTCCCACATCCTTAAGCACCGGCACTTCCCTGCGGCACCTGTCGCACACATGGGAACACCTGTCATGGAAGGGGCATCCCTCCGGCCGTTTGGTCAGGCTGGGCACCTCACCGCGGATGGGAACACGTTCCCTGGACTCCTCCACTGCCGGGTCAGCCACAGGAACCGCGCTGAGCAGCGTCTTGGTATAGGGGTGAAGGGTGTTGCTGTAAAGCTCATCACAGTCCGCGATTTCAACCACTCTGCCCAGGTACATTACCAGAATCCGGTTGCTGATATGTTTTACCACAGCCAGGTCATGGGCTATAAACAGATAAGTCAGGCCCAGCTGGGACTGCAGTTCCTCCAGCAGGTTGATGATCTGGGCCTGTATGGAAACATCCAGCGCGGATATGGGTTCATCGCAGATGATCATATCCGGCTCCGATGAAAGGGCTCTGGCTATACCGATCCTCTGGCGCTGGCCCCCTGAAAACTCATGGGGAACCCTGTATTTTAACGCCGGATCCAAGCCCACGATACGGAACAGTTCGTCCACCCTGGCATTGTATTCCGCCTTATTCTTAACCAGCTTGTGCAGCAGAAGCGATTCTCCCACAATAGATTCCGCGGTCTGTCTTGGATCCAGTGAGGAAAACGGATCCTGGAAGATCATGGAGATCTTTCTCCGGAACGGATACATCTGCCTGTCATTAAAACCAGCTATATCCGTGCCATTAAAGATGATCTCACCCTCCTCCGGTTTGTAGACCCTCATAATACACCGGGCCAGGGTCGTCTTGCCGCAGCCTGACTCGCCCACGATCCCCAGGGTCTCACCTTTTTTTGCGTAAAAGTTGATATCCTCAATGGCCTTTACTTCCCCGGTCTTTTTGCGCATCATGCCGCTGTAAATGGGGAAATATTTTCTTACATTCTTTACATTCAGGCACAGTTCATCCCCTACAAGGATCTTAGGCGCTTTTTTCACCTCTTTGTCCGCGATCTCCTTTGCCTTGGCAGCCTTTTCCTCCTCAGTCAGATGACAGGCTGCAAAATGCTCCTTTTCCAGCTCCTTAAGCCCCGGTTTGGCGCACTCCCTGCACCGGTCCATCCTGTACTCGCACCGCTCGTAAAAAGGACAGTAGGACGGGCGTGTGGCCGGGTTTGGCGGCAGTCCCTCTATGGGGATCAGGATGCGGTCCTTGGGGTCATCCAGCCTTGGGATCGCCCGCAAAAGCGCTCTGGTGTAGGGATGTTCCGGATTGGCAAACAGCCGTTTGGCGTCCGTCATCTCCACCACGCTGCCGGAATACATCACGTAGATCCGCTCCGCAAACCGCGCTACGATTCCCAAGTTATGGGTGACAATAATGACCGCCGTATTCGTCTTTTTCGCAATATCACGGATCATCTCCAAAAGCTGTGCCTGGGTCGTCACATCCAGCGCCGTGGTCGCCTCGTCCGCCACCAGGACCGTTGGCTCCGATGACATGGCCATGGCGATCATGATGCGCTGGCGCATGCCGCCGGAAAACTGCTGGGGATAATAATCAAACCTCTGCTCCGCATCCGGGATATTGACCAGCTTAAGCATTTCAATGGTACGCTTTTTCGCGTCCTCTTTGCTCATCTTAAGGTGTTCTATAATGTTTTCCTGGATCTGATACCCAATGGTCAGCACCGGATTCAGGGAAGTCATGGGTTCCTGGAAGATCATACTGACTTTTCCGCCCCTCATATGGCGCATCTTTTCGCTGTCCACGCCCAGTTCCAGCATGTTTTGCTCCTCGCCCTGTATATAAACCTCTCCCCCTGTGATCTTTCCCGGAGAACTGATCAGCTGGAGCATACTCATCATGGTAACGGATTTTCCGCTCCCCGACTCCCCGACAATACCGATGATCTCGCCGGGATCCAGATACAGGGAAACCCCGTCCACTGCCTTTACCATCTGCCCGTCTGTCTTAAAACAGGTCTCAATATTTTTTATTTCCAACAAGTGTTCCATCCTTGGCCTCCTCCTAAACTTCGCCTCTGAGTCTTGGGTCCAGAGCATCGCGGACACCGTCACCAAACATGTTCAGACAGATAACAAGCACTGCCACACAGACACCGGGTGTCAGGGCAAATACCGGGTTCTGCAAAAGGAAAAGACGCCCTTCGCTGACCATGCTTCCCCAGGAAGCAGTAGGCGCGCTGATCCCCAGCCCCAAAAAGCTTAAGCCCGCCTCCGCCAGGATGGTCTGGCCTACCTGCTGGGTCATCATAACAATGATAGGGGAAATGCTGTTGGGCAGGATGTGTTTGAACATCAGCCTGAAATTCTTATTGCCCTGAAGCTTTCCCGCCATAATGTAATCCGCCTGTTTGATGGTCAGCACCTGGCCTCTCATCATACGCACATATCCTGCCATGGATGAGATGCCCAGGATGATCGCCAGATTGCGGATGCCGCTGCCAAACACAGCAGTCAGCGCCATGGCCAGGATGATCTGCGGGATCGCCCTGATAGCCTCCATGATCCTGTTGATCACATCATCCACGATCCCTCCGAAGTAACCGGCGATCATGCCGAAAAAGGTACCGATGATACATGCGATCATAACGGCAAACACACCAATGATCAGGCTCACTCTTGTTCCGTAAATAATACGGCTCAGCACATCCCTTCCGTAATTATCCGTGCCCAGCAAATGGGCGCTGCCGGGT
Organism: Enterocloster citroniae; assembly: GCF_040545455.1. NCBI lineage: Bacteria > Bacillati > Bacillota > Clostridia > Lachnospirales > Lachnospiraceae > Enterocloster > Enterocloster citroniae. The sequence goes on along the minus strand of NZ_JBEPLZ010000002.1, from coordinate 36,023 downwards.
CCCTGGAGAAATGACGCAAAGTCAGCATAATTGGGATCGTAGGGTGAGATTACAGGCGCCAGTATTGCCACTGCGATAAACAGAACTACCACAACCGCGCTGACCATTGCCACCTTTCTGGCAAACAATGTCTTAACTATTTTCTTCCATCTTCCATTATTTTTCATCGCGCTGCCTCCTTACTCATAGCGGACTCTGGGGTCCACCACCGCATACAGGATATCCGTAAAAAGATTGATGATACAGGATACAAGAGCGGTTACCAGCACACAGGCCTGTACCACCGGAATGTCACGGGACTGGATCGCCTTCACAAACAGGGAGCCCATGCCCGGGATATTGAATACGGATTCCACAAACATGGAGCCTGCCAGCATGGAGCCCAGGCGCATTCCCAGGATGGTGATAACCGGTATCAGGGCATTTTTAAGGGCATGGATGTAAATGACCTTGCGGCTGGAGAGTCCCTTGCTTTTAGCTGTCCTGACATAATCCTGGCGGATGACTTCCAGCATACTGGAACGCGTCTGCCTTGTGGTAGTGGCAATGCCTCCCAGCGCCAGGCAGAACAGCGGCATGATGGTCTGGCGTATACCCATGGACAAGTCCTGTGAAAACCAGGTAAAGCCATAGGAGGGCAGCCATCCAAGCTTCATTGCAAATATATACATGACTAAAAGGGCGATCCAGAACTGGGGAAGACAGGCCGTAATATTGGCGATCAATGTCACCACCGTATCCGCGGGCCGCCCCCGGTAAACAGCGCTGATGACCCCAAATAGAATCCCCAGAGGGATACTTATGACAAATGCGCTGAGGGAAAAGAACATGGTAATGGGGATCCGCTCATTGAGCACCTCCAGCGTACTTTTATGGAACTGTGTGGACTGCCCCCAGTCCCCCTGCACCGCTCCTCCCAGCCAGCTGAAATACCGCCTGATCACAGGCTGGTCCAGCTTCAGTTCATGATAGACCCTGTCGTATTCCTCCTGGGAAACCTCTTCACCCAGCATTGCGTATACCGGATCGCCCGGAATGAACGACACCAGCATGAACGTAAAAATGGAAATAAGTATGAGGATCAGCAACATCTGTCCTGTACGCTTTACTATGTATGTCTTCATCTTGTTTCTACGGCAGGAATCTCCCCCCTGCCATATTCCTCCCTTCCTGTATCTGTTTTATGATCTGCTAATCTTCCTTCAAACCGTTTACCCCCCGGAGATTTCTTTCCCCGGCCACATATGGCTCCATACTCTTGCAGCATTCAATCTGAAGATCGGACAATACCAGGCCGTCCACCATTTCTGCATACAGCCCATAAAGCCCCGAATGCAGGATCCCATTCTCCCGGCATGGACGGATATCATAGCTGTCACACGGCCATTTGGACTGCTTTTCCAGGGTCACATGAACATTTTCCAGTTTCAGCCCCCTGATAACATGGTCCGGACTTGCGCAGATAAAGATGCCGTTTTCTCCCCTGCAGTTTATATCCCTCAATCTGACATTGCTGATCTGTCCGGCCGTGACGCCTTCCTTTCTGTCCATGACCGTGATGTAAACAGGCTCTGCCCGTCCCCACCACTGCTCTGAAAACCTTCTTGTCTCAATGGTCACATTGGAGACCAGAACATTTCTTATATTTCCTTTATCCCTTAGATGAAGGGAGATTCCCCGGTTGGTCCGGCTGATACAGCAGTTCTCAATGATTATGTTTTCAAAGTCATCCTCGCTCTCTGTTCCGATCTTGACCGCTGAACTGGTGGATATCAGCGTACACCCGGATATGAGGATATTTTTACAGGGACCATATTTTTCAAATCCCTTTGTGTTTTTCAGGACAATACAGTCGTCCGCGCATTCCACATGGCAATTCACAATCCGCACATCCTGACAGTGGTCCGGGTCGATCCCGTCACAGTTTGCCATTCTCAGGTTGTTGAGGATGCGGACCGAATCCACCAGCACATCCCGGCAGCCTGCCATATGAAGGGTCCAGAAGGCGCAGCGTGTAAGTGTGACGTCCCTCACGGTCAGGTGCTCTACATCCTCCATGAGGATCATGGGGATCCTTGGATAATAGGCGCCCTCGATATGGTACCGTATCTGCTTTCCATAGTAGATCTCCTCCGATCCGTCAATGGTTCCAAAGCCTGTGATCCTGATATTTTCTCCGCCCCGGCCATAGATGAAATAGTAGCGCGGCTTTCCGTCATACTCACAATTAATATAGGAAGGAAGGCTTTCCTCATGCTCCACGGAACCTTCAGGGTCCTGGGGATCCAAAGGCTGGTAATCGGAGGGATCGGTACTTGCCTTTAGCACCGCTCCGCTTTCCACATACAGTTCCACATTGGATCTTAAAACAAGGGAGCCTGACATATAGGTTCCCCCGCCCGGCAGCACCACACGGCCTCCCCCTGCCTCAGAACATGCATCTATGGCTTTCTGGATCGCATTCCTATCCTTTGAGGCACCATCTCCGGCAGCTCCGTAATCACGCACATTATATTCCATGCCTATTCCTCCGGTTTATATACTTTTGCCATTTTCATTACTGACAAACTCTGTTATAATGGTGAAATGGTTATTTTATCCTTTTATCTTTTGACCCATTTGCATAATTATGTATATTATCACCATTTGCATGTTTTAATTATATATTATATTGTGCATAGTTTCCAATGACCCTTTCCTATCATTATTATAAGCATTGGCTATAATAGTAATAATACTCATTACGAAAGAAGGCTTACAATGGATATACGTTATCTTGAGTACATACTGGTTCTGGCAGAGACAGGCAACATGACCCGGGCGGCCGGCAAGCTTTATATTTCCCAGCCCACCTTAAGCCAGTTTCTGTCCAAGCAGGAACAGGAACTGGGCACCCCTTTGTTCCAGCGCACCGGCGGTGTATACACCCTTACCCCGGTAGGGCATCTGTATGCGGATTATGCCCGGAAGGTCCTCACCCTCACCGACATTCTGGAAAAAGACATACAGCGCATTTCCACTGCCAGCCGCATCAGGATCGGCACCTCTGCCTCCCGCGCGCTGCAGATGCTGACCTCTATCCTGGTGGATTTCCGCAAATATTATCCCCGGGTAGAGCTGGCCCTGTCCGATGATAATCTGAGGGCCATGAGGAACGCCACGGCCAAAGGTGAGATCGATATTGCATTTGTGACAGCCAACGCCCTGGACCAGCACAAGGGGCAAAGCCTGGAGCTAAAAAAAGAGGAGGTGGTCTTTGCCGCCCCCATCAGCCACCCATACTGCCAGTCCCTGGAGCCGGGAAAGCATTACAGCCTGACAAGCAGACAGGTTCTGGAACATTTTGAAAACACACCATTTATCCTGCAGCTCAAAGGTTCCTGCATCCGTTATCTGGTGGATGCATTTTTCGGCAAGGATTTTAATCCCATCATTGCCTGCAGCACCAGCCACGCCCAGTCCATCTGCGACATGGTTTCCAGCAACATCGGCGTGGGCTTTATCCCCACGGGCTATGCGGTGGATTCCCCCAGGATCACTTACTTTTCCCTGGAACCCAAAATGTACCGGATCCATGCGATCCTGTTCAGGAAAGACTTGATCATGGAACCGCCCCATAAGTATCTGGTAAAGCTGGCACAAAAATATGTGGAGGAAAACTGGAAAAACCTATAAATTCTTTTATTTAAAAATAGCACCGGCAAAAAATTTGAGCACCGGCTGTTTGGGCTGCCAGTGCTCAATCCTTGTTTTAATTTGTCTGTTTCAATTTAATTGATAAGCGGTAAACAACCGCTGATATTGCCGCTGTGATAAATTCCGTGATCCAAAAAGCGCTCCAGACCCCAACAGGACCCCAGATCCTGCACAGGATAAAGGCGGCAGGAATAATGATCACCACATACCGAAACAGTGAGATAATAAGGGACTGCGTTCCCTTCCCAAGTCCCTCCAGCGCTCCCGAGGACGTGACGGAAACAGATGAGACAATAAAACCGGCACTGATGATGCGAAGGGCCTTCTGTCCGGATAAAACCGTTTCAGGATTACTGGTGAACAGGCTGATAAGCTGTTTCGATGCCGTCAGGCACAGGACGGTTCCCAAAACCATGATGATACAGCTCATACAAAGGGTCATGTCATATATCCTTCTGACCCTTTTATGTTCTCCGGCACCGTAATTATATCCAATGATAGGGCGCATTCCCTGGACAATTCCATTGGCCGGTAGATAGAGGAATGTCTGTAATTTATAATAAATCCCCAAAATCACAACATAACTCTGTGAATACAGGGCTAAAATCCCATTCAAAAACGAAACCAGCAGAGAGGGAAGGGCAAGGTTTAAGATCGCGGGTATGCCGATGGAATAAAGCTTTAGATCCATGCTCCTATTGAACTTCAAATAATTCCGCCTGATACGCACGGGAATGGGACGCGCCAAATACATGAAAACGTACACTGCCAATGTGATCACCTGTCCGATCCCGGTGGCCCAGGCCGCACCGGCGATCCCCATTTCGGGGAAGAATCCGATTCCGAAAATCAACAGAGGATCCAGTATGATATTGGAAATGCATCCGCACAGCATACTGATCATGGTCATCCCCATCCTGCCCACGGACTGAAACATTTTCTCAAAGGAAAGACCTATCATAATCACCAGGGAAAACATAAACACAATAGTAGAATACTGTATTCCCAATTCAATGACACCTTCATCAGATGTAAACATATGTAAAAAAGCCGGCATGATGGAAATGCTTCCAACCGTAATCAAAATCCCATGGATGGCGGCAAACAAAAAGCCCTGGGTGGCGGCCGTGTCCACGCTTACCCTGTCGCCAGCCCCTGAGTAAAACGCTATCAGCGCATTGATCCCCACGCCATATCCGATGGCAACCGCATTGATCAGGTTCTGCACCGGATAGACAAGGGACAGCGCCGTCATGGCCTGTTCGCTGATCCGTGCAACAAAAAAGCTGTCCACTATGTTATACAGGGAATTCACAAGCATTGAGATGACCATGGGCAAAGCCATGGATACCAGCAGCGGCAGCACGGGTTTTTCTTTCATAAAACTGTCTTTCATTTTTCCCTCCATATTAAAATTCAGCTATTTCAGGCATTTCACTTTCCCAGATACACAAAAAGCCACACAATCACCCATGGGATGATTGTGTGGCGAAAAAAGTCAGACTGGAAAAGTCCACACCAAAATTTTAGTATTGACAGTATAGCATAAAGATCCGTGCCATGTCAAGGGATCGTGCTCCGGAATGAAATCCGCCTGTCAGCCGCCATTTCCCAGCAGCCACTCCACAATCCGCTTCTGTGCCTTCTTGGAATAATAGAACACATCATATTCATTTCCCTTATCACTGAGCCGCTTTTCCGCCTGGATCCCAAACTCTTCCCCTTCCTCTGTCAGCCGCTTCCGGGGTGTTCCATTAAGGAACCATATCTCAAAATTCCCAATGTCGTTCAGCCATTGCTCTACGGACTTTATGGTCAGGCGCTTCATGGATTCCCCGTCCCTTAAATCATTGATCTGGCCTATCAAGTCACTGAGGGATGCCTTCTCTGAATAATGGATCTGTTCCGCCAGTTCTTGTGTCATGATGAACTCGGTCTTGGTCTTCTTACCCTTTTTCTTTTTGTCCGGCTCCGGCTTTTCCTGGCTTCCATTCTCCCAGGCATCCATGGCCGTCTCCAGGTTCCAGTCGTCAAACTCATCACTGTCACTGGTAAAGTACAGGTCATCCCCGCCGGTATCATATGGCTCATCCGCCGGATCACCCTCGCTGCCAATAGCCCCCGCCTCCTCCATGACACAGGCCAGGAACCGTTCTCCGTATTTCTCAAACTTGAATTCCCCAACCCCGGACACGGTCAGCATCTCGGCTTTTGTCCTTGGCTTTACCATACACATGGACACCAGGGTCTTATCTGAAAACACAATATAAGGCGGTACATTTTCCTCCCTGGCGATCTCCATACGCAGGGTCCGCAGCTTTTCAAATAATCCCTCATCCGCATCCGACAGGGAAACACCTGCGGTCTTATTCTTCCTGGTCTTTTTCTCACTTTTTATCTTGGCGGGATGATCCTGTTCCTTGGCCATCTTCATCACAACCGGTTCCCCCTCCTCCAGAACCTGGAGGGATTTCCCGGTCAGCTTTACAATGGCATACTCATCATTGGTCACGGTGAGAAAATCCTGGAGCATGAGATGGTTCATCACCATCCGCAATCTGTGGGCGGGCACCTTGGCCAGCGCGCTGTAATAGGCGTTGGAGTCCATCCGGTACTGGCGGATCTTGGCCGTATTGGCTCCGCGGACCGTGTCAATGATCACATTCACCCCATACCGCTGGCGGCAGGACGACACACAGCCGATCAATGCCCCGGCAATATCCGTCACATCCACATTTTCAAACTGGGAAATACAGTTCTGGCAGTTGCCGCAGTAATTGGAGCCATACTCCCCAAAATACCGCAGGATATAATCCCTCAGACACTCATTGGTGAAACAGTAAAACGTCATCTTTCTCAAGCGGTCCCTGTCCCTCTCCTGCACGATCTGGCGGGTCAGGGGGTCCAGTTCCTGGTTATCCTGGTTGTTATCAATAAACAGCTGATTGGTGACCACGTCCTGGCCGCTGTAAAACAGGATGCATTCCCCCGGTTCCTGGTCACGGGAGCAGCGTCCTATCTCCTGGTAAAACGCCTCAATGCTCTTGGGCATATTATAATGTATGACATACCGGACATTGGATTTGTCGATCCCCATGCCGAACGCATTGGTGGCCACCATCACCTGACACCGGTCATAGATGAAATCATCCTGGTTCTGCCTGCGCTCTTTGTCGCTGAGACCGGCATGGTACCGGGTTACGGAAATGCCGTCCGCCCTCAATCTGTCGCTGACCTCCTCCACCAGTTTCCTGGTCAGACAATAGATGATCCCACATTGTCCTGGATGGATCTCCACAAAATTCTTAAGGGCTGCATATTTATCCTTGGGGGACTGTACGCCGAGATAAAGATTGGGGCGGTCATATCCGGTTGTAACCACCACCGGATCCTGAAGCATGAGAATATCTATGATATCCTCCCTCACCTCTTTGGTCGCTGTGGCGGTAAACGCGCTGACCACCGGGCGTTTTGGGAGTTTTTTTATGAAATCCACTATTTTCAGATAGCTGGGGCGGAAATCCTGTCCCCACTGGGACACGCAGTGGGACTCGTCAACGGCCACCATGGTGATCTTTGCGTGCAGGGCAAAATCCAGGAACCCTTCCGTCTCCAGGCGCTCCGGAGCCACATAGATAATGGGATAGCGCCCTTCCCTTGCAAGGCTGAGGGCTTTATAATACTGGCCCGCGGTCAGTGAACTGTTGAGATAGGCCGCATGGACACCTGCCTGATTCAGGGTTGACACCTGATCCTTCATGAGGGAGATCAGGGGTGAGATCACAAGGGTGATCCCCTCCATCATAAGCGCCGGTATCTGAAAACACAGAGATTTTCCTGAGCCTGTCGGCATGATCCCAAACACATCCCGTCCGGCAAGGATCCCATCGATCAGCGCCTCCTGGCCTTCCCGGAATGTATCGTAGCCAAAATACTGCTTTAATACCTGATATTTATCCATTAAGTATTTGATTCTCCTTATTTATTTCTCCTTATTAGCTCTCTTATATAACCCCCTGTAGATTGCAGGGGATTATCCTTAATGATTCATATCATACCATTTTCTGCAGCAAATTGCCATACGAGTTTTCCGGTATCGTACAGATCATACCCTCAAAGGGCATACTTCCCGGCAATATGTATCAGTTCCTGTATCATAGGCTCCTGATTGCTTTTCAGCAATGTCACGGCCACAATGTCGATCATCATGGACGGCCCGTCAAATTCCAGGCAGACCAGGCTTCCCGACTCGATCTCATTCTTAAGAGTGCTCCTGGCCAGAAATCCGATATGCCTGCTGTCGGAAACATATTTTTTGATCAGCTCCGCGCTGTCAATAAAAAAGCTGGTATTCAGATTCATTCCCGAACTTTTAAAAAGCTTGTTGGCCTCCTCATAGTAAACAGAATCCCTTTTTGTAAATAAAAACATCTCATCCGCAAAGTCCTCCAGCTTCACCAATGACCTGCGTGCAAGCCGGTGGCTGGGTGATACAAAAAATACCAGTTCATCCTGGCATATGCGGATGCACTCATACTTATCTTTGGGCAGTTTCCCCCAATAGTAACCAAAGGCAATATCCACATCATGGTTTTTCAGCTGATCGCAGAACGTGGATGGCAGCCCGTTGGATATGGAAAGGGGGATATTCTCATACTTTTGTAAAAATTCCCGATAGATAGGCGGCATCATGTTCAGCGCCAGGGATTCAGCCGATATGATGCGTATGCTCTGGATACCGCTCATCTTGGCCATCTGCTGCTGCACCTCCCGCCACATTCCCAGGATTTCCTCTGCCCTGGGCAGAAATGCCTCTCCGGCCTTTGTAAGCCTGCTGCCCCTGGAACCTGCCTCTATTAACTTTACTCCCAGTTCCCGCTCAAGGGATGTGATATGTTCCGCCAGCGTGGATTCAGCATAATGCAGTTCCATGGATGTTTTCAGAAAAGATTTCTTCTTTGCAAATGTAACAAAGGTTATCAAATGCTTTGTGTTCATCAAAAAAGTCCTCCTTACACCCGGATTTTACCTTGCTGTACGTTTCAGCCTGTAACAATTGTACCTGTCCGGCAGCAGAAAAGCAACACGGTATCCGTTGATTTTCGGAGGACTTGATGTGATCATTTCTGAAGCATTCTATTGTAATTGTATTTTGCATCAACCTCCAGAATATCCGCACCGGAACGGATCTCCGCCACCATGTCCTCCTCTTTTTGCCAGAGTTCCTCTGCTTTTAAAAGGACTGCTTCCATATGTTCCTGTGGGATGATGACCACACCGCTGTTATCTCCCATCACAATATCCCCCGGACGCACCTGGACTCCCCCGAACTGGATCATCTGGTTGGTACTCTCCTCCATCACACGGCCCCGGGCCGTACACACCACGGTTCCGCGGGCATAGACAATATAATCCGCATCCATGCAATCATTTAGATCACGGCAGCAGCCATCGATCACCGTACCGGAAATCCCCTTGACTTTGGCTGCATTGGCCAGAATACCGCCCCAACAGGATGTATCCATCCTGCCGCCATTGTCAATCACGATCACATCGCCTTTTTCCGCTGCAGAAATGGCATTCATTCCCAGGTGCGTCTTCTGTTTTGTCTCTCCCGCAGCTGTCATCCGCATGGTGACCGCCGGACCTACGATCTTTGTCCACCGCTCCGCCATAGGCCGGATACCGCATGTAGAACCATGGATTCCAAGAGCATCCAGGGCATCTGATACATTTGTGGATGACAGCTTTCTGAACCGTTCACCATATAACTCATTAAACCTGCTCATATCACAAATCCTCCCTTATTCCCTTGTCTGCAAATGGTGGTAGCCAACCTGGCTGCGCGCATCCTTTAAGGCCATGCCCTGGGATACAAGTTTAAAAATACTCTGCTCTTTTTCCTCGATCTCCTCCGCTATCCGGGCCGCCTCCTCCGCCATGTCCTGAGGGATCACCACCACTCCGGTATCGTCACCCAGGATGATATCACCTGGATACACGGGGATATCTGAAAGCTGCACCGGTGTATTTACCGCATCCACCCGTACCCGGTCCTTGCCCGTGCGCATATAATAGCCTTTTGAAAACACCGGATACCCACACTCCAATACAGCAGGTATATCCCGGCACACCCCATCTATGACCGTACCCTCGATCCCTCTGAGTTTTGCGGTTTTTGCCATAATATCACCCCAGACCGTACAGTTATCACGGCCGCCATTGTCAATTACAACCACCTGGCCCGGCTGTACATCATCCAGGAAATCCCCCACCGTTCCTTGTACCACGCCGCAGGGCACGTAATGGACCGTAAATGCCCTGCCGCAGATCTTAAGCCCGGTGCTGACCGGCTTTATATGATACCCGCAACACTCAATCCCCAGCTTATCCATGGCATCGGAAATGCTGGTGGTATCCAGTTTTCTTACACGTTCAACAATTGTATCCGTCATCATCAATTCCCCCTATTCTTCAGTCACTCCTAATGCCTGGAATGTTTCCTGGTAACCATATATATCAAACAATGACTCGCCTCTGCGCAGGCGTTCCATGACGCCCTTTTCCTTTTCCCTGCGCATATCCGCCAGTCTTAAAACCTCTGCCGCTTCCTCACAGGGGATGACTGCGATCCCATCCCAATCTCCCAGGATAACATCCCCGGGATGGACCAGCACCCCTCCCACAACAACAGGGTGGTTAATGGTTCCCTTTACAGCCTTTGAAGTTCCAAACACACTTACCCCTCCTGAAAATACCGGGAAATCCATGCTGCTCAATGCCTCTGTATCACGCACTCCGCAGGTCACCACCAACCCGTTGACGCCATGGCTTTGGCAGTCCACTCCAAGCACCTCCCCAAATGGTCCGTTATCCGCCAGAGGACCCATATCCGCAACGATCACATCATCCTTTTGGGCCATGCTGACAGCCTTGATCAGCATAAGATTATCGCCTGCATGGCACTTAACAGTCAGCGCCCGTCCGCATAATTTCATCCCCTGGCGTATGGGCCGTATGTTATGTGTCATGGCTCCACGTTGTCCCATGGCTTCATGAACCGTTGCCACATCCTGACGGCTGAGTTTTTCCAAAATTTCATCACTGATCAGCGGACGCAGTCTTATCACATCTTTCTTCATCCTTCCCTTTCCTCCTTTTTTTATTTGCAGGCTTTAAGTGTACTCCGGGAATCTCCGGGAATACACTAATGTGCAACAGCCTTCGCTACTTTTGCCTGCCTCTTTTTTTCCGTATAGTCCACAATATAGGTTCCCACCAAATCCCCATAGCAGTTCATAGTGGTATTCAGAAGGTCGATGATAAAGAACACGCCTGAAATGATGGCAACCGCTTCCGTGGGCATAGAAAATGTATCAATGATAATTGCAATGGTCACCAGTCCGCCTCCCGGGATCCCGCCGGAACCGGTTGTTAAAAGCAGCGCGATGAGGATCGCTTTGACCAGTTCACTGAAACCAAAGGTCACCCCTGCTGCCTGAGCCGCAAACAATAGCGATATGGTCAGCATGATCGCCTGCCCGTCTTTGTTCATCTGGGAACCCAGGGGAATGGTAAAACCATAGATTGCCTGGCTGCACCCCAAATTCTTGGCGCACTCCATATTAACCGGCACAGAGGCAACGCTGGAAGAAGTGCTGCATGTGGTAGCGATCAGGGCAAAGGTCCTTTTCAGGAAATCCAAAGGCGTCTTTCCTGTCATGATAAACAGGATCACAAAGTAAATGCAGAAATGCACCAGCATGCAGACTGCCACTGCCGCAATGTATTTCATTGCAGGCCCGAACATGGCGGCGCCATACTTACCCACAGTTGAACCGATCAGCGCAAAGACGCCAATGGGCGCGTATCCCATAACAATGGCGACCATTTTGTTAAACAGTCTTGCAAATGCGTTAAACGCCTTAAACAGCATGTTCTTGTCCTCTTTTTCCATCATAAGGACAGCTATGCCGGCAAAAACAGAAAACACCACCACCTGGTCCAGCTTTGTGTTGGCCAGGGCTGAAAAAATATTGGAGGGCACCATGCCCACCAGCGTGTCCAGCATACCCGGAACTTCAGCAATCTCCCCCTGGTATGACTCAGTGAGGACCAACCCGGCCCCAGGTCTTAATAGCAGGCCGCCTCCTACCCCTACCACTGCTGCAAATATGGTTGTCAGGCCGTAATAAGCCAGGGATTTCACACCAATGCGCCCAAACACCTCAGGTCCATCCAGTGATGAGATTCCAGAGACAAGGTTAAAGAATATCAACGGCACGCACGCCATTTTCAAAAGATTCAAAAAAAGAGTTCCGAAAATTTCAAATGCCTGCATTCTTTCACCAAAAAGAATGCCGCACACCACCCCAAGGACCATTCCGCACATCAGTTTATATACCAATGGCACCCTCTTATACAGTTTCCACATATTGTTCCCTCCTATGTTTTGCACTCTCTTACAGACCGGCATTTCCCCCGGTCCGGCGCATCCCTCTAATCCGGCGCGCTCCCCGGTCCGGCGCGTTCACCAGCCCTTACGTTCTCAGACCGCCGGATACTCACAAGGTCCCTTCAACAGCACGGTCATCTCCACTTCCACCACCGCATTGTCCGGCAATGCCTGCACTCCGATGGCGCTCCTGGCATGCTGTCCGGCATTTCCAAACATCTCTAACAACAGGTCGGAAGCGCCGTCCAGAACTTTGGGATTCTGCGTAAATCCGGGAGCAGCGTTGATATATCCGTTTACCTTAAGGATCCGGGCCACATGATCCAGACTTCCCACTGCCTGTTCAATGGCTGCCAGGCAGTTGACCGCGCAGATCCTGGCTCCCGCGTAAGCATCCTCAAGAGTGCTGTCCTCCCCCACCTTTCCCTTGTATTTCACAATACCATTGACCCTTGGAACCTGTCCTGCAGTAAACAGCAGATAACCTGACGCTGCTGCCGGTATATAGGAACCGCTGGGTCTGCTGACCTGCGGCAATACGATCCCAAGCTCCTTAAGCCGCTCTTTTGCACTGACTGCCATCTGTCCTTACTCCTCCCCTTGCTCACAAGTTTTCAGGAAATCCACCAACCGGTCCACATCCTCTGTGTTATTATAGAAATGAAACCCTACCCTGAGAAGCCCTTCAGCCGGACAATGGGCGCGGATACCGCTTTTGGCCGCCTTTTCATCTGTCATCCCCCACTCCGCGGGCATTGCTAGGGTGACGATGCTGGAACGGTTTTCCTTTTTAAAGTTACCATATATTCTTGTCTTTTTCAGTTCCTTTTCCACACGGTCATAAAGGTAATCGACCAGGGAAAGGCAGTATTGCTCCACATCATCTGCCCCCAGCTCGTTATACCTGCTGATGATCTTTGACACACCTTTCAGGCCCACCACGCTGATGCCTCCGCACTCAAACCGCCTTGCATCTTCACTGATCACCGGATGCTCCGTATCCTTATGCCACCGGTCAACGGAGCAGCTCCATCCAGTGTCCACAAGCTTCAGGCACTTCTGCAGCCGCTTGCTGATATATGCAAAGCCGATGCCAAGAATACAGCAAAGCCATTTATAGGAGGATGTTGTCAGGAAATCAATCTTCATTTCCTCCACATCGATCTTCATGGCACCGGCTGCCTGTGTTGCATCCACGGCAAACCATATATCATTTTTCCAGCAGAACTCTCCATACACTTTTAAATCATGTTTAAAGCCGTATGTATTCTCCACGTAGCAAAGACAGATTGCACGCGTATGCTCGTCCACCAGTCTATAGATATCCTCCGGTTCCGTGACTCCTTCCCTGGGATGCACAAAACGGACTTCCACTCCATCCTGCATCTTATTCAGCATGATATATGGGACAGATGCGTGGGAATTGGCAGTGGTAATAATATTATCCCCTTCCTTCATCCCGATACCGTTTATGAAAATATTAAACAGCCATGTAGAACTAAGGCCATACATGACCTCATCGCTTTTGCAGTGGAACATTTGCGCAACAATGCCGCGCATCTCATCCGCAAAGTCCCAGGTCTCCGTAAATTCCCGGAATGTCATGCTGTTTTCAGACATGTCATCCAGATACGCTTTCATCGCCTGTGTACTGTAGCTGGGATACAGGCCGCCGGACGCATGGTCCAGATACGTCCAATGGGCAAGGGCCGGATAATACTCCCTCTCCTGTTTAAATTTTTCTTTTAATTCCATGTACTTTCCCTCCATCAAAGTTCTTATTGATCTGTGATTTTATTATATCCGCTATCATAACCGTGTGCTCACGGTTTATCCGGCCGGTGTGCCCGAAAAAACCGGCCCTGTGACAATCCATACCGCTCCAGTTTTATCAGGATCCGTTTTCCTGCATCATTAAAAAGGCCGCCCGGAACACCTGACATTTGTCAAATATTCCGGGCAGCCCCTTATCTCTTATCACAGACCTCTATGACGGCCCGCATCAATTTATATCGTAACTTCCTTTCCTTTTTTGTTTCTTCTTTCTTCCAGCCGGTACAGGAACAGGGTTGCGGACGCATCCCCCACCGTACTGATCGCAGTGGCGCCCATATCAAACAGACGGTAGAAGGAGCCTACAATGGCGATCAATTCCATGGGAAGGTTAAATGCAGCGCCCACGATCATCAGCCTCACAATGCCGCCTCCGGGAACCGCCGCAGCACCGGCGGAAACCAGCGTGGTCAGCAGTACCATCTGGATCATCTGGGCAAAGGTAAGTTCCAGGCCAATGGCCTGCGCGCAGAAGATCATGACGACAGCCGTCAGTATGGCGGCTCCGTCCTGGTTGATCTGCGCCCCCAGGGGTATACAGAAATTAGCAATGGGTTTGGGTATATTCAGTTTATCTGTCGCCACACGCAGGTTTGTAGGTATGGTCGCCGCACTGCTGCAGGTACTGGCCGCGGTGACAATGGTGTCGCTCACACTCTTAATAAACCGTATGGGCCCGTAGCCGGAGAGGGTAGGCAATCCCACCACGATCAGTATAAAGTGAATGATACCCGCCACATAGTATGTTCCCACAAGCTTTGAAATTGTGGCTAAAAACTCCACGCCGTACTGGCCCATGGTGGATGCCATCAGACAGAAAACACCGATGGGAGCCACAGCCATCACAATTTTAATGATCGCCATGGACAGATTGTACATCATCTCAAACCAGGCAGTGATGCTTTTTCTCTGTTCATCTGATTTAATAAATACAATAGCGATTCCTATGATGACCGATATGACCAGAACCTGAAGCATATTGGCATCCGTAAAAGACTCAAACACATTGGTTGAAAATAATCCCTTGCAGAATTCAGTGAATGAAGGCATCTGGCTCACCTCCATAACAGCATTGGTATTCTCAAACACAAACCCATTGCCGGGCCTTAGAAATACGGCCACCGGGATTGCAATGCAGGTTGCGATCAGGGTGGTGCAGGTATATATGAACAGGATACGGATGCCCAGACGTCCCAGCATCGCCGGATCATCCATGCTTGTGATCCCATTCACCATAACAAAAATAACAACAGGAACCAGGAACATTTTCATCATATTCAGCCAAATGGTTCCGATAAATCCGATGGAGGCTGCCCCAGGTCCGATCAGCAGACCTGCAATGCTGCCCAGGATCATTGCCAGAAAAACAAGAACAGAATTGCTAAGCTTTATCTTTTTCAGCATGGTCATTATCCCTCCTTTTCAGATCCGGCTTCAACAATCTCCTGGGATTCGTCCATACACACTACCCTCTGGGGCTTTCCCTCTTCAAAATAAACCCTTGGTATACTGTAATTTAATGAAACCAAAAATTCCGGAACAGACTTCTTCCATCTGGCCATCAGATCCTGAATAGTAATTTCATAGTCCCCCTGGGTTCCAAGGATCACCACCTCATCACCGATTTCAGCCTCTGGGCAGTCCGTCAGGTCCAGAATTGTATGTTCCACGCAGATGGAACTTGCCACCGGGATCTTTTTTCCCCGGATCAGAACATATCCCCCATTGGCCTGGTGAGGGCTGATACCGTCATACATTCCTCCGGCCATAACGCCGATACGCATGGGACGGTCCAGCTTAACTGCGGCAAACCCTTCCCCAAACTTTCCTCCAATGGTATCTTTCACACACAGAAGCTTACTCTTCCAGGCTTTGATGGCCGGCTTCAGATCAGGCGCCGGCTCCCTTCGTTCTATGGTCGAATACCCCCACATGCTTTGTCCGGGGCAGATTCCTGTAAGTCTCATGTCAGGCCGCGAAATACTGCCGTTTGAATTGGCGATCTGCAAAAACTCCGGCTTGACACCCAATGCCTCAACTGCCCGGATCGCTCCAACAAAACGATCATACTGCCATTGTGAGAACGACTCCTTATCCGGCCAGTCCGGACAGGACATATGGCTGTACATGCCCACTATGTCAATATTTTTATATGCAAGAACCTGCTTTACAAAATCAGCCAGTTCTTCTGCATTAATACCAAGGCGGCCGCGGCCTGTTTCAACGGGCAGAAATACCTTCATTGTTTTGTTTCCCGCTGCTTCTGATATGGCTTTTACCTGGGAAATGCTGCTCACAGTAGGCATCAGGTCATATCTGACATACAGGTCGGCAACTTCCTCAATGTTGTTTCCGACAAACAGCATGATGGGGGATTTGATCCCGTTTTTTCTTAGCTTGACAGCCTCATGCAAAACTCCGGAAGCCAGGTATTTTACCTTGCATGTTTCCAGGGCGCGGGCAACCTCCACAATACCATGGCCATATGCATTGGCCTTGATCGCAGGCATCACGATGATCTCCGGTCCCACCATTTTCTGCAGTTCATAATAATTGTTTTTAATTGCATCCAGATCGATCTCCAGCCAACAGGATCTGGTTAAATATTTACTGTAATTATACATCCTTCCCCAATCCTTTCCTCATACCATTTTATAGTTTTATCAGGTGCGCACCCTGCTTTATATAACAGCAAGTTCCATGCCAAGTAATAAATCCGCTGTTTTAGCCAGTTTCTCCCCCTTTTTTTCCATTGGCATGTTGCAATTTTAATCACATGCAACTATAATATGTTTAAATATACCACCATCCAACCACCCATTGAGAGGAGTTACCTCATGCCGCAAAAATTCTATATAACAAACATGTACGAAAGTATGCTTCAGACAGTGGACGAGGTATGTAAGGATCTTGGCTGCCAATATGATTTTATTGATTTCCATGACATAACGGAAAACCTTTCCCTGCAGATCCGGGCTATCTTTAACGAACAGGGCTATCCATATGTAATTGTAACACGGGGAGCCATGGCCAACTACCTGAAACAGGAGTTTCCGGACATTATCATCCTCAGTGCCAATCCCGGCAGGATGGACACCCTTGAGGCGTTGGCCGGCACGGGCCGGTACGGTGACAGGGTTGGATTATTACTGGCAGACAATGATCACCTGGACCTGAACTTGCAGTTTGTAAAAGACCTGCTCAACATCAGGGAACTGAACATATACAGATATGCATCAAAGAAAGATATTGAGACCCAGATCGTCCTGGCACAGTCCCAGGGAATGGATTGTGTGGCAGGGGGAGGCACCATTGGCCAGGATGTGGGCCATGCCCTGGGATATCCTGTTGTCTTTGTCAAAACAAGCAAGGACACCATAAAGAAGACGATCATCCAGGCTTGTTCCATCCTCAACTCTAAAAGTTATGAAGAAAACCAGCTGCAGCTCTTGTATCAGATCCAGAATGCATTTCACGAAGGGCTGATGATGATACACAACGGCAGGGTCTGCCTTATAAACAATACCATGGAACAGCTGCTGGGGGTGACCACGCCCCAGGTTGTGGACAAACCCTTGTCTGACATATCATCCCAGTTTACCATAAAGGATCTGGCAGCATTTATGGAGGACCAGGAACAGGATGAATGTATCTCCCTGGTCGGGGACTCCCTGTATTTTATCCAGAAATTCTGGATCACCGTGGATGAGCACTGCAGGAATCTGGTGATCGTAATAAGAAATGCAGAGGAAATCCAAGACAGCGAGTCCAGACTCCGCAATAAAATACATAAAAAGAATACAAATACAAGCTATTCATTCCAGAACATAATAGGCAGCAGCCATAAAATGAAAGAAACCATCAACAAAGCCATGCTGTACTCCACGGTGGATGCAAATATATTGATATACGGCGAAAGCGGAACAGGAAAGGAACTGTTTGCCCAGAGCATACACAATGCCAGCCAGCGCAGATCCCAGCCCTTTGTGGCGGTAAACTGCGCCGCAATACCGGAGTCACTCCTGGAAAGCGAATTATTCGGATATGAGGAAGGGTCCTTTTCCGGTGCAAAAAAGGGTGGAAAGACCGGCCTCCTGGAACTTGCCCATAATGGAACCCTGTTTTTAGATGAAGTCAACTCCCTGTCCATGAAAATACAGGGCGCGCTGCTGCGCGCAGTACAGGAAAAGGAGATCCGGCGGGTGGGGTCCAAAACTCCTATTTACATTGATATCCGTATTATATCCGCTGCCAACAAAGATATCGGGGCCATGATACAAAACAATGAGTTTCGTTCAGACTTATATTTCCGCCTGAATATATTGAATTTATATCTGCCTAATCTGAACGAGCACTCTGAAGACATCCCCCAGTACATTGACTTCTTTTCCCAGATGTATTCCAGGCTCTACAAGGTTCCCATTACCCGGAAGATGGCTGATGAGGAGATAAGGTTCCTGGTTACGCGGAAATGGCAGGGAAATATACGGGAGCTTCAGAATGTGATCCACCGGTACATTATATTAAACAGTATGAAAATCACACCGGTCAGGGTCTGTCTGGATGAATATGAGGTCAAACATGGCCCCTCTGATAATGTTACGGATCACGCCCATATGATGATCGTGAACAAAGGGCCGTTAAAGGATATGGAACTAGAGATCATCCGTGGGTGTCTTGCGGAGAATGGGGGAAATATAAACAGAACCTCGGAACAACTGGGCGTGTGCAGGACTACCATATGGAGGAAATTAAACCAGCAGGAGGGGCAGTGATCCCCGGTCCCTGCGCCCCCATATCAAAATACAGTTCCAATATAATCTACAGTTCCATACGGTACACGGTCAGTTCCGCTTCCTGCACCACGCCATCCGATGCAAAGGAGATGCATTTTCCATCCAGTGCAGGATAAACCCGGGGGGAGATGCAGCCGTTGTCATTAATAAACACTTCCAAAACAGAACAATCCAACAGGATGTCCACTTCCACCACCCCGTCCTCAGACCGGCAAAACCTCCCCTTTAACAGGTTGTGGTCCACCTCCTCCAAAAGGCTTGAGCTGCGCAGCGGCACCTCCATGGTCCCTTCCCTGGGATCAATGATAATGTCCGTATATTCTTTTAAGTCTTCGGTGGCAAGCACCCTGATGCTAAACGGGGCATCTGTCTTTACCCTGGCCACGACCTCAACCGTATTGCCTTCCATCCCAAACACGTGCCGTCCGGTGAATTCCCTCAGGGTAATGGATTCCGATTCACGCCTCAGCCGGTCAGTCTCCGGAAGACGCCGGATCACCAGTTCCTGTTTTTCATTCAGGGAGATCACTCTGGGGATTGCCTGCACCCCGGCCCATTCTCCGTCCGTATAGATCAGGCTGCGTGGAAATTCCCTGAGCCAACCCCACAGGTATGTCCTTCCCTGCCCGTCAAAGGAGATCTGTGAGGCAAAGAATTCCCCGTAATCAATCCTTCCGCTTGACTCAGATACAAAACAATACTGGTCGTCCATGGTCCCGATATGGTAGCGGACTTCCCTCTGATTCCACACAGAATATAAAAACAGCAGTTTGTCCCCAAACACCGCCACATTGGGGCATTCGATGATCTTGGTCGGCGTGCTGTTGCTGAAAAATTCCCCCAGATAGGTCCAGTGGCGGGCGTCTTCCCCTGTATAAATATGGACCGCCCCCCGCCTGCCATCGGAAATCCCCGCAATCAGCAGGTACGTCTTTCCCTTGTATTCAAATATAAAGGGATCCCTCCACTGGGTGAGCCTCTTTCCTCCGTGATCCTTCAGGGTAAGTACAGGATTCTCCGGAATCTGTTTCCAGGTAATGCCGTCATCCGTCACTGCAACCCATTGCTCGGAGCCATCGATCTGTCTTCTGTCTCCCGCTCCCACGCTTGTATAGATCAGTTCGATCTTTCCATCGTGGATATAGCTGGACCCGGAATAACAGTTTGTCTCCCCCCGGTCCACCGCTGGATATAAGGCGATGGGCTGATGATCCCAGTGGACCAGGTCCCGGCTTGTGGCATGGCCCCAGTGAAGATTGCCCCAGTGCCAGTCCGTGGGATTATATTGGTAAAACAGGTGATGTACCCCATCATGGAAAATGGGCCCATTGGGATCATTCATCCAGTTTTTTTCAGGTAAAAAATGGTATTTTGGTCTGTGCTGCATAGCGACTCCTCCGTAAAATTTATTTTCAGATATAATAGTTTGTATTTAACCTTTCACTGCTCCCGCTGTCTGGCCGCCCACAATATACTTCTGGAAAATCCCATAAAAGATCAGCTGGGGGATCAGTATGATGATCGTGCCAGCCACCAGACCGCTGTAATCAATGCTGTACGCTCCCCGGAACATGGACACCACCATGGATATGGTCCTCATGGCAGGGTCCTGGATCAGGGTTACTGAAAGAGGGTACTCATTCCATACATACAGGACATTAAAGATCACCACAGTGGCCATGATCGGCTTCATTAGGGGCATTACCACAGACCAGCAAAGCCTGATCAGCCCGCATCCGTCAATAACAGCAGCCTCCTCCAGTTCCGATGGAAAGGATTTTAAAAATCCCACAAACATCAGCGTATTAAAGGAGATGGATGATGCGGCCAGCGGCAGAATCAGCGCCGTGTAAGTCCCTGTCAGCTTCAGGATCACGTTGATCCTGTAAATTGGAAACAGCAGGATATAGGTGGGTATCATCAGGCCGCTGATGATATAAAGATATAATCCGTTCTGCAGTTTTGACGATCTGTATTTTAATCTTGTGAGCCCATAGGAACTCATAAACGTGGCTGCCAGGCAGATCGCCTCCGAAAAAAAGGCAATGATCATTGTATTCAGATACATGCTGCCCAAGGGCAGGATGTCCAGGGCCCGTTTGTAATTGTCCAGACTGAACTGCTCCGGCAAAGAAAAAGGAGTTGTCAATATTTCGGAATCCGTCTTAAAGGACATAAGGATGATCCACAAAAACGGGATGATCATCATCACGGTTATGACTACTACAATGCAGTTAAGTATCCGGTCCATCCTGCGGGCCGCGGTGGTATAATGGCTTTTTTTATCGGAATGTCCCATGTCTATTCCTCCCCTATCCTTTCTCTGGTCACACCAATATAGATAACGGCAAACACCGCTGTGAGCAGGAAGGTCACAATGGCAATGCTCATGCCATAGCCGTATTTGGTGGACTGGAATGTCATGTAATACATATACGTAACAAGAAGCTCGGATAAATGGTTCGGTCCGCCTGCGGTGAGCTGCACTACGATTTCAAATATCTTAAACACGCCTGTGATCAGCAGGATGGTCACGATCAGCAGGGTGGGCTTTATCATGGGGATGGTAATATACCACAGCTTCTTCGCTCCTCCCGCCCCGTCAATACTGGCCGCTTCATAGATATCGCCGGGGATCATCTTAAACGCCGCCATAAATATCGTAGCATTATATCCAAGCACCTTCCACAGATAGACAAATGCCACGGAATAAGGGGTGAGCGTCCTGCCCCCGATCCATTCAGGCTGTAAGGAAACCATGCCAAGCTGGCGCAGCAGGGCATTGACCAGTCCCATGCCTGGGTCCAGGATAAAGACCCAGATCAGCCCCACCAGGATCGGCGCAATGATATTGGGTGAAAAGTTCAGGGCTTTTGCCAGTTTTGTGCCGGGAAAGGCGCGGTCCAGCAATAGTGCCAGCAAAAATGACAGCGGTATGACCGTGACAGCAGACACACCAAGAACGATTCCGGTATTTTTAAGTGCAAGGAAAAACACTTTATCCTTAAAAAGAGTCATATAATTACTAAGACCTACAAATGTGGGAGAACCGATCCCTGTAAAATTCGTAAAGCTGTAGTAACATGCAATCCCAACCGGAACCACCGCAAACAGCGTAAACAGAATCAGGGTCGGCGCCAGAAGAATCACAAATGATTGCTTTTTGCTGAGCCAGCGCATAATCTTGTCCTTTCTTAACAGAGCCGCCAGATTGTTCTGGCGGCCCGTTCCTGTCCCTTGTTTCTCAATTGCCGTGTATTACTGAATGGTTGCCTGTATCCCGTCCAGATAATCCACTGCCTCCCGAGGCGTATAGATCCCATTAATCACACCGCAGATGCTTTCCCTGTACTGATTGATGATCTGGCCTGAGATATACATATCCGGACACACTGCCGGGCTCTCCCAGTCATCATTCATCATTGTGATCACCCTTGCAAAAACAGGGTATGTCTCTGCATCGATCTCCCCCTCATAACGTGTAACCGGAATACTCTGGTTATCCTTTGCAATGATCTCCGTTCCCTGTTTGCCATAATAGAATTTAAGGAAATCGATCACAGCCGCGTACTTTTCAGGTTCCTCCTCCTTAAGGCGCGCAGATACCACGTATGGATGGGCAGGCGCTTTCATGGAAACCTCCTGTTCCCCCACTCCATCCTCAAAGGTTGGTCCCCACCAGTAATAGATATCCTTTGCCAGATCGCTCTGATCAAATTTTTTGGTGTCCCAGACACCGGAATTGAGCATGGCTGCCTGCCCTGACAAAAACTGTTCCACGGACAGGGCATAATCCGTATTCTTAGCATTCTCAGAAAACACGCCCGCATCCCTCATATCGGAAAGCTTCTGGTAAAATTTCAGATAATCCGGATTGCTCCACTTGTCCGTGCCCGCGATAATTCCGTCAATATGGTCATAGAAACCATATCTGCAATGGGCGTTTTCCCAGGCCCAGGCAGTAAACACGTCCTTTCCTCCCTGTGCCACGGGAATGATGCCATTTTCTTTTAGTACAGTGCAGCATGAGATGAAATCCTCATAGGTAACAGGCATCTCAAGGCCGTATTGGTCCAAAATGGCCTTGTTGACCCAAAAGCCATTGGACTGCAGCTCACATGGTATCCCATAGAGCTTTCCGTCAATCTTCAGGGAATCCAGGACATGGGGAAGAAACGTGTCCGTCAGTTCCCGGTCATTTAAAATATCCTCGGACAGGTCTGCCAGATATCCGGCTTTTGCCATCTCCACAGCCACGGGCTGGCGGATCCAGAACAGGTCCGGCAGCGTGTTGCTCTGGGCAGCCATCTGGATGTTTCTTGTCAGGTCATCCGCACTGGCCCCGGTCAGTTCAATGGTCACATTGGGATGCAGCTTCATATACTCCTGCACCACCCCGTAAACCTGGGGAGCCTGCTGTTCAATGTTTGCCACATGCTCGGCAAATGTAAATGTGATCTGCCCTTCCCCTGCCGCGCCCGCTGCCGCATCTCCTGTCTTATCCCCCGACAGTCCTGCCGCAGAAGTTTCCACAGAGGTCTCTCCCCCGGCTCCCCCGGGAGCCTTGGCCTCCCCTGTTCCTTTGCAGCCCGTAAGCAGCGCTGCCATCGCCATACCTGTTATTCCCAGTAATATCCCCCATCTTTTTTTCATGTCTGATCCTTCCCTTCCTCTTTCATGTATCCTACAGAAGTACCTTCATAGAAGTATTTTTAAAAGTATCATTATAGAAGTATTTTTACTGAATTGCGTGTCACCAGCTTTGGATCCAGAACCAGCCTTGCCGGGGGCTTGCGCTCCCCTGTGTCCGACTCTTTGAGCCGTTCCATGATCAGCTCGGACGCAAGGTTTCCAATGGCCTCAAAGGAGTGGGACACGGCGCTGATGTCAAATGCCGCGGTCCAGGCCAGGTCATCATAGACAATGAGGCTTACGTCATCAGGAACCTTGCGGTTCATCTCACGCAAGGCCTGGACCGTACTCACACTGAGCCTCTCCCCCACTGACAGGATCGCCGTGGGTTCGATCTCCCGTATCCTGGTTTTCAGCATTTCCTTAATATTATCCACATAAGTCATAAGGCAGATACACTGTTCATCCATGGGGATACCCAATTCCTGATATGCCCTGGCATATCCCTCCTCGCGTTTGACCAAAAGGGGGTTGGAACGGGTGATCAGCATGATCCTCCTGTGTCCGCTCTGGAGCAGATGTTTCACTGCCAGATATGCTCCCAGCTCATCATCGATGAGTATGGTATCAATATCCGGATACAAGGGCCGAAACAGCTGGAGCAGCGGATAGTTCTGGGCGATCAGCCGGTTCACGGCCTGCTGTGGTTCTCCCAGGGCAGGAACAAAGATCAGGGCGTCCGCCTTACATTCCATCAGCGCCTGTATATCCTTCCCCTCCTGCTCCCAGCTTTCCGCATTGGATATGGTGATCAGATGATGTCCGTACCGGTTCAGGCCCTTTCTGATCTCATTGACCATGGCGCCGTAAAAGGGATTGGTAATATCATCAATGATGACCGCTATGGTTTTCTCCGTATTTCCTTTCTGCGCCGCCTTGTGGACATATCCCAATTCCCTGGCTGCTTTCATCACCTTTTCTTCTACTGTAGGACTTGCATATTGATTACTGCTAAATACTTTGTAAACGGTCGGCACTGACACACCGGCCAGCTTTGCTACATCCTTAATATTGCTCATTTTTCCTCCTTATAGAACAATACGGGATGTTATTTAAAATAATTATCTCTATATTTGCGTATAATTATTTTAAATTTATGAGATAATTATATTTTATTTTATCCGTATTGTCAAGTGTTTTATATGGATTTATCCGTAAATTTAGAGATAATTATCTCTCTACCAGGGAAATGCAGGTGGTTTCACCGGATTATCCACATATTTTCCATATAATTATATCACAATTATTTTACTTTTCAAGATATGTGTAAAATAATTTATATGATATTTTTCCGGTTGTTTCTCCGGCTATGTGTAAATAGGATCCAATACAAAAAACAACTGCACGATCATCACTAAATCGTGCAGTTTAAATCACCACTTATTCTCACTAACCATTCATTCTTACTAACCATTGAGCCCCGTCAAAGCACCGTCCGCTCCACGGCCTTCTTCCACCCCAATATCTTTTCCCGCCTTACCTCCTGGTCCATCCGGGGAACATAGCGCTCTCTTCCGGAATCCCCAAACAGGTCTGTAATGTCATAGAAGCCCAACCGGATCCCGGCCATATAGGCCACACCAATGCCGGAAAGCTCCTCATCCCCAGGCACCTCCACCGGTATCCCCAGAACATCTGACTGGAACTGCATCAGATACCGGTTTCTCGTAGGACCGCCGTCCACTCTCAGGGCGGCAATGCCTCTGCCGGTTCCTTTTCCAAACTCCCGGTCCATTAATACCAGCACATCCTGGATCTGGTAGGCGATGCAGTCCAGGGCGGCTTTTACCAGCTCGGGTTTTCCCGTCATCCGTGTAACCCCGGTAATCAGGGCCGTGGCATCGCTGTTGTAATACGGAGCCCCCAGTCCTGTGAATGCAGGGACAATATACGTCCTGTCCCTGGGATTTGCCTTAAGGGCCAGACCTTCCGTTTCAGAGGCATGTTCAATCAGCCCCAGCTGCTTCTGCAGCCAGGTAATGACAGCCCCTGTGTAATTGATATTGCCCTCCAGCACGTACTGGACCTTCCCTCCCCTGGACCAGGCCAATGATGCAGCCAGACCCTGATTGCTGAACACAGGTGCATCACCTACATTCATCATAACCGATGAACCTGTTCCGTATGTGGCTTTGGCCATTCCCGGCTCAAGGCATCCCTGGCCGAATAAGGCGCCGTGGGAATCCCCCATGACGCAGCTGATGGGGATCGCCTCATCAAACAGCCCCTCCATGCGGGTCTTTCCGAATATGGCGTCTGAATCACAGATTTTAGGCAGGCATGACACAGGGATGCCGAATATACGGCAGATCTCCCTGTCCCATGTGAGGGAGCAAAGGTTTAAAAGCTGGGTCCTGGATGCGTTTGAGTAATCTGTTTTAAACTCAGCCCCCTGGGTGAGTTTGAAAACCAGCCAGGAATCTATGGTCCCGCAGCACAGGTCCCCCTTTTCCGCCAAAGGACCTGCTTCCGGTACATTCTGAAAGATCCATGCCAGCTTGCTGGCTGAAAAATAAGGGGACAGCTCCAATCCGGTCCGGTCTTTGATCATTGCGGAATACCCCTGTGCCTTGACCCCTTCGCAGATCTGTTCCCCCCGGGGACACTGCCATACAATTCCGTGGAAAATGGGCTTGCCCGTTTTCCGGTTCCAGGCAGCTACCGTCTCCCTCTGGTTGCTGATCCCCAGTCCAACGATCTGTCCCGGCAAAATCCCGGCCTCTTCCATCACCCATTTCACAGCCGCCTTTGTATTTTCCCAGATTTCCTCCAGATCGTGCTCCACCCATCCGTTCCCGTCCACGATCTGGCGGTGCTGGATGTCATGCCTTTGGATCATCTTCCCTGACCGGTCAAATATCAGTGCCTTGGTTCCCTGGGTGCTCTGGTCCACGGAAAGCATATACTTTGTTTCATGTTCCATTCCATTACCTCTCAAGCGCTTCCTTTGCCGCAGCCGTGATCCCCGCTGCATTCAGTCCGTAATAATCAAAAACTTCCCTGGATGTTCCGGACACCACCGGACTGTCCGGCAGGGACAGGTTTATCACCTTTTTAGGGCAATGGCCTGCCACTGCCTGGCTTACCATGGAGCCAAGGCCGCCAAAGGGCGAGTGTTCTTCCACTGTCACCACTGCCCGGGCTTTTCCTGCCTCTTTTAAAAGGGTGGATGTGTCAAGGGGTTTTACACAGTACATGTCAATCACCTCTGCCCGGATTCCCTCCTCTGCCAGACAGGAAACCGCATCCAGGGAAGGACGCACCATTTCACCGCAGGCCACGATCAGTACATCCGCCCCCTGTTCCTGCCGGTTCAGCACATTAGCCCGGTCCATCACAAAGGAAACCTTTCCCTCCTCATACACATCCTCCACCGCATTCCTGCCCACCCGTATATAGGCAGGCTTCTCATCCTTTAGCAGCGCCTTCACAAGGCAGGCTGTCTGGTGGCGGTCGCTGGGCAGGTACACCCTCATATTGGGGATGGACGCCATTCCCGCAATATCCTGGGCAGAGTGATGGCTCATCCCCAACGCTCCATAACTGATGCCTCCGCTGATGCCTATGAGCTTTACATTGGTATTGGAATATGCCACGTCCACCTTTGCCTGCTCCAGGCTCCTGGTGGAGAGAAAACAGGCCGGTGACGCTGCAAAGGACTTTTTCCCACTCCTTGCCAGCCCTGCTGCGATCCCCACCAGATCCTGTTCCGCGATCCCTGTCTCCACAAACTGGTTGGGGTGTTCCTTTGCAAAAGGCGCCAGGGAAGCCGAACCTCTTGAATCACTGCACAATACCACGATATCCCTGTCTTTTTTTGCTTCCTCACAGAGAACCTGGCATATCACTTGACGGTTTGCAACCTTATTCATATACAGATTCCGCCTCCTTTCACCTTTTCATCCAGTTCCCTCACAGCTGCCTGATGCTCCTCATCCGTAGGCACCCGGTGGTGCCAGCCCGCCTGGTTCTCCATAAAGGACACCCCGCATCCCTTGATGGTGTTGGCGATCACAACCGTGGGCTGTCCTTTCTGCTGCCTGGCTTCTCCAAAGGCCCGGTCCAGGGAGGGGATATCATTCCCGTCAGCTGTCACCACATGCCAGCCAAAGCTGGAAAACCGCTGTCCCAGGTCATCATGGTGCATGATCTCCTCGGTGGGGCCGGATATCTGGAGCCGGTTTCGATCCACTACAGCGCACAGGTTATCCAGTTTATAATGGGATGCCGCCATCACGCCTTCCCACACGGAGCCTTCCGCCAGTTCACCGTCCCCCATCACCGTGTACACCCGGTAGTCCCTCTGATCCATTTTCCCTGCCAGGGCCATGCCCACGCAGACAGGAAGCCCGTGGCCCAGGGAACCGGAGTTCATTTCAATGCCTGGAAGCTTATTGTTTGGATGGCCTATGTACGGGGAATTAAAAGCCGAGAACCTGGCTTTTACCTCCTCTATGTCAAAAAATCCTTTTCTGGCCAGAACCGCATAATAGCTTTCCACGGAATGCCCTTTGCTCAGGACAAAACGATCCCTGTCCCGGTCATCCATAAGCTCCGGCGAAATGTTCATCTGCCTGAAATACAGGTCTGTCAGGATCTCCATCACGCTGAAATCGCCTCCGATATGTCCGGTCCCGGCCCGGCAGATCATATCCAGCACATCCTTTCGCATTTCATAAGCCATTACTGATAAATCATCCATCTATCATACCTCCTGTATTAGAGCGTGTTTGAAAATTGCTTTCCGTCAGGACGGGCTTTGTGTTCCAACCTTATTCCCCTCGGATATACGCCTTTACCTCTTCCTCGATCGGGTCATACAGATCCGGTTTCACACCGATATACTTACATGCCTCATAGAGCACCGGGACCACCTTTTTATGGATTCCCACACAGTGGTGGATATAGGGACCGCATACCAGCTTATCCTCCAGACGTTTTAAGTTTTCCACCTCCACCCACAGGTAGGTGCCCTTTGTGTAGGGGCCTTCGATCCCCTTTGCATTTCCCATGAGCATGGAATACTCGCCGTTGTCCCCGTCAAATCTGGCCAGCGTCACATCCCCGTATTTGGCCAGGGCCTCCACTGCTCCCGGATGGTCAAATGCCAGCGGATATCCGATCACCGGCTTTTCCTGGGCCACGGAAATGGGCCAGGGACCACAGTGCTGAAGCAGTTCCCCGTTTTCATTGTCCGGATGGCGCACGGTCCAGTCGGCAAAGAACCCTCTGGTCCCGTCCATGGCAGCCGCCTCCACCATAACCGCCGTGATGGCGCCGTGTATGTCCGTCTCGCACACCACCGGCAGCCCCTCCTCGTTTAACAGGGAATTGGCCGCGCAGGGCATGATGCCCAGCTCGCCCTGAAGGGCATTCCAGCACTGGATGGCCACTGCATTGCAGCCGTATTTTACCGCAAGGCGTTTCATGGCCACCTTCATGGCGGCTATATTTTCCAGTTCCTCCTCCTTGACCTTCACATCCATGGTCTGGCGGCAGTATTCCATCACGCGCTTTACTTCTCTGCCCTCCTCTTTGGCCAGCTTCACCTGAGCCGTAAGCTCGGGCATGGGAATGGGCGCCAGCTGGATATTGAATTTTTCCAGAAGTTCCCCCTCGTTGCACATGGTGGACCAGAAGTCAAAGGGCCTGGGAGCGATCTGGAGGATCCTGGTGTTCCTGAACACCCTGACCACATTACAGACAGCCAGGAAATCCCTGATTCCCCGCTCAAACTCGGCATCCTCCAGGCGGCAGTTGGTCATATAGGTAAAGGGCACCCGGAATCTGCGCAGCACCTTTCCTGTGGCAAACAGGCCGCACTGGCTGTCCCTGAGGCGGATCCCGTTTTCATCCGGCCGCTCATCCCTCGGCCCCCAGAGAAGGACGGGAACGTTTAGATCCCGGGCCATTCTGGCCACCACATACTCGGTGCCGAAATTACAGTGCGGGAAAAACAGTCCGTCAATCCCTTCCCTGCGAAACTTTTCCTCTATTTTCAGCCGGTCCCCCTCGTCATAGAGCAGTCCCTCCCCATTGATATCCGTGATATCCACGAACTCTACTCCCAGCTCCTCCAGGCGTTTTCTGGTAAGCCCTGCATACTTGATCGCATCCGGCGCGCTGAAAATGCTTCTTCTGGTGGGTGCAAATCCGATTTTTATACTATTCATCCTGTTTCACCTCATTGTCATGGATTATTTAATGGATTATTTGTAACTGTTACTTATTTGTAAACAGCGCCAGTTTTGCATAGAAATCTTCCAGAATAAACCTGTGATCCACACGGTTGTACACCCGGATGGGGCGGTTCTGGCTGTTCTTTGCATAGGTCATATTATCCGTGATCAGGGGCGCCTGGACCCAGTCATAATCAAACATATGGGCAAACAGCAGTACCCCCACTGCCGGCGAGTCTCCCAGGCACCAGTATTCCCCGGTCCTTGTGGTTGCCCTGGCAAAGGATGTGTGCCCATGCTCTTCCAGCTGGTCAAACAGATACCTGCCCAGCTCCCGGCAGGGACGGACCTTGTACTCCAGCTCCGCCAAAGAAACAATTACCTGGCTGTATACATTTCTGGGAATCTGCCATACAGGCATGTCTGAGTTCATCACCACCCGGGCTGATCTGATATCA
Source organism: Enterocloster citroniae (assembly GCF_040545455.1). Taxonomy (NCBI): domain Bacteria; kingdom Bacillati; phylum Bacillota; class Clostridia; order Lachnospirales; family Lachnospiraceae; genus Enterocloster; species Enterocloster citroniae. Next base: position 5,914 of record NZ_JBEPLZ010000002.1, on the reverse strand, counting down.
TTGTTCAGATTGTATTCATACCCGCCTTCCGGATATTTGCCTCCTCCGATCCAGATACAGGTAAGGCGCCCCGCGATCCTGGGCTCCATCAGATAAGCGGACGCCATATCCGTAAGGGGTCCCAGAAAGATCACGTACAGCGGCATGTCCGACTCCTTCATGGCTTCCTCAATGATCAGCCTTGCCCCCTGGGATTCCACAGGCGTCTTCTCATCCGGCAGCCGGCGGTCCGCCCCTTTGTATGCCAGATCCCTTGGAAAATCCATGAGATCCAGCATTTTCAGGACCTCGTCATAGCTGTCCTCCATGCTGTGGGGACTTTTCTCATTGCCGAAATGGGCGGCAATGATCCCCCGGTTGTCAAACTTGGGGCTGAGCAGCGCATGGACAATGGCATACTGGTCATCCGCCTCATTCTTGGCATCTGTATTCACGATCAGCCTGACCATCTTACCCTCGGGTATCCTGAAATGATAATTGTTATAAACCATAATATTCTCCTTTTCATGTTTGTTTTTTAATGCTTTGCATCTCCTGTTGGCCGGGCTTCCGCCTTCCGGCTCCTATTGTTTTACCGCTCCGGCCATTCCTTCCACAAAGTATTTCTGGAAGGACAGGTATACCACCAGCACAGGTACGATGGAAATCAGCACGCCTGCGTTCAGCAGGCCGTAATCCGTTCCATACTCCCCAATAAAGCTCATCAGGCCATTGGGCACTGTCCTCAGTGAATCGCTGGTGATCAAAATACTCTGTAACAGGAATTCGTTCCATGTATTCAGGAAATCCACGATAAATACGGTTGCAATGGCAGGCTTTGTAATGGGAAGTATGATATTATAGTACAAACGCAGCTTACCGCATCCGTCTATGTAAGCGGCTTCGTCCAGGTCCTTTGGAATGGACCTCATAAATCCTCTCAGCACCAGTATGCCGTACCCGATACCAAACCCCGTGTACACCACAAACAGGCCCGCATAGTTGTTGATCAGATTGTAATTGGAAAATGCACGGTTTAATGGGATCAGGGCCATCTGATGAGGCAGCATCATGCCCAGAAGGAAAAATACAAAGATGGCTGTCTTGTGTTTAATGTTCAGACGTGTGATCGCAAATGCAGCCAGGGATTCCACCAGAATGCCCAGAGGGACCTTCAGCAGGCAGATGATAAGGCCGTTCTTCATGTAGGTGCCCAGCCGTCCCTTGGTCCAAGCATCTGTGAAATTGGACCACTTTAACTGGTCCGGCAGGGAAAACAGGCTGTTCCCGGAATAGAAATCCCCCTGTGACTTTAGGGCTGTGATAAACACAGTGACCACGGGAGCCATCCAGAGCAGGGCCAGCAATGTAAGCAGAATATAAAAAATGATTTGTTTTCTTTTCTTCTTCATTCCCGTTCCCCCTTAGTCTTCCTTGGCAGTGTAGATCACATATGGCACAATGATAAAGATCATCATCAGGAACATGGCGCTGGCAATGGCGCTGCCCTTGCCGAAGTTGTTGTACATAAACGTCTGGGAATACATGTAGGTTGCCAGGGTCTCCGTGGCATTTCCCGGCCCGCCGCCTGTCATTACCTTGATGATATCGTACACTTTCATGGCTGCTATAATCAATGTTGCAAAAACAACAACAAATGTCTCTTTCAGCATGGGAACCGTAATATGGATAAAGGCTTTCACCTTGCCGGCCCCGTCAATGGTTGCCGCTTCCAGCACATCCCCGGGAATGGTCTGGAGCCCGGACAGGAAAAGGATCATGGGCTGGCCGATCCCCTGCCAGAGAGCAGCAAAATATACACAGTAAAGAGCGATCTTAGGCTCTGAGAGCCAGGCCACCTTCAGGTTTCCCAGGCCAATGACTTTCAGGAATTCATTGATAAATCCCATATTGGGGTTATACATCCATTTCCAGATAACGCCTACCACAACCCATGAGAGCATATAGGGCACATAGAAAATGGCCCTGTATACCACCCTTCCCTTAAAAGAGCGGTTTAACACCACTGCCAGCAGCAGGGACATGGTCACGGTGAAAAGAACGGTCAGAAGGATCCAGATAAAGTTGTTCTTTAAAGCTGTGATAAATACCGGATCCAGTGTAAACAGATTTACATAATTCTTAAATGCCACAAATTTCTTTTCCCCAATCCCATTCCAGGAAAAAAAACTCAGGTAAAAGGAATACAAAGTGGGTACGATCACCACGGAACTGAAAATAACAAATGCCGGTAGCAAAAACAAGTAAGCCTTTATATCTATTTTTTTCTGTTTCAAGGAATACCTCCTTCTGATGCATAGCCGGGACGGGAATGGGTCTTCAAACACGCCCCTGAAGGTGAGGCTGTGCCTTACAGTGCACATAAGGCACAGCTCCTGACCTCTCTTTTACTGATTCTCTGCAAGATAAGACTGGATGGCAGTCTGCACACTTGCCCCCACTTCTTCCGGTTTCATGTTTCCGATCACCACATTATCCTGTGCCGCAAACATCTGGTCCGCCACCTGGGCAGGCAGGGCCTGATCCATCTGTGTATAGATACCGCAGGCATCCATCAGTTCCATAACGCCGTCCGCAATGGCCAGTGACTCAGGAAGCTGAGCCCCCTTTAGGGCGATGGGCTGCTCAATATTAGAGAATTCAGGATTCTCATCCGCGCTGTAATAGAAATCCCAGAATTTTACAATTGCATCCAACTGCGCGTCAGTTACATTTTTATTTACCTGGGTCATCTTCACATAGGCTGCCATACGTCCGCTTCCGTCCCCGTTGGATTCGGTTGGAAAAGCAAAAAAGCTGTATAAGCTGGTATCCTGCTCCGCGTTCAGGATCTGGGAAGCCATGGTGGGACTGTCAATGATCATGGCACAGGTGCCGTTGTACAGGTACATCCTGCAGTCATTGGGATCCTCGGTCAGGAAGCCTTCATTGAAATATCCCTTGTCCGTCCACTCCTTAAACTTAGCAAATGCCTTTGTCACTGCCTCGGATGTTCCCCAGTCAGTGGTCATATTGTTCAGTCCGTCATGCTCCTCGGCTCCGCCGTAATATTCCAAAAGGTCCTGGATATATCTCATTACGTGCCATCCGTACTGTCCGCCGGTAGCAAAGGGAATAACCCCGCCCGCTTTCAGTGTCTCACACACTGTTTCCAGCTCCTCAAAGGTCTTTGGAACCTCCAGGTTAAACTGTTTAAAAATGTCCTGCCTGTACCACAGGTTCATCATGGCAACGCTCTGGGGAATGCCGCTGAGCTGTCCTTCCAGTGTACACAGTTCCAGTGAGGAAGCCAGATATTTGTCATCCCAATTGTGTTCCTTTGCGTATTCCGTAAAGTCATATGTAAGCCCGTTGGCCGGATAATAACTTGCCAGGCTCCCGCCCCAGTTGTACCACATATCCGGTAAGGTGCCCGAAGATGCCGCCACCTTCAGGTTTGCCTTGATATCGTCTGTTGAATAGTAGGTGGGTGTGATCTTGATCTGCGGATTCTTCTCTGTAAATGCGGCAATGATCTTGTCCTCAAAATCTTTTCTCTGGGCCATGGACCAGAAGGTCAGTTCCACCGCTTCCCCCGAAGCTTCCTGTCCTTTGGTGCCTGCCTCCGTTCCAGCCTGGGCGGAAGCCGCCTGGGTGGTCCCTCCCTGGGTTCCCCCTGACGCTCCTCCTGACGCTCCTCCTGAGCCGCCGCATCCTGTCAGCATACTGCCTACCATGCCCGCACAGACCAATAAACTCAATAATCTTTTTTTCATGCTTCTCTTCTCCTTTGTTTTTATTAAAATTTTAACATTATCTGTCTTACATTCATTACTTTCCATATTAATGTTAAATTTTTTACTAAATTTAATTGAATTAAATTTGACTTTTATTTCAATATTTTCTCAATTTTAAATTTTTTAATTGAACTTATCGATAGTTTATATCAATTTTACCCATTTTTCAATGGATATATTGCATTAATATTGTGATATTTTTTTGTTAACTTTGTACACCAACATTCTCGATTGAATTTCTCCATTTAAATTTATTCAATTATTTATTAAATTTTATTGAATTTCTATTGACGAATCCCCCCACATCTTTTATAATGATGCTATATTAAGAAGACACAGAGCAATATATGAGTGCCGGGCAGCACTAGATAGGAGTTTCCCATGAACAAGACGATCAAAGCCAAAGATCTGGCACATTTGCTGGGCATATCCCCCTCCACTGTTTCCATGGTCTTAAACAACAAGCCTGGGATCAGCGAAAGCACAAGGAAACTGGTTCTTGACAAAATGATAGAACTGGGTTCCCTGTCACCCGCCTACGGATATAAACCACAGACCATTGACTTCATTTACTTTGTCATATTTAAAAAGCACGGAAAGGTAGTGGGTGATACCCCCTTCTTTTCACAGCTGATCGAAGGCATAGAGCAGTCCTGCAAGAGCAGTGGATACAATCTTCAGATTGCGTATTTTAATGAAGGAAGCGACCTCTCCACCACTCTGCCGCTGATCCATTCCAAAGAATGCAAGGGGCTTTTGCTGCTGGCCACGGAGATGGCCCTGGCAGACGCCTCCGTATTCACATCCCTGGGATGCCCCACCGTGCTGTTAGACAGTGCGTTTAACGAGATCGCCCTGGACACCATTGTGATCAATAACAAACAGGCTGCCGGATGCGCCACCAAACAGCTGATCCACAGCGGCCACACCAACATCGGATATCTCCATTCCGCATGCCATATCAATAACTTTTCAGAGAGAAAAGACGGATACCACAGGGAACTTCGCAGAAGCGGGCTGCACATTCCCACGGAGCACGAGTACAAGCTGACTCCCACCGTGGACGGCGCCTACAGTGAGATGAAGGAAATACTGAGCCATGACCCGGTAATGCCCACAGCGTTCTTTGCCGACAATGACATCATTGCCTTATCCGCCATGCGCGCATTAAAGGAAAAGGGATACCGTATCCCCGAGGACATCTCCATCATCGGCATTGACGACATGCCTATGTGCGAACTCATGGATCCCCCTCTCACCACCATGCATGTGCCAAAGCACCAGATGGGCGTACAGGCCGTCAAACGGCTCCTGGAAAAGATCAACAGCAACAGCCGTGAGATCCTTACCATTGAGATACGCACGTCCCTGGTAGAGCGCCAGAGTATCCGTACCGTTAAAGGATAGAGACCAAATATCCCTGTTAGAAGCAAGGTTTTTACAGCCTTAACTATTCTGACAGGGATGTTTTTTGATCCACTTTTTTAGGCATAACAAAATAGATGGGAACCCAAAGGTTCCCATCTCAGACTGTAGACAACTAGCCTCCTAATAGGAGGCGGTTGTCTTTTTTCTTTCACTCAGGATTTCGATGTAGTATAATAGTACTATACGAAAGTGAGGTTTTTTCTTATGATGGGGAAAAAAGATTATTCAGAACGTTCTCAAGTACAGATTGCAAGCCTGGATGACCTCGTCCCTTCCGGTCATTTGGTTCGAAAGCTGGAGGAAGCCATTGATTTAAGCTTTATTTATGACGAGGTTAAAGATCTCTACAAACATTATGGCAGGGAAAGCATTGATCCCGTTGTATTAATGAAAATCGTGATCCTCCAATACGTGTTTGGCATCCCTTCCATGCGCAAAACAATCAAAGAGATTGAAGTGAATCTTGCTTACCGCTGGTATCTGGGATACGGCCTGTATGAGGATATCCCTCATTTTTCTACCTTTGGAAAGAACTATACCAGACGATTTAAGGATACGGATCTTTTTCAAAAGATATTCTCCCGGATTCTAATGGAGGTGGATGCCTGTGGTTTCCTGGATACGGAAAGTCTTTTTATTGATGGTACCCACATCAAAGCCAGTGCAAACCCTCATAAATATCAGAATGAAACCATGGAAAAAGAAGCCCG